>JAIOJQ010000282.1 GCA_019911865.1 Thermoanaerobaculia bacterium
CGGGCGCAAGCGCCCGTCGCGCGAGCGCATCACTACGTCCCAGGCTTCTACCTCGCAGGCTTCACGCCGAGCGGCCGACGCGACGACTTCCTGTGGGTCCACGACCGGCAGGAGGGGAGACAGTTTCGCGCGAGGCCCGACGCGACCGGCTTCGAGAACGACTTCTACCGGGTCGATCTCGACGGGCTGCCGCCCGATGCCGTCGAGCGCGACGTCCTCGCCCGCTTCGACGACGAGGGAGCGGACGTGTTGGCGCGTATCGCGCGGGATCGGGCGCTACCGACCGGCAAGGAGCTCGAAGCGCTCGTTCGCTTCATCGCCATCTCGATCGTCCGTACCCCGGGCTTCCGGAAGTTCTTCTTGCGCAGCAAGGAAGAGATGGCGCGGTTCCATCTCCGCTTCACCCTCGCCCACCCGCAGGCATACGAGGCGTTCAAGAAGGACATGGAGCGGGAGGGCAAGCCGATTCGCGAGGAGATGAACCGGGAGACGCTGCTCGCCTTCATCGACGAGCCGAGCCGCTACCAGATCGTCTTCGATCCCATCGTCGCGATCCGGAATCTCCTCGAGATGCATGAGGCGCTCTTCCCGGTCATCGCCGCCCGCACTTGGAGCCTCTTCGAGGCCGGTGAAGACGACTTCATCGCCTCCGACAATCCCGTCTCGGTCGTCGCCACCTCGCCGGACGCCGGTCCCTTCTTTGGCTTCGGCGTCAAGGAGACGGAGATCACCTTCCCGCTCTCCCGCTCCCTCGCCCTTGTCGGTTCCTTCCACGACCAGGGCGTCGTCTCCCGGATCGAGCGCAAGCTCGTCGGCCTCCTCAATCGACGTACCCTCGACAGCGCCCAGAGGTTCGTCTACTCGAGCGGCCCGCGGTATCTTGTCTCGGCCTCAAACCACGATTGAGGACTTTTCCAAGCGCGACCAGTGCACCGTCATCCGCACTATCGAAACGGGGAAGCCCCACTCGAAAGCCGCTCCTGGCGCCACAGAGGTACTTGGGCCACACGGGATGCCTCGCTCCGAGCGCCTTGCTCTCCGAGCTAAAGCCGAGGAGCTCTCGCCAGAGCGTTGTCAGCAGGCCCGGGAAGAATCTCGAACCCCACCATCGCACCGGCCTCGGTGAAGTCGCCTTCGAAGTTGGATTGTTGCTAGGCGTCATCGATCCTGAATCGGCGGCCACGCCTGGCCCAGGACTCCGTCAGCTTCGTTGACTCCTCGGTGAGTCCACCATAGTGCTCGTAGCGTGGCTCGCAAGCCATCAGAACCGTGTCCCAGGCGATATCGCCCTTCGTCCCATCCGTGAAGGTAGCGCGCACTACCTGATTCTTCCGTGCGCGTCGGACCCGAAGGACTCGAGCTGCCTCCCCTGGCGCCTTCGCTCCCGCCGTGTGAATCCCCCAACGGACGATATAGGCGGTCGGGATCGAGTATTGGGCACGGTTGGAGTACTGCACCTCAACAGTCATGCCGTCGGGCCCGACGCTGGATCGCGAAAAGGTGGTCCAACCCTCGTCGCCGACCTTTCGATCAAGAATTGCCCGAAGCTCACACTGCCGAGATCGCAACAAGTACCTGAACTCCCTCCAATACCCTCGCCTCAAGCTTCACGTGGGTGCCAGGCTTGAACTCCCAGTCTTCATCCTCCGGATCATAGCTCCGAGGCGCCACCAGCAGTGCTTGGCCAGGTGCCGTGTGCACGGCAGCAGCCGGCCGATAGACGCTCGTCCCTTCGCCGAGAAGTCGCACGTAAACGGGTTCAGTACTTGAAACCATCTGCTCCGACATGGAGAACCTCCTTCGTAACGTCATCGAGGACTACCGATCGTCCAGTTTGCGGATGAATGAATCGGGTAGCGGCGTTGCCCTTGTTCACCATGTTCTCTGCGGCGAACCGTTCGCCCGTTCGAACAGCCTCCGAGATCTGACGCCGAGTCCAACCGCGCTTTGCCATCTGGCTCGCCCACTTCTCGGCAGACTTGAAATCGCCAAGCGTCCAGCCAACCTCAGCCACTCGAACACTAGCGGAGCGACCCGCTGCGACAGCAGGAGCGACGACCGCTGCCACCCGGAGCGCATCACGCCCAACCGCCAAGGCGATGCCTCCGGGTCCCGAATCCGACCCGATCGCGTCGCCTGTTTCGTTGCCCATTCGAGCCACATCGCCGATGAAGTTGAATTGTGCCGCTGCGACGTCGATAACGGTGCCATGGATCGCCGCATTCAGCGCTCCGGCGAAGCTGCCGTCGGACATGGTGGACATCACAGCTTCTTTGGCATCCTCGAAGTAGCGCGCGAGGATTTCGGCAATCTCCGACGCCGGGAGTTCTCCGGTCGGGTCGGTGTAGTTCAGTGGCTGGCCAATCACGTAGGAATAGCGGTTCCAGCTTTGCGGCGACGATGGTCTTCCGCCGACAGGGTCGATACTCAGAAACCTCCCGACCACCGGACTCGAAAACCGCGCATGCAGGTAGTCGAGATCGTCGTTCTGGTTGGCGGGAGTCGTCTGGAGGTCCCGCTCGTGGCCGGTAAACTTCATCGCTTCGGCGTCCTGGCCGAGCTCGGTGGCTTCTCGGCCGAACGGGAAGTACGTGTGCTCGGCGAGGAAGCCGTCCGGGATGTCGCCCGCCACCACCCGGATCGTGCCCAGGTGGTCGAGCCCGTAGTGGCGCCACGGGTCGCCGATCAGCTGGCTGCCCAGCAGCTGGGCGCCTCGCCAGACGTAGTCGGTCACCGTCCGTGCCGGGCCCGATTGCGTCGAGGTCCAGCCGCCGGCGTTGCCGCTCTCGAAGCCGTCGCAGAAGACCTGCGTGCTCGGCGTGCCCGACGGGCAGGGGGCCAGCTGCGACCCCTCGCCGTCCAGGGCGATCGGCGGCAGGCGCTCGTCGCGCCGCAGCACCCGGTTGCCGAAGTCCCGCACCGTCCAGGTCTGGCTCCCGTTGTTCCAGTGCAGGGCCAGCAGCCGCTCGTCGTCGGCCGTGTAGACGTAGGAGGACCCCTCCGAGCCGTTGGTCCATGAAGTCAGCGTGTCGACCGGTGACCAGGCGTAGGTGTTGCCGCTCCAGCTGAGCAGATTCCCCGAAGCATCGTAGCCGCCGGCGAGCAGACGATTGGTGGCGCCGCGCACGGGGATCGCCTGCGCCGGCTGGCCGTCCGTGGCAAGCGAAGTCAAGCTGCCGTAGCGGTCGAAGCTCGACGCCTGCGTGCGCCCCAGCGAGCCGAGCGTCGCGAAGACCAGCCGCGAGACCTGGTCGTACTGGAAGTGATCCTGCCCCATGCGCGAGACGTTGCCCGCTCCGTCGAACACGTAGTTGCCCGTGCCGCTCGAAGTCCCGCCCTGCGCCCAGGTGATCGAGGCCGGCCGCGCCATGCCGTTCGCATCGGCCGCGATCGTCTCGACCAGGTCGTTGCCGTGCGTCACCTTGGCCAGCGTGAGGTTCGGATGCCAGGTGAGCGAGCTCGCCCAGTCGGCCCCCGTGCCGAGCTCCTCGATGCCAACCATCAGGCCCTGATCATAGGTGACCTCGATCTCGCGCGAGGGCGTGTCGCCCGAGCAGGAAGCGCCCGTGCAAGGGTAGGAGATCCAGTCCGGCGAGCCGAACCGGTCATAGTCCGTTTCGAAGAACCAGGTCTCCTCGAGCACACCGCCGACGCGAAGCTGTGTCGTCCGCTTCGAGGCCCTGCCGTGGCGCCCCTCGTACTCGTAAGTCTCCGTCACGTCATAGCTGGCGTTGGTCGGGACGTCCAGGTCGTTGTGGCGCCAGGCCGTCTTCAGCTTGCCCAGGCTCGCACCGGCGGTGTTGCCCGTGTAGTAGGTGAACTCCTTCCACAGGGCGTTCGACCCGTCCCGCACCCGGTACAGCCGCTCTTCGCCGTCGTAGACGAAGCGCACCTCGCGGTTCGCCACCCCGCCCGCCCCCACGTCGCGGCGATAGCCGGCCTTGCCCCGGGCGTCGTAGCTGCCGTACTGCACCGTGCCGTGGCCGCTCAGGCCGCCCTTCTCCGGATGCTGCTCGGAGAGCAGGAAGCCGCGGCCGTCATAGGTGAACAGGCGATCCTGATTGGTCCCCCCGGAATCGACGCGCACCCGGTCCAGTCGGTCGCCGGCGTCGTAGCGATAGGTGGTCTGGACGTAGGTTGCCGGCGCGGCCGGATTGGAGTACTCCTCGACGGTGATCCGTCGGCCGCGATGATCGAACGTCTCGCGCCGCTCAACCGGCGTCTGAGCGTCGCTCCCCTGGCTCAGGTCGATCTCCTGCTCGGTCGTCGTCAACCGCACACCCTGGTAGGTGAAGTTCGTCTCGGAGCCGTCCGGGGCGGTGATTCTGCCGGGTCGCCCGAAGGGGTCGTAATCCTGGAAGGTGGTCTTCGGGGGGTTGGACGCCGTCTCGTCCACCCAGGACGAGACCGAAGTCCGGTGGCCGGCCCCGTCCCAACCCGTCACCCGCTTGCTCCACTTCGCAGCTCCCCCCGCCGGATTGGGCCGCGTCCGCTTCTCGCGGATCACGCGCCCCAGCCCGTCGAAGCGAACCTCCTCGATCGACTTGGCAACCGAGGCGATGCAGCTGAGCACGCCAGGATCACAACGCCGCACGATCACCTCCGCGGGATTGCCCGCCGGATAGACGATCTGCGTTACGCCGTCGCGCAGGCCGCCCCCCGGAGGCGCCTGCGGATCGATGCGCGTCGTCCGGCCGAGCTTGTCGTAGGAGAAGTCGGTCTGCACCAGAGCCGAGTCGCGACTCGCCGTTGGCAGGCCGGTCGCGGCATCGATGTCCAGGTCGAGCAGGTAACTCGTGGCTCCGGAGTACTGGCTGCGCGCTCGCACGCCGTGATCCCACTCGTGCTGGATCGTGATCGGTACGGACGTGCCCTGTGCGCCGCAGCCGACTCCCGTTCCGATCGGCTGGAGATCGCCCCCATAGTGCGACTCGGTCACCAGGTTGCCGTTCTGGTACGTGAACTTCGTCAGCAGGTCGGTCGCCGACCGGGTCGTACCCGAGCGCAGCGTCCGCACGCAGTTGAGCAACCCAGTACTCGCCTGGAAGCCGAAGTCCTTGTGCAACGTGGCACCCCCGACCTCGCTGACCTCCGTCGAGTCGAAGGTCCCCAGAATCCAGGGAGTACTGGGGGAAATCGGAAAGGTCAGTCCGGGGTTGAACCCGGTCGTTGCCGTGCGGACGGGGGCGTTCGAAGGGAAGTTGCCCTGCGAAACCGTCGTCCTGTAGTGCCCAACGCCGTCGTAGTTCGAGGATGTGCGCAAGGTCCAGCGGTCGCCGTCATCGTGAAAGACCGTCCGCTCCGAGTAGGGCCGGCGGTGGCGGTCGAGCAACTCCCCTCCGTCCCAACTGGAAGAGGTCGCCGCGTCCTGCTCGTAGGCCACATAGGTGCTCCGCTTGAGGACGCAGTTGAGTGTCCCAGTCGCGGGGCAGTCGTACTGCTTTCGGGAGAGGAAGCGGTCGATCCCGTCGGCGGTGTGCGGGTCACTTGCCTCTCTCGTGTAGGGCAGGCCGTACTCCTTGAGGCTGGTCTGCCACTGCGGAGGTCCTTCCCAGGGGCAGTACGGCGCGCCCCCTTCCAGCGGATAGATCGAGAAGAAATGCTCGCTCAGGTCGTTGAGCGGCGACCGTACGCTGACGACCAGCTTCTCCGCCAGGACGCCCGGACTCCCCTCTGGCGGAAAGGCCTCGCGCGCATAAGTCCACGTGCCGATCTGAGACCCGAGGTGATCGTAGGTGCGCCGCTCGGTGACGCCGTGGACGCCGGTCCAGAAGTACTGCTCCGGCGGCAGTTCTTGGGGACAGGGCCAGCGATCGGCCAGGATCTCCGGAAACTGGAAGTGGTCCCACGTCCACTCCACGCGCCCCCCGGTCGGCAAGTCGAGCCGTTCCAGAACGCCGGCGTTGACCGAATACCGAGAAACCGGCATCGAGAAGCTCCGGTCATCGGGCCGGGAGAGCGATGTGAGCACCTTGACCGTCTGCTGCGGATTGAAACCTCCGACCTGTGGCGGCCAGATGCCCGACGCGATTTCGGCCTCAAACCTCTGGTGCGCTTGAGGTTGACCTCTCCACGCGAAGTCGATCGCCCGGATGCCTGTTTTTCAAAGAGCCGCGGTGAGAAAGCTGAGAGGAGCGTAGCGGGACACCGGGGCGCAAGCTGCCTCAGTTCCGGCTCACATACCGATGGCTACTCGGACGGGTCTAGAGACCACGTCCCCTCTCTCCAACGCTGTAGGGCCTGCTCGGCCTCGAACGAAACCAAGCCCTCGCCCCGGGCCTCGGCTTCGAGCACAGCCAACGCCTCGGCAGTGCGATGACGGAGCAAGAAGGCCGCCGCCGAGACGCGAACGTCCTTCCTGGAGTGAAGGAACAAAGGCAAGAGAGCATCTCGTCCCTCGTCTCCGAGTTTCCTCAACTCTTCGAAGGCTCTAATGTAGCGCTTAGCGTACTTGTTGCCAGTCCTCGAGTCACCGCGCCAGATTGCATCAGTTTGTGCCGCGACGCTGTCGGCAAACTCCTGTACGAGTTTAGCTACGCTCCGCATCACCACTCTCCAGAGAGAATCTTCTGCATCGCTCTGAGCCCGAATTCTCGCTGTTGCTCGAAGGATTGCGAGCTCAGCCATTGACGGACTGTGAGTGTAGTGGAACCAGTGATTCCTACTCGAATCGAGGAATAGAGCGCACTGAGACGCTTGATGTGCAGCTGTGCGTCGAAACGCACAAGATTGCTCGTGTTGTGGATCGCCTGCGCGCCGAAGCGGGCGATGTTGCCCTCCGTCTGCTCGACGATGTGATGCCAATGGAGGCCGTCACCCGCTCTCCCGGCGAAGCGCTTGAAGGCATCGAACGACGCAAAGCCGATTCCCGTGCCGCCAGCCGCCTCTGCGACGAGGACTCCACCTCGGGCTCCCAGAGACGCCACTGCTGGAGCTCCCGTCACCGCCACGAGCACGGCGGAGTTCGTGACACCGGTTGCGAAACCGGCTCCATAGGAGAGGCTGTCGTAGTTGACGTGCTGGTGGAGATGGTCGGCTCTCGTCAGCTTCGTGAGGCCGAAGCTCGCCCCGTCGCCCAGCCCAACCAGGGTGTCACTGACGGCTCGACCGAAATCCGAGTCGAGCCAGCCGAAGGCGTCGATCAGGAAGTCGCTTCCGTCGTAGAGGCCGCTCGGGTCAATGCGGTTGACCGGATCGTTCGAGCAGTACTGGTAGAGACCCGCGCTCCCGCCCGCAAACCCGATCGGATCCTTGCTCGTCCATCTGCCAACCTCGGGGTCGTAGTCCCTCGCTCCGAAGCGTGTCAGGCCTGTCTGATGGTCATAGATTCCCCCCGCGTATGCGAAGGGTTGAAACCCCGGATTCGTATCGAGCGTGATCCTTCCCCAGGCGTCGTAGTCGATCCGCTGCGCGATCGCGCCGGTGGCCACATTCACGACCAGCCGGACGCTGCCCAGGTGGTCGGTGAAGATCCGGTAGGTCT
>JAIOJQ010000283.1 GCA_019911865.1 Thermoanaerobaculia bacterium
TGGCCGTGCAGCGAGTGATTCGGGCGATCGGCTATCGGTCCGAACCCTTTCTCGACCTGCCGTACGACACGCGTCGCGGGGTCGTACCCAACCGCGAGGGACGGATCGTCGACGGTGAAGAGACCCTGACGGGCGAGTACGTGGTGGGGTGGGTCAAGCGGGGACCGAGTGGTCTGATCGGTAGCAACAAATTGGATGCCAAGGAAACGGTCGAGAACATGCTCGCCGATCGAGGCCAGGGCTCTGCCCTCGAGCCGACCCGGGACGGGATCGACGATCTCTTGCTCGCACGAGGCGTCCGGGCGGTTTCTTATCCCGACTGGTTGAAGATCGATGCCGCCGAGGTCGAGCGGGGTGAGAGGGACGGGCGTCCGCGCAATAAGTTTATTCGGGTGGCGGAGATGCTCGAGGCTCTTAGGGACTAGACACTAGTCCCTCTCTTGGCCCGGCTTAGTCTGAGCTTTCCGTTAGGAAGCAGAGGGCGGGTGAAAGGTCGGGCGCGACGTCGTGCCCTCGACGATGGGGCAGTGCTCGTCGCGCCGTCGGGTCATGTCGTCGACTACAGCCTTCTTGAACGCTCGGGGATCGCGAGTGTGGAGACCCAACTCATCGCGATACTGTCCGAGGGGAACGACCTCGAAGTTGATACGGATGGTCTTGAACAACTTGGGGAAGCCCTGCCCCGGGATCTGTACGTGGTGGAGTCCTCCGCTGTAGGCAAAGAGGATCTTGCCATCGGGAATGACCCTGAGTAGATCGGCGACGCCTCCGCGTACCGTCATCGGACGGCCCTGCGAGTCCAGTCCGTTGGCCCGCACCATCCTCCCTTCGGGGAGCAGGACGACCATCGAGTTCTCGTGGATCGAATCGGTCATCTCTTCCCAGGTGTGGTCGCGGCGCCGAGTGATGGGAACGACATCAGGCGCGAAGAGGCGAAAGAGGAACCCGGCGAAGGGGCGATTGATGGTCTTGTCGGCGACCGGGACCAGCCCGTCCTCCGCCAGTCTTCGCATCAAGCCATTCTTTACTGCGGTGAGGAAGATCGGCTCGAACAGGCTGGTGTGATTCAGCAGGACGACGAGGTGGACGTCCTCCCACCAGTTCGGTCCTGGATCCTCGACCCAACGGATTTCGGGACGGTAGAACAGGCGGCTGAGGCCCTTGACTCCCAGGAGGAAGGTGTAGCAGAGACGATTTTTCACGGCCGGGGTATTGTACCTGCGGGATGCGTGAGGAAGAGGATACAGAAGTCGAGTCCAGCGTGGGCGCGCCCTATCCGGAATGGGTGGCGGGACTCGCCGGTCTCGTGTGCCGGATCTTCTTTCGTCGGGTGGAGGTCGTGGGAGAGGAATCGGTCCCCGGCGACCGTCCGGTGCTCTTCGTCGCTAATCACAACAACGCGCTCGTCGATCCTCTCCTCGTCGTGGGCTTCCTGCCCGGAAGACCGCGCTTCCTCGCCAAGAGTACCCTGTGGAGAAACCCGCTCCTCCGGCCCTTTTTGCGCCTCGGTGGAGTGATCCCGGTCTACCGGCGCCGCGATCCCGGTTTCGATGCGGCCAAGAACGACGAGATGTTTGGACAGTGTCGGCGAGTCTTGGCCGCGGGCGGATCGATAGCACTCTTTCCCGAAGGGCAGAGCCACAGCGAACCTGCCTTGACCGCCATCAAGACCGGAGCGGCCCGTATCCTGAGCGTCGAGGACCCGCGGGTCCGGCGCACCGTTGTCGTGCCGGTGGGATTGACCTTCGACGTGAAGAGTCGCTTTCGTTCTCGGGCCCTCGTGCGAGTCGGGCAACCGATCGAACTCGAGTCGTCACTCGACGAGTCGACGGAGTCCGTGTCGAGCTTGACCAACTCCATCGCCTCGGCGCTCGAGCAAGTGACCCTGAACTATCCGTCGTGGGAAGAAGCCAGACTCATCGAGCGAGCCTCCGATGTCTTCCTCCGAGAGCGCCAGGATGTTGCTCGCCGCACCAGCTTTGCCGAGCGCTTTGCCATGGTCCATCGCTTCATCACCGCGTACCGACAGCTCGATGACGAGTCACCGGCTCTGGTGCAGCCACTACGACGGGCGGTCGAAGAGTACGATGGACTTCTTCGCGGCTTGAAGCTCAGAGACGACCAGGTAGCAACAGCCTACTCGCTGCCGACGGTCGGATCTTTCCTCGCTCGCTCGCTGGCACTCCTCTTCGTGGTGCTTCCGTTGGCGCTCTTCGGAGGTGCGTTGAATATCGTGCCCTACCTTCTCTGCGGGGTGCTGGCGGGACGCTTTGCCCACGAACCCGACACGCCGGCGACCTACAAACTGTTTGGCGGCTTGGTCCTCTATCCACTGACCTGGCTGATCGAGGGGTTGGCGACCGGGGCCTGGCTCGGTCCTCGATGGGGAGTTGGAGTGGGCCTGTTGGCCGTAGCGGGGGCCTGGGGCGTGGTGATCTTCCTCGATCGCCTCCGCCTCTTGTGGGCCGAGGCCCGAGCGTTTCTTGTGATCCAGAGATCTCGTCGGGCGTCCGTGGTCGCGGACAGCGGTTCCATCGCACCTGAGAATGAACTGTCCCGCAGCCGTGAGGCGGTGCGACGGGAATTGCTGCGACTGGTCGACCTCGTGGCCGGTTCCGACAAGACGCCTGAAACCTGACTCCAGAGGCGACGTAGTTAGCGGTAAGGACGGTTCGGGGAGTACCCGGAACGCTCCGAGTTGCAAGTCACGAGTTGCCATTTACTGAGTTGGGAGTCGAGTCCATGTCAAAGAAGGTCCTGGTCGTTGTCGGAATCGCGGCGGTAGTCCTCGCGGGAGCGGGAATTGCCTATAAGTCAAAGAGCGGAGGACCCGAAGGGGTCGAGGTCGAGACGGCGCCGGTTGCTCGTCAGACGGTCATTCAGACCGTCGCCGCGACGGGGCGTATTCAACCGGTCACGCAGGTGAACATCAGCGCTGACGTTAGCGCCAAGATCACCCGCCTGGATGTCAAGGAAGGGGACTGGGTCGAGAAGGGGCAGTTCCTCGTGGAACTCGACCGCCAGCGCCACCTGGCCGCGGTCGAGAGTGCGGAGGCCAGCCTTAGTTCTGCCGAAGCCGGCGCGACGCTGGCTCGCGAGAACATGAAGAAGGTTATTCGGGACCACGAGCGAACTCTGGAACTGTTTAACAAGAGCCTCGAATCACAGTCTGCTCTCGACGCAGCCTACGCCACGGCCGAGGTGGAACGAGCTCGCTATCGCTCCGCCCAGGAGCAGGTGGAGCAAGCGAAGGCCGCCCTCAAGCAGGCCCGCGACGATCTGTCGAAGACCACCATCATGGCCCCGATGGAGGGGACCATCAGCAAGCTCAACAAGGAGGTCGGTGAGATCGCCCTGGGCTCGCAGTTCCAGGAGGTTGTCATCATGGAGATCGCCAATCTGGAGGGGATGGAAGCCCTGGTCGACGTCGACGAGAACGACATCGTCTCGGTCTCTCTCCTCGATGGCGCCTCGATCGAGGTCGATGCCCTCCCCGGTTTGAGTCAGTCGGGTGAGGTCACCGAGATTGCCAGCAGCGCCAAGGTCTCGGGTCAAGGTAGCAACGACCAGAAGACCGAGTTCGAGGTCAAGATCGCAGTGACCGACCCCAGTGAGAAGTTGCGGCCGGGGATGACGGCCAGCGCGGACATCGTGGTCGCTACCCACGAAGAAGCACTCGCGGTACCGCTGCAGTGCGTGGCGGTCCGGACCGTCGACCAGCTAAAGGGTGAGGGTAGCTCCGAGGGCGAAGGCGATTCCGAGTCGAAGTGGACCCCGGATGAGGATGGCTTCGTCCAGGTTGTCTTCATCGTCGAGAACGGCGTCGCCCACGCCCGGCAGGTGAAGACCGGTATCCAGAGCGAAACCCATATCGAAATTCTGGAGGGAATCGAAGAGGGCGAGAAGGTCGTCGTCGGCAACTACCGTGCGATCAGCCGCGACCTCGCCGAAGGAACCCAGGTGATCGAGTCGGCCGGTGACAGCGACAAGCTGGCCAAATGAGTCGCCGATCCACCCAACTGAGGAAAATGAGGTCACCATGGGTCTCGACATAGAGAACATTACCAAGACGTATGTCATGGGGGAGATCGAGGTCCCCGCGCTGCGCGGCGTGAGCTGCGACGTCGATGAGAATGAGTACGTCGCGATCATGGGTCCCTCGGGATCGGGCAAGTCGACCCTCATGAACGTCATCGGCTGCCTCGACGTACCTACTTCGGGCAGATACCGCCTCGATGGCGAGGACGTTGGAAAGTTGAACGACAACGAGCTGGCCGAGATTCGCAACCGCAAGATCGGCTTCGTCTTCCAGACCTTCAACCTGATTCCGCGCGCCGACGTCTTCCGCAACGTCGAGCTGCCGCTCGTCTACGCCGGCGTCGGCCGGGCGGAGCGCCGGGTTCTGGTCGAGGAGGCGATCGCCCGGGTCGGGCTCGCCGATCGCATGCGGCACCGGCCCAACGAGCTGTCGGGCGGTCAGCGCCAGCGGGTGGCGATCGCGCGGGCGCTGGTCAACCGGCCGTCGATCCTGCTCGCCGACGAGCCGACCGGCAATCTCGACAGCGCCACCGGCGACGAGATTCTCGGCCTCTTCCGCGAGCTCCACGAGGCCGGCAACACGGTCATCCTGGTCACCCACGAGGACGAGGTGGCGCGCAACGCCGGGCGGATCGTGCGGTTGCGCGACGGGGTGATCGAGAGCGACTTGCCGGTGGCGGAGGACTCCGGCCGGCCCGCGGGTATCCCCGTCGCGGCGCCGGCCGCCCTCGAAGCGCGAGCCTGAGGCCGTGCGGATCAACCGCCAGGAGGTCGCCGAGGCGCTGCGCATCGCCTTCGGCGCGCTGCGTGCCAACGCGGCGCGCGGCGTCCTGACGACGCTCGGCATCATCATCGGCGTGCTCGGGGTGGTCACCACGATGACCGCCGTCAACGGCCTCGCCAATTCGTTCAAGGAGAGCGTTTCGGCGCTCGGCTCGGACGTCGTCTACGTGTCGCGCATGCCGTGGATCATCCGCGGCAACTTCTTCGAGTTCCGCAACCGGCCCGCCGTGTCGCTGCGCGAGGCGGAGCGCCTCGAGCGGCAGCTGGCGCGAGCCGTCGCGGTCAACCCGAGCACCTCGACGCAGCGGTCGCTCAAGTACGCCTCGAAGACGCTCGAAAACGTCAACGTGCTGGGGACGACCGAGCGACAGATGCTGGTGTCGAGCGCCGTGCCGGATGCCGGCCGCTTCCTCTCGGCCTCCGACGTCCAGGCGCAGCGGGCGGTAGCCGTCATCGGCGACACCATCCGCGAGCGGCTGTTCGAGGGTGTCGATCCGCTCAACAAGGAGATCCGCGTCGGCCGCCGCACCTTCCGGGTGATCGGCGTGATGGAGAAGCAGGGCGGCGGGAGCTTCTTCGGCGGCCCGGACCTCGACTCCCAGGTTTTCGTGCCGATCACCACGTTCGCGCGGGCCTTCGGCGCCATCGACCGCAACATCGACATCGCGGTCAAGGCGCCGCCGAGCATGCCGCTCGAGGACTTCGAGTACGAGGTCGTCGGCGAGATGCGCAAGATCCGCAAGCTCTCGCCGCTCGAGAGGGACGATTTCTCGCTCAACAAGATGGACTCGCTGGTGCAGATGTTCAACAGCGTGATGGGCGTCGTGCTGCTCATCGGCATCGTGATCACGGGCATCTCGCTGTTCGTCGGCGGGGTGGGCGTGATGAACATCATGTTCGTCTCGGTCACCGAGCGCACGCGCGAGATCGGAGTGCGCAAGGCGATCGGCGCGCGGCGGGGCGCGATCCTCACCCAGTTCCTGTTCGAGTCGTCGATCATCTGCCTGATCGGCGGTCTCGTCGGCATGATGCTGGCGATCGGCGTCGCCGAGATCATCGACCGGATGCTGATGCCGGCCAGCGTGTCGCCGGGGATCGTCATCGTGGCCCTCGCGGTATCGATCGCCGTCGGGGTGATCTCCGGAATCGTTCCCGCATGGCGGGCTTCGCGCCTCGACCCGATCGAGTCGCTGCGTTACGAGTGAGAGGGGGCGACCGTGCGCGCTGGTGAGACGCTTCCGATGGCTTTCGAGTCGATCCGCTCGAACAAGCTCCGGTCGGTGCTGACGCTGGTCGGCATCGTCGCCGGGGTGGCGTCGATCATCGCGGTAATGACCGCCATTTCGGTGGTGCAGACCGAGATCGAGCAGCAGCTCTCGGTGCTCGGCTCGCAGACTTTCCAGGTGCAGAAGTGGCCGGCCGGGAACTTCGGTCCCGGCGATCGCGACTGGCGGAAGATCCAGGCGCGATCGCCGTTGACCGTCGCGCACGCCGACGCGATCCGCGACAAGGTCCGCTCGGTCGACCTGGTGGGCGCCGAGCTCTGGCGCTTCGGCTCGTCCTTGCGCTCCGGCGGCGAGACGGTCGAGGGTCGGATCTCGGTGGTCGGCGGCGACGGCCAGTACGCTCCCAACAACACCCACCTGATCGGCCTCGGCCGCAACCTCACCGACGAGGACCTGCGGGTACGGCGGCGGGTGGCGGTGATCGGCTACGCCCTCGCCGAGGATCTCTTCCCGTTCGTCGACCCGATCGACCGCGAGGTGCGACTCGACGGGCGCAACTACACGGTGGTCGGGGTCTTCGAGGAGAAGAAGTCGTCGTTCGGTGGCGGCTACGACCAGTACGTGCTGGTGCCGGTGACCACATGGATCGATCACTACGGACTCGCCGACGGGGACGGCAATCGCGAACGCTCGGTCAACGTCACGGTGCGCGCCAGGACGCCCGAGCTGCTCGCCGAGGCGATCGAGGAGACGCGCGCCGTGTTGCGGGTCGAGCGCGGAGTGCGCCCGGGCGAGGAGGACGACTTCGACCTGTTCACCAACGACAGCCAGATCCGCGCCTTCAATCGGTCGACGGCGGGCGTCAAGGCGGGCGCTTTCGTGATCGGCATCATCGCGCTGGTCGTCGCCGGGATCGGCATCATGAACATCATGCTCGTCTCGGTGACCGAGCGGACGCGCGAGATCGGCATCCGCAAGGCGCTGGGCGCCCGCCGGCGCTGGGTTCTGGCGCAGTTTCTCCTCGAGGCGGTGCTGCTGTGCAACCTCGGCGGCGTGATCGGGGTCGCGGTGGGCTTCGCGCTCGGCAACGTGGTGACCCTGTTCACCGAGTTCGCCGTGCACGTGCCGCTCGAGTGGGTGGCCTGGGGGCTCTCCTTCTGCACCGCGGTCGGACTCGCCTTCGGCACCTGGCCGGCGCTCAAGGCCTCGCGTCTGGCTCCGATCGAGGCGCTGCGCTGGGAGTGAGCGAAGAAGGCCGGCGCTTCAGGAGCGCCCGAAGCGGCGGGTGACGTGGTAGCGGGCCTGGCGGGCCCACCAGCTCCAGTCGTGCGACACGTCGTGCCCCCAGATATCCAGCTCGTGGGGAATCTGCCGCGCCTCGCACAGGGCGCCGAGCGCGCGCGTTTCCTCGATGCAGCCCTCCTCCCAGTTGCCCTGGCCGCAGACCAGCACCAGGTGGGTGTGGCGGCGGATCCGCTCGAGTGGCTCGCCGCCCAGATGCGCGACGTAGGCGAGGGGGTTGTTGAAGTAGACGTCGGCGTTGGAGAAGCCGTCGGTGAAGTGGGTCATCGCATAGCGCCCGCTCATGCAGAGCGCCCAGCGGAAGGTCTCGGGGTGCTTGAGCGCCATGTTGGCGGCATAGAAGGCGCCGAGGGAGGCGCCGGCGACGGCGAGCGGCATGTCCGGCGCCTGGCAGTCCTCGCGGATCTTCGGCACCAGCGACTCGATCACCCACTTCTCGTAGGCGATGTGGCGCTGGATCCGCCAGGAGGGGTCGCCCTCCTGGCGTGTCCACGCCTCGGCGACGTTGGATTCCGGGCAGTAGAGCTTGATTCGCCCGGCGTCGATGAGGGGGGCGAGGGCGTCGACCATGCCCTGCGTCTCCCACTCGTGGGCGAACCCGGCGGCGGTGGGGAAGACGAGCAGGGGCTGGCCCCAGTGCCCGTAGGACCAGAGGCTGACCGAGCGTCCGAGTTGCGGGCTCGCGACGCGTTCGAGGCGCTTCTTCATACCGAGTCTCCCGGCTGAAACCGACGGGGGATCCTAGCCTGAAGCCGCATCCGGGAGGCTTCGGGCGCCGTTCGCGAGGCCGTGACGGAGCCTCTGCCGCCGCCGGACTTGACGACCCCCCGCCGCTCGTGAAAGTTTTCACAAGTTTTCTTGCACGGTTCGTCGGGCGTCCGGTATCGTGCGTCCTTCGCGGCAATCCGACAGGTTGGTCTCGACTATGGCTCAGCTATTTCCTCGCAGTGCCAATGCCCTCGCGCGGGGCAGCGTGGTGCTCCTGCTCTTCCTCCTCGCGGGGGTCGGAGCGGCCGTGTTTTCGCTTGCGCGCTCGGGTTACGTCACCCGGCAGGGGCTGGTCCTCGAGCAGCCGGTACCGTTCAGTCACGACCACCACGTCGGCCAGATCGGCATCGACTGCCGGTACTGCCACACGGCGGTGGAGACGACGGCCGCGGCGGGAATTCCGCCGACGGCGACCTGCATGAACTGCCACAACCAGTTGTGGACCAATGCCGCGATGCTCGAGCCGGTGCGCGCCAGCTTCCGCGACGGCAAGCCGCTCGAGTGGAACCGGGTTCACGACCTGCCCGAGTTCACCTATTTCAACCATTCGATTCACGTCGCCAAGGGTGTCGCCTGCGTCACCTGCCACGGGCAGGTCGACCGCATGCCGCTGATGTACCAGTTCGCGACCCTGCAGATGCAGTGGTGCCTCGACTGCCACAAGGACCCGGTGCCCAACATCCGGCCGCGTGAAGAGGTCACCAACGTCGCCTGGACACCGCCGGCCGGCTTCGAACAGGAGCAGCTGCGCCTGGCGTCGCTCTACAACGTGCAGTCGAAGACCAGCTGCTCGACCTGCCACCGCTGAGGGCCGAAATGTCCGAAGTCGAATCCAAGCTGCCGGTCCTGCGCGACGAGGGCGACTGCCACGAGGAGTGGAAGCGCCCCGATGCCGCCGCCGCGCCGGTCGCTCTCGCGGCCGTGCGCGAGCGCCTCGCGGCGGCCCGCGGGCCGCGTTACTGGCGCAGTCTCGAGGAGGTCGCGGCGACCCCCGAGTTCGAACAGATGGTGCACCGGGAGTTCCCGCGCTTCGCCGCCGAGTGGCCTTCGGACGTGTCGCGGCGCAACTTCCTGCAGCTCGCGGCGGCGTCGCTCGGCCTCGCCGGCCTGACCTCCTGCACCCGCCAGCCGATCGAGAAGATCGTCCCCTACGTGCGGCAGCCCGAGCAGATCCTGCCGGGGCGGCCGCTCTTCTTCGCCACCGCGATGACTCTCGGCGGCTGGGCGCTGCCGCTGCTGGCCGAAAGCCACGAGGGGCGGCCGACCAAGCTCGAGGGCAATCCGCAGCACCCGGCGAGCCGCGGCGCCTCCCCGGCGATCGCCCAGGCCTCGGTGCTCGGCCTCTACGATCCCGATCGCTCGCAGGCGGTGACCCACCTCGGGCGGATCGCGACGTGGACGGCGCTCGTCGAGGCGCTCACCGCGGCGCTCGCCGGCCAGGCCGGCAAGCAGGGTGCGGGCCTGCGCCTGCTCACCGGGCCGGTCACCAGCCCGGGCGAGGCGGCACAGATCGCGGCTCTGATGCAGGCCCATCCGCAGGCACGCTGGCACCGCTGGGACGCGCTGGGCGGCGACGCGGCGCGGTGAGCGCCTCGACGAGCGCCGTC
>JAIOJQ010000284.1 GCA_019911865.1 Thermoanaerobaculia bacterium
GCGCCCCTCGAGCAGGTAGAAGGTCCGCGCCGCCCGATCGATCGAGCCCAGGCGGGCCTGGTCACCGCGGTCGCGCTGCTGCGGCCGGGCACCCTGCTGCACCCCTTCCCGACCCAGGCGGAGGCGCGCGCCTCGTTCGAACAGCTCGAGCGCCGGGCCCGCCTGGGCTCGATCGATCGGGCGGCGCGGACCTTCTACCTGCTCGAGGGGCGCTACCCGGCCAGTCTCGAGGACCTGACGGTGCGCGACCTGCTCGCCCGCTCCCAGCGCTTCGACCCGCACGGGCGCCGCCTCATCCTCGAGCCGACCGAGGACGCCTACCGGTTGACCGTCGACGGCCTTGCCCCGGAGGATGGAGGCGAGGTCTTCGAGAGTGTCAGCGGCGACGTGCTGCTCGACCGCAGCCTCTTCGCCCAGGTCCAGGCGGAGGCCGGCGTCCCGCTCGTCCTGCTCGACTAGCCGGCAGGCGCTCTCGCAGCGCCCCGAAGGAGCCCCCGGAGGACCGCTCCGAGGGGGTTGGACGCATCGGGAAGAAATCTAAGCGCTGGATTGTTAGAAAAGGTGTCCGCCAATCTTGACGGCTGGCGGCTCAACTTCTAGGCTAGGCCTGTCGAAGGAGGAGGACACCTTGAGCAAGATCATCGGTATCGATCTGGGGACGACCAACAGCGTCGTCGCGGTTCTGGAAGGGGGCGAGGCCAAGGTCATCGCCAACGCCGAGGGCGCGCGCACGACCCCGTCGGTCGTCGCGTTCACGCCCGCCGGCGAGCGGCTGGTCGGCCAGGTCGCCAAGCGGCAGTCGATCACCAACCCGAAGAACACCGTCTACTCGATCAAGCGCTTCATGGGGCGTCGGTACGAAGAGGTCTCCGACGAGATGAAGATGGTCCCTTACAAGGTCGAGCGCGCCGACAACGGCGACGTGCGCGTCAACATCGACGGCAAGCTCTTCTCGCCGCCGGAGATCTCGGCGATGGTCCTGCAGAAACTCAAGCAGGCCGCCGAAGACTACCTGGGCACGCCGGTCACCGAGGCGGTGATCACCGTGCCGGCCTACTTCAACGACGCACAGCGCCAGGCGACCAAGGACGCCGGCCGCATCGCCGGCCTCGAGGTCAAGCGCCTGGTCAACGAGCCGACCGCCGCGGCGCTCGCCTACGGGCTCGACAAGAAGAAGGACCAGAAGATCGCCGTCTACGACTTCGGCGGCGGCACCTTCGACGTCTCGATCCTCGAGGTCGGTGAGGGAGTCGTCGAGGTCAAGTCGACCAACGGCGACACCCACCTCGGCGGCGACAACCTCGACCAGCGGGTGATGGAGTGGCTGCTGGCGGAGTTCAAGCGCGATCAGGGGATCGACCTGTCGAAGGATCCGATGGCGATGCAGCGGCTCAAGGAAGCCGCCGAAAAGGCGAAGATCGAGCTGTCGACGGCGCAGGAGACGGAGATCAACCTGCCGTTCATCACCGCCGACCAGTCCGGGCCCAAGCACTTCAGCCTCAAGCTGGGCCGCGCCAAGCTCGAGCAGCTGGTCGAGGAGCTCCTGCAGCGCTCGGCCGGCCCCTGCCGGCAGGCGCTCGCCGACGCGGGCCTGTCCGCGGCGCAGATCGACGAGGTCGTCCTGGTCGGCGGCCAGACCCGCATGCCGGCGATCCAGAAGCTGGTCAAGGAGATCTTCGGCAAGGAGCCGAACAAGAGCGTCAACCCCGACGAGGTGGTCGCGGTCGGCGCGGCGGTCCAGGGCGGTGTCCTCAAGGGGGACGTCAAGGACATGCTGCTGCTCGACGTGACGCCGCTGTCGCTGGGCATCGAAACGCTGGGCGGCGTGTTCACCAAGCTGATTGCGCGCAACACGACGATTCCGACCCGCAAGAGCGAAACGTTCTCGACGGCGTCGGACAGCCAGACGCAGGTCGAGGTCCACGTTCTCCAGGGCGAGCGCGAGATGGCGGCAGGCAACCGCACCCTCGGGCGCTTCCACCTGGTCGGCATTCCGGCCGCGCCGCGCGGCGTGCCGCAGATCGAGGTCACCTTCGATATCGACGCCAACGGCATCGTCAACGTGTCGGCCAAGGATCACGGCACCGGCAAGGAGCAGAAGATCACCATCACCAGCTCCTCGGGCCTCGGCGAGGACGACATCCAGCGCATGGTCAAGGACGCCGATGCGAACGCCGCCGACGACCACCGGCGCCGCCAGCTGGTCGAGAGTCGCAACCGGCTCGACGGCATCGTCTACTCGGCCGCCAAGACGGTCGAGGAGAACAAGGAGAAGCTCTCCGCGGCCGAGCTGGGCGATGCCCAGGCCGCCATCGACGCCGGCAAGCAGGCTCTCGAGTCCGAAGATCAGGCGATCCTCGACGAGGCGTTCGCGCGCCTCGAGAAGGCGATGCACAAGGTCGCCGAGGCGATGTACCGCGGCGCCCAGACCGGCGGCGAGCCGGGCCCCGGCGCCGGGGCCGCGAGCGACGAGGTGATCGACGCCGAAGTGGTCGACGCCGAGAAGAACTGAGGAGAAGGGGGCCTTCGCGCCGGCCGCGCGGAGGCCCCCGCCGCTCATGGCGAGACGCAAGCGCGGGGAGGGCCCCCGCTACGTGATGATCAGCGTCGTTGCGGAGACCTACCAGGTCCATCCGCAGACGCTGCGGCTTTACGAGCGCCAGGGGCTGATCCGCCCGGCGCGCTCGGCGGGCAACACGCGGCTCTACGACGAGGAGGCGATCCGCCG
>JAIOJQ010000285.1 GCA_019911865.1 Thermoanaerobaculia bacterium
GGTCGCGACCTTCGTGGCGCTGCTCGCGGCGACCTCCCGCCGTGGCCTGGCGCGAAGGCACGTCGCCGATCGCTACCTCGGCGCCGGCCTCGTCTGGTTCCTGCTCGGCACCGCGCTCGACCTGCGCCACCTCGCGCGCACGGTCGGCGCCGCCGACCGCGACGCGCTGCTCGCCGAGATCGCGACCTGGCAGCTGCCGCTGCGCGACCTGCAGATCCACGGCCTGGCGCTGTCGATGATCCTCGGCGTCTCGCTGCGCGTGCTGCCCGGCCTGTTCGGCACGCCGATCGCCGACGAGCGGCGGGCGCGCCGCCTGTTCTGGCCGCTCCAGCTCGCGATCCTCGCCGAGGCGGCGCTCTTCCCGCTCGCCATGGCCACGAAGCGACCGCTGCTGTTCGTCGGCTTCTGGATCGCGACGGTCGTCTTCGCGATCGCGGCGGTGACCGCTGCCGCCAACCTGCGGGTCTTCGCGCGGCCGCGCGTCGCGCTGCCGCGGGTGTCGCCGCTCGCCTTCGTGCGCGCGGCGCACGTCTGGCTCGCTGTCTCGCTCGCGATGCTGGTGGCGGGCCCGTTCTGGTCGCGCCTGCTCGACCCGCCGTTCTCGCACGCCTGGCACGGCGCGACCCGGCACGCGATCACGGTCGGCTTCGTCAGCTTGATGATGATCGGCGTCGCCTCGCGAATCGCGCCACGCCCGGCCGGGAGCGGCGCGGCCGGGGCCGCGCTGCCGCTCGCGCCGTTCGTGCTGCTCAATCTCGGCTGTACGCTGCGCGTCAGCCAGCAGGTGCTGACCGACCTGACGCCGGTCGCCTTCCTGCCGGCCGGTGTCTCGGGTCTGCTCGAGGTCACCGGGCTCGCCTGGTGGGCGACCTGGATCGTTCCGCGCCTCGTCCGCGCCGGCCGGCCGCTCGAAGTGGCCCGCGCGGCGCTCGCCGGCGAACCGATGCCGTCGCCGATCGGACGCTGAGCGGAGCCGGGCGCCACGGAGGGAGCCGAGGATGTACGGTGCGATGCTCTTGCTGCACATCCTGGCCGCGACGATCTGGACCGGCGGCCACCTGGTCCTGGCGATCGCCATCCTGCCGCGCGTTCTGCGGGAGCGCTCGCCGGCCAAGCTTCTGGAGTTCGAGTCGGCTTACGAGCGGATCGGCATCCCGTCGCTGGTCGTCCAGGTCGCGACCGGCCTCTGGCTGGCGCACCGGATGGTGCCGGAGCTCTCGCGCTGGCTCGCCTTCGGCGATCCGGTCGCCTCCCTGGTCGGTGTCAAGCTCCTGCTGCTCGCCACCACCGTCGCCTTCGCCCTCGACGCCCGCCTGCGCCTGATCCCCCGCCTGTCGAAACAAGACCTCGGCGCCCTCGCCTGGCACATCGTCCCGGTGACGATCGTCTCGGTCCTCTTCGTCGTCGTCGGAGTCTCGTTCCGGACCGGCTGGTTCTACTGACCGCCGGATGCCGCCGGCGGGCTCTCCGATCGACCGCCGCCCGAACCCACCGCGGCGACGGTGCTGAGACACAAGGAGCCGAGTCCGGACCTACTTCCGCCAGTAGCCGTTGGCCGCGGCGACGGTCTGGAAGTTGATCGCGACGACCTGGGAGGCGGCGGTCAGCGCTTCGGCCGAGTTCGCGTAGTTCGGTCGCAGTTGTTTGAGGACCTCGACGTCGGGTTGCGTGTACTTGACGCCCCGCCTGCTGAGCGTGATGGCGAGCTCGAAGCCTTCCTGCGGCGTCGCGGTGATCAGCGAGGGGAGCCAGGTCTCGGTCACGATGGAGCCTCCTGTTCGAGTGGAGATGGGTTCGTCGTGCGGGGGTCGGGCCCGGAGGACGCGACCTCGACGCGATGCCGCCTCTGGTTTCGCGCCGACGCGCGCAGTGAAGTCACGCCGGCGAGCACGACGAGCAGGACGACGAGAGGCGAGAGCCGGAGGAGCCACGCGCCAGTCATCCGTTGCTGCGCGAGATTGAAGGTGCCGCAGAGCAGCGCCGAGTAACTCGAGTAGATGATCCCGAGGGCGATCGTCATCGCCGCGGCGTAGATGCCGAGGACGCCTCGGACGACGAACGGCATGACACGCCAGCTCGCCGCCAGTGCGGCCCCGGCGCCGAGCATCGAGACGTGCATCAGCTGGTCGGCGACTTCGCTCGCGCGAATCGCGTCCACCGAGCGCGGGATCATCCAGAAGGCGAGCGCTCCGAGAGCGCAGGCGAGACCGGTCAGGCCGTACCTGTTCCCTCGTGTCCAGGCTCGGCCCGAGCGGCCGACGGCGAGAATACCGAGGGCGGCCCACGCCGGGAGGGCGAGCAGGACGAGCCGGGGCATGGTCGCGTCGAGCCAATCGTCTGCCGAGGAGTTGGACAGCGCGAGCGCGGCGGCGGCGATCCAGAGTGCGCGCCTCAACCGACGACCTCACGCACGGCGGACGCGAGCCGGTCGAGATCCTCGTTCGCCGGCAGAATGCGCACGACACGGCCCTCGGGGTCGATGACGAAGATGTCGACGCCGTGGTTGATCAGGCCGTCGGGGCGCCGATAGAGCCAGATTCCGAGCTGTCGCAAGGGCTCGTCGCCGGCACCGTCGGCGGGCGTCACGAAGGCCCAGTTCGGAGGCGAACCGTAGGCCTCCCAGACCGCGCGGAGCCGATCGGGAGGATCCCGGTCGACGCTGACGCTCACCGCCCGAAGGCGGCTCGGCGGGACGTCGGAGAGCGTCGCGGCCAACCGCTGGAGGCGTGACATCGCGAGCGGGCAGATGTCGGGGCATCGCAGGTACATGGCCTGGACGAGCCGATAGCCGCCGTCGCGGGCGCCGAGATCGATCGTCTGGCCTCTCTGGTCGATGACCTCGAAGCGGGGCGCCGGGCGGGGCAGAGGACCGGCCGCCGCCACGGCGGCCGAGAACGCGGTGAACGCCGTGAAGCCGTGCGTCCACCATGCGCCGACGATGATCCACGCGCCGGCCACCAACGCCGAGGGCAGCCAGGCCAGCAGGCGGCGCGGCCTGGCAGGGCGCGGCTCGCGCGTCATGCGTCCGTGCCCGACCTGCGCCGCCGCCCGGCGACCAGGGAGACGCAGAAGACCAGTGCGCCCAGCAGGAAGACCGAGCCGCCGACGGCGCCCCAGCGCGCGAGCTCCGCCGCCCGCTCGGCGAGGTCGGGATAGGGGATCGTCGCGTAGCTGGCGAAGCGGCGCGGCACGGAATCGAGCCCGCCGAGAAAGAACATCAGGACGAAGGTGTAGCCGCCCGCGAGCATCACCGCCAGGCCGGTGCCGGCGAGCCGCTCGGCGCGCGAGCGCAGGAACAGGTGCAGGAAGCCGAGCAGGATCAGGACGTAGCCGACCAGGAAGTAGGTATGGAAGTGCGCGGGTACCCAGAGCGTGTTGTGGAAGACGAGGTTGACCGCGATCGTCGAGTCGACCACCGCCGTGATGCCGCCGAGGACCCAGCCGAGGATGCCGACGGTGAACGCCGCGGGCGCGAAGCTCCAGCGCAGCCCGGAGCGGTGAATCTGCGCGCCCAGGCCGAAGACCGTCACCGCCGTCGCGGGCACCGCCGAGCCGTACGAGGCGATCTGACCGAAGACCTGAAGGGCGACCGGCTGGACGAAGTCCATGTAGAGATGGTGGAAGTAGGCGAAGAGGATGAAGAAGAGCGTGGCGTTCCAGGCCACCGCGACGGTGCGGGTGACCTTCCAGGCGCGGCCCGTGAAGCGGGGCATCAGCTCGTAGATCGCGCAGATGCCGCAGTACATGGCGACGTTCACGATGGTGTGACCGAACATGAACATGCCGTTCTTGAGCAGCAGAGCGTCGAACTCGGTCGCCGGCGCGAGCCACTTGAACAGGTAGGTCATCAGCGTGGCGGCCCCGACGATCGTTCCCAGCACCCCGGCGACGGCGCAGATCGACGCGATCAGGACGCCCGCGGGCGCCGGCTCGCCCGCGCCCGACCGGAAACGATCCCAGGCGAACATCCGGCCGATGCCGTGCTCGACCGCGAGCGCGCGCAGGATGTCGAGCTGCGCGACGAGCCAGGCGAGGCCCATCGCCATCAGAGCGACGATCGTGGTGCCCGTCGCCCAGCCGGGCCACGTCGCCTTGAGGAAGGGGAGCGGGTAGAGGGCATACCAGCCGGCCGCGAACTTGCCGATCAGGGTGGCGACCAGCAGCGCGACGGCGCCGGCCACGAACAGGACGTAGGCCACCCACATCGCGGCGCGGCTCGGCCGGGCGTGGCGCGCGGCGACGAACCAGACCATCGCGATGCCGGCCGAGAAGAGGGTGCCGGCCATGCCGAGGCCGTGCATCGTCATCAACGCGTAGAAGTCCGGTGTCGAGAGCGGAACGACCGCGCCCTGGGCGAGGCGCATGGTGATGCCGAGCGTGACCAGGAGGAGGAAAATCGCCAGCGTGGTGACGAGCCACGTGGCGATCAGGCGGCGGTCGCGATCGGGGGCGCTTCCCGCTGTGGTTCCGGTGCTCATCGGACCAGGATCTCCGCCATCATCACCGTGTGCCCGACGCCGCAGTACTCGAGGCAGAGGACGTGGTAGATCCCGGGCTTCTCGAAGCGGACCCGGAGGTGGTTGACGTACCCGGGCATCGCCTGGGTCTGGGCGATCAGCCGGCCCTGGAGGTCGTAGATGCCGAAGCCGTGATTGACGTCCTTCGACGTGACGGCGAACTCGACGAGCTCGCGCACCGGCACCTCGAGGGGAAGGCTCGCGCTCGCCCCATCGACCTGGAAGTCCCACGCCCACATCCAGCCGACAGCGTCGATCTTGCGGGCCGGCGCCTCGTCGGCGGTGCTCGCATAGGGAGTCCGCGAAAGCGTAAGGAAGAGGACGACCGCGAGCCCGGCGATCAGTGCCGTGGCGTAGTGGCGCCGAACCCGGTAGACGACCGCGTAGCCGCCGGCATCGCGAGTCGTCGCACGCCGCGCGACGAGGAGCGCGACGGCGATCACGATCAGGGCCAGGACGAGCGAGACCAGGGCGGCGAGGGACTGGATCATCGACCGCTCCGCTCGTCCGCTCCTCGGCCGGAGCCGGCTCGGGGTCTACGGGCCGAGCCAGAGCGCGACCCGGCCCGCCGGGCGCCCGGGGTGCGCGCGGGTGCTCGGCGGAGCTGGCGGAGGAGGAAGTCACGCAGCACGACGGCGTTGTTGTGCTCGGTATCGCGCGCGGCGTAAAGCAGGGTGATCGGCGCCTCGCGGAGCGCGGCCAGCAGGGAGCTCCAGGATTCCGGACGGGAGCGCAGCTCGATCCGGTAGCGCCGCCGAAACTCCGGCCATCGGTCGACGCGGTGAGCGAACCACTTGCGCAGCTGCGGGCTCGGCGCGACTTCGGATAGCCACGTGGCGGCAGCGACCTCGGACCGGCGCAGCCCCCTTGGCCAGAGCCCATCTACGAGGAAGGCACGAGAGGCCTTCCGCGGCGTGCGGTCGTAGACGCGCACGAGAGCGATCGCAGGCTTCGGAGGCGGGCGATCTTTTGACATGATTGTCAGCACTCTAAACTTGACAACTCGCTCCGTCAAGCCTAGGCTCGTCCTCGAGGTCGAGGAGTCGCATGATGCCCCAGAGCCAGAGCTCGCCCGCAACCCCTCTCCGCCGCCAATCGACGGTGGCTCTCATCGCGCGCCGCGATCCGCCGGTCACGGCGCCAAGGACTTTCCTGGGCGAGGCCGTCCGCGGCGATCGAAGGCAGCTGGAGCGCTGGGAGAACGAGGGAGGCGCCCTGGGGTCCGCCTGGGCCAGGTCATGGTCGGGCCCGGGAGGCGAAGCCGGGTGACGGTCGTCTCGTTTTCGCGTGAATCGGTACGGTCCGGGGCGGCTGCGCTCTCGGACGAGCACAGGACATCGGCGGCGGAATCTCCCGCCCTCGACCCGTCGGAGTTGCGGCGGGCGTACTCGCTCATGCACCTGGCGAGGATCCTCGACGACAAGGCCCCGAACTACCTCAAGCAGGGGCTCGGCTGGTCCTACCACGCGCCCTGCGCCGGACACGACGGGATCCAGATCGCCCTGGGGCTCACCTTCCGGCCTAGCCACGACTATCTCTTCCCCTATTACCGCGATCTCGCGACCTGCCTCGCGGCCGGCATTTCGGCCGAGGAGATCCTGCTCAACGGGCTCTCGAAGCGCGACGACGTCGCCTCGGGCGGCCGGCACATGTCCAACCACTTCGCCAAGCCCGCGATCGGCATCCAGAACGTCTCCTCGAGCGTCGCCAATCATGCCCAGCACGCGGCGGGCCTGGGGCGGGCCATCGTGACCTACGGTTCGGACGCGATCGTTTTCTGCTCGGTGGGCGAGTCGTCGACCTCTGAGGGCTACTTCTACGAGGCGGTCAACGGCGCCTCGCGCGAGAGGCTCCCGGTGGTCTTCGTCGTCCAGGACAACGGCTACGGGATCTCGGTGCCGAAGAGCGACCAGACCGCCAACCGCCACGCCTCGGACAACTTCGCCGGCTTCCGCAACCTGCGGATCTTCCACTGCGACGGGACCGATCTCGTCGACTCGCTGCGCGCCTTGCGCGCCGCCGTCCGCTACGTCGCCTCCGGTGCCGGGTGCGCCCTGGTTCACGCCGAGTGCGTGCGGATCCACTCGCACTCGAACTCCGACCGGCACGAGCTCTACCGCTCGCCCGAAGAGCTCGCCGCGGCCCGCGCGCGGGATCCCCTGCCGCGGCTCCGCGCGCACGTGCTCGCGGCGGGAGCGGCCAGCGAGGAGGAGATCGGAGCGATCGAGCACGAGAACCTGCGGACCTACGAGGAGACCGCCGGGCGCGTCCGTCGCGCGCCGGGCCCGGATCCGGAAACGATCCACGACTTCGTCGTGCCGGAGCCCTGGAGACCGGATGGAGATGGACTCGCCGAGCTCGCGGCGACGCCGGCGAACGTCGCCGGCGCGGCGCTCGAGGAGCGCTCGCTGCTCGAGGCGCTCAACCTCACCCTCAAGGAGCTCTTTCGCGAGAACGCCGACACCTACCTCTGGGGCCAGGACGTCGCGAACCGGGACAAGGGGGGAATCTTCAACGTCAGCAAGGGCCTTCAGCAGGAGTTCGGGGCGCGCCGCGTGTTCAACGGCCCGATCGCCGAGGACTACATCCTCGGCACCGCCGACGGCTTCTCGCGCTTCGACGAGCGGATCCGCATCGTGGTCGAAGGCGCCGAGTTCGCCGACTACTTCTGGCCGGCGGCCGAGCAGATGGTCGAGATGTCGCACGAGTACTGGCGCACGCACGGACAGTTCGTGCCCAACGTCACCATCCGGCTCGCTTCGGGCGGCTACATCGGCGGCGGCCTCTACCACTCGCAGAACATCGAGGGCTGGCTCGCCACCCTGCCCGGGCTCCGGATCGTCGTGCCCGCCTTCGCCGACGATGCCGCCGGCCTGCTGCGCACGGCCGTCCGCTCGCGCGGGATCACCGTTTACCTGGAGCCCAAGTTCCTCTACAACGCGCGCTCGGCGCGAGCCCACGTTCCGCCCGGCTTCGCCGTGCCGTTCGGCCGGGCGCGCCGCCGACGGGCGGGAGAAGAGCTGACGATCATCGCCTACGGCACTGCCGTGCACCTGGCGCTCGACGCGGCCGCGAAGCTGGGCGAGGAGGGCCGCAGCGTCGAGGTTCTCGACCTGCGCTCGCTCGTGCCGCTCGATTGGGACGCCCTCGCGGCGTCGGTGCGCAAGACCTCACGGGTGCTCGTCGTCCACGAAGACAAGGTCCACGGGGGGTTCGGCGGCGAGATCGCGGCGCAGATCGGCTCGGAGCTGTTCGCTCACCTCGATGCTCCGGTCGATCGCGTCGGCTCGACCTTCACTCCCGTGGGGTTTCACCGCGCCCTCGAGCGTGCGATCCTCCCCGACGTGAAGCGAGTTCTCGACGCGGCGCGGAAGGTGTTGTCGTATTGAGAGAGAGGGAGGCCATGAATACGTCACTTCCGATCATCGGCCCCGGGATCGGCGAGAGTCAGCGTCGGCTCCTCGAGCTGATGAAGCGCGCCGGCGAGTGTACGCTCGCCGAGCTCGAAGCCGGTTTCGAGCTGAGTCGGGAGACGCTCCGAATCCACCTGAAATCGCTCGCCGCGCAGGGCCTGGTCGAACGCTCGGGCGTCCAGCGCGCCGGGCCAGGCCGACCTCACGTGCTCTACCGGTTGACTCCGAACGGCGAGGCGCTCTTTCCCCGCCGCGAGGGAGCGCTGCTGCGCGAGCTCGCAACGTTCCTCCTCGAAAAGGGACGGCGCGAGCTGCTCGAAGAGTTCTTCGCGGATCGGCTCGGGCGCAAGCGTCTCGAGCTCGAGACACGGGTCGCCGGACTCGAGGGCCGCGAGCGACTGGAGCGAGTCGCCGAGATCCTCTCCGAGGATGGGTTCCTGGCCGAGGTCGCGGACACGACCGAGGGACCGCGGCTCCGCCTCTCCCACTGTCCGATTCAGGATCTCGTCGCGATTTCCGACCTGCCCTGCCGGTACGAGCTGGCGCTGATCGAGGGTCTGCTGGGGGGCCGTCCCGACCGAGAGGAGTTCATGCCGGCAGGGAGCCACGCGTGCGTCTACTCGATCTCGAGTGCCCGGACGAAGCGTCGGGGTGCGAGCCCGTCGATCCCTTCGGGGAAGCGATCGGCTTGATTCGCGGCGACCGCGTGGCGGGTCCCCCTTCGACTCCGCCCAACCGTGCGCCGCGGATCGACGCGGCGGAGTGAGGGCGGGGCGATCACCTCGGGAGTGAGCGCACCATGCGCACTCTGTACCTGGTCTCCGTGGCCCTCCACCTGGTGGCGGCGGCGACCTGGATCGGATCGCTGACCTTCTTCGGCGCGGTGCTGGTTCCGGCGCTGCGCGCCCCGGACCTCGAACCGATCCGGACGCGCGTGCTCACCGTCGTCGGCCTTCGCTACCGCCTCGTCGGCTGGCTTTCCCTCGCGGTGCTCGTCGTCACGGGAGTCTCCAATCTCTGGCTGCGGGGGGTCTCCTGGCGCGCGCTGTCGGATTCCGCCTTCTGGGCGAGCCCGTGGGCCCGGGTGCTCGCCTGGAAGCTGGCGCTGGTGACGCTTCTCGTCGCCGTGAACTTCGTGCACGACGTCGTGCTCGGTCCGCGGGCGGCGCGCCTTCTCGACCTCGACCCCGAGGGCGAAGAGGCGGCGCACGCACGCCGCTCGGCTTCCTGGCTGGGACGGCTCGAGCTGGCGATTTCGGTGGCCGTGCTGGGTTTCGCGGTCCTTCTGGTACGTGGCCTGCCGTGAGGGTCGCTCGATGAAGCGCGTCCGGAGCGACACGGGAGGAGACCCGATCGCCCGGGAATCGGCGGGCCCCGGAGGAGGTCGCTCCCGGCCACGGGTCGTGGTCGTTGGCGGGGGATTCGGCGGTCTGGCCGCGACGCGTGCCCTGCGTCACGCCCCGCTCGACGTGCTTCTCGTCGACCGCACGAATCATCATCTCTTCCAACCGCTCCTGTACCAGGTGGCGACCGCGGCGCTCTCCGCGGCGGAGATCGCGTCGCCCCTGCGGCAGGTCCTTCAGCGCCAGGCGAACGCAACGGTGGTCATGGCGGAGGCCGTCGGGCTCGAGGTGGAGGAGCGCCGCCTCCTGCTTCGGATTGATGGCGAGGAGCCGGTCGCGATCGACTACGACTATCTCGTGCTCGCGACGGGAGTGCGTCACAGCTACTTCGGCCACCCCGAGCACGAGCGATTCGCCCCCGGTCTCAAGACACTGGAGGATGCGACGTCGGTCCGGAGCCGAATCCTCGCCGCGCTGGAGCGCTCGGAGGCCAGGGCCATCCTGCCGCCGGACCGTGGCCCTTCTGCGCTCGTTCTGGTAGGAGCCGGACCTACGGGTGTGGAGATGGCCGGAGCGCTCGCGGAGCTCACCCGCGGGACTCTCGCCGGAGAGTTTCGCCGGGTCGACCCCGGGTCGGTCGGGATCCTCCTCCTGGAGGCGGGTCCACGGATCCTACCGACTTTTCACGAAGACCTCGCGTCTCGCGCGAGGAGCCGTCTCGAAAGGATGGGCGTCGAGATTCGACTCGGTGCGGGGGTCGAAGCGGTGGACTCTCGGGGCGTGCGGGTCGGCGGCGAGTGGATCGAAGCCGCTGCGGTGATCTGGACTGCGGGCGTGGCGGCACCTTCGATTGCGGCCTGGGTCGGCGCCGAGACGGACCGGGCGGGCAGGATCCGTGTCGAACCGAACCTGTCCGTGCCGGGTCGGCCCGAGATCTTCGTGATCGGCGACCTCGCCGCACATTCCCAAGACGGTCGCGCCCTGCCCGGCGTGGCTCAAGTCGCTTTGCAGGGAGGCCGCTATGTCGCGAAAGTGATCGAGAGCCGCGAGCGCGCACGTCGGTTCCCTGGCCCCTTTCGCTATCGAGATCTCGGCAACCTCGCGGTTGTGGGGCGCAACTTCGCCCTCTTCGAACTGGGATGCTTGCGATTGGCGGGCTGGCTGCCCTGGGTGCTCTGGGCGACCCTCCACCTCGCGCAGCTCGCGCTGTTCAACAACCGCCTCCTCGTCTTCGCTCAGTGGGTCTGGTCCTACTTCACCTGGCAGCGCGGATCGCGACTGATTCACTGGCGCAGTGGCAGCTGACCTCGAACCGCGGACCTGGTTTCGGTGGGCAGAGGGGGCTCCCGGCGCTCAGGGCGCCGGGCCGTGCCGGCAGCGAGCTCGCGGCGAGCGCGGTTCAACCAGCGAGACCGCAGGCCCGGCGGCACTCGGCCATCAGGGGAGCCGCTGCGGTCGCCGCGCGCTCGCTGCCCGCGTTGAGGACAGACTCAACGAATCCGACATCGCGCAGCAGCTCCTCGCGACGCTGCCGGGCCGGCCGGAACGTGTCCAGGACGAGCCCGAGCAGCCGCGTCTTGAGCGCGCCATAGCCCTGGCCACCGGTGGTGAAGAGCCGGCGGGATTCCGCCCACTCCTCCGGTGGGGTCAGCAGCTTCAGAAGCGCATAGAGCGGACCTCGGGCCGACTTGGGGTCCTCGAGCGGCGTCGAGTCGGTGACGATCGACATCACGGAGCGGCGCAGATCGGCCTCGGGCGCGAATAGCTCGATGACGTTGCCGTGGGACTTCGACATCTTGCGCCCGTCGATTCCCGGCACCAGGGCCGCGTCGGGCAGGATCATCGGCTCGGGCAGGCGCAGCAGCGGTTCGTCGTGTACCTGGTTGAAGGCCGTCGCGAGGTCGCGGGTCATCTCGAGGTGCTGCGCCTGATCCCGCCCCACGGGAACCCGCTCGGCGCCGACGATCAGGATGTCGGCGGCCATGAGCACGGGATAGGCGAACAGGCCGTGGGTCGGCTCCAGGCCCCGCGCGATCTTGTCCTTGTAGGAGTGGCCGCGGCGCAGCAGCCCCATGGGCGTCACGGTCGACAGCATCCAGGCGAGCTCCGTGACCTGCGGCAGGCTCGACTGCCGGTAGATGGCCACGCGGTCCGGGTCGAGGCCGAGTGCGAGGTAGTCGGTGGCAATCTCCAGGGTGAGCGAGCGCAGTGTCGCCCCGTCGCGGATCGTGGTCAGCGCGTGGAGGTCCGCGACGAAGAAGAAGCAGTCGTGGGCGGGCGCACTCTGCAGGTCGAGAAACTGGCGGATGGCGCCCAGGTAGTTGCCCAGGTGAAGCCTCCCCGTGGGCTGGACGCCGGAGACGATGCGCATCGGGCTGCTCCGGCCAGGAGCATGGCGCCCGCAGCCGCCGCCCGCGGCGAGCGTGGCCGCGGGTGGGCTCGGCCTCGCCGGCGCCGGAGATGTCAAGCCGGCAGGCGGCCGAGGAGATCGGCCGGGCGGAAGGGACCGGGCTCCGCGATCAGGGCGCGCGCCGCGTCGACCTGTCCCCAGGTATTCCAGAGCAGGATGCCCCGGACTCGTCCCGCCGTCAGGTAGTAGACGACGCCTTCGCGGAGCGGCACTTTCCAGTCGGCGACGACCTCGCCGCGCGGATCGAGCGCCCCGACCGCCTCGTAGCCGAGATCGAACAGGTCCGAGTAGAAGAACGGCAGATGCGTGTACGGCGAGTCGTCGCCCGCCATGGCCCGCCCGGCCGCCCGCCCCATGGACACCGCGTTGTCTTCGTGCTCGACGCGGATGCGGCCGCCGAGCGCCGGCACCGGGAATCGCGCGACGTCGCCCGCCGCGAAGACCGCGGGGTCGCTCGTCCTCAGCCGCTCGTCGACCACGATGCCGTCGTCGACCTCGAGCCCGGCGGCGGCCGCGAGCTCGGTCTCGGGGACGATGCCGAGGCCCGCGACCACCGCATCCACCTCCCGAGGGGGTTCACCGTCCGCGTGGACCTCGTAATCCAGGCCCTTCACGACCAGGTTCGTCACCTTCCGTCCGGCGAGCACTTCGACGCCCTTCTCCTCGAAGTAGCCGGCCAGGAAGCGGGCGAGGTCGGCGGGGAAGACGCGCGAGCCGATGCCCTCCTCGGGAAAGAGCATCGTCACCGAGCGGTTCTGCGACGCCAGGGCGGCGGCGATCTCGGAGCCGATGAAGCCACCCCCGATGACGGCGAACCGCGCGCCCCGGTCGGCGAGGGTGCGGAGGCGCCGGTAATCTTCGAGCGTGCGGAAGTAGAGGACGTCGTCGCCGCCGAACGGCAGCCGGCGGGGACGTCCGCCCGTCGCGAGCAGGAGTTTCTCGAAGCCGTAGCGGTGGCCATGATCGTCGAGCACGGTCCGCGCGGCGAGGTCGATTGCCGTGACCCGGCGGCCGAGATGGAGCAGGGCGCCGGCTTGCCCGGTGCCGCGCCAGATCCCTTCGAGCGGCTCGCCCTTCCAGAGCCCTTTCGAGAGCGGGGGCCGCGCGTACGGGGCGTCCGTCTCGGCGCCGATCAGGCCGATCGGCCGCGTGTCGTCGAGCTCGCGGATGCCGCGCACGGCGGCGTCGGCCGTCATGCCGCCGCCGACGATCAGATACGGGTAGGAAGTCATGTCCAGTTCTCCGATCTCGAGATCGCCCAGGTAGCCACGGGAAGTCTCATGCCGCCGGGCTCGATGGAGCGCCGGCCGATTCCAGCTTCTGCAGGCGGAGGCGAAGCGCCTTCTCGCGAGCGAACCGCTCGGACACGTCGCGGACGATCGCGACGACCCAGTCGACCGGGCGGCCCGCTTCGGACAGCAGCTGGATCGAGAACTCGATCGACAGCTGCCGCCCGTCCTTGTGGAGCGCCGGGACCGCGAGCAGTTGGCCGTCGCCGTAGCGGGTGCGGCCGGATCGCATCGCGGTCTCCCAACCGGCCCAATGTCGGCTTCGCAGTCGCTCCGGAATCACCAGGTCGAGCGAGGCGCCGAGCGCCTCCTCCGCGAGGTGGCCGAAGATCCGCTCCGCACCGGCGTTCCAGAAGCGAATCGCGCCGTTTCGATCGCAGATCAAGACCGCCTCGGCTGCCCCGGCGAGGATGCGGTCCGGGAGGTCCTCCGGAAGCGCCGCCTTCGAGACCGGGTGCTCCCTCCGGTTCGCTCTTCCGATGGCCGTGTCAGGGCGAAGTGAGCGAGAAGTGCTCATAGTTCCTCGCGATGAAGCTCCGCCACTTCTCCGGGACCTCTTCCTGCGGATAGATCGCCTGGACCGGGCAGGCGTCGATGCACAACCCGCAGTCGATGCACTCCTCCGGATGGATGAAGAGCATCTCCCAGTCCTCGTTCTTGCCGTAGATGCAGTCGACCGGACAGACGTCCACGCAGGCCGTGTCTTTCACGCCGATGCAGGGCTCGGTGATGATGTGGGGCACCCAGGGCCTCCGATCTCTCGGTCCGGGCTCGAAAGGCAGCGGACCCGTCCAAACGGTACGTCGGGCGTGGCTAATTGTCAAGTTTACAGTTTCAATAAACATGAAAAATCTGCCAAAGCTCTTCTAGGCTCGGCGCGGCCCAATCTCACGGTCGGGGCAGTGGCGAGGTGAAGGGCCCGTTCGCGGCTCGGACGACCTCGCGCTCGGTCACGATGACCGACATCGGGAGGTCGTGCGGCTCGACGGGCAACGCTTTGAAGAGAAGCTCGGAGGGCGTCAGGCCGATGGAGAAGATCCGATGCCGCGAGAGGAACCGATCGAAGTACCCGCTCCCGTGGCCGAGCCGGTATCCACGCCGGTCGAACGCGAGCCCGAGGACGAGGGCGACTTCGACGTTTCTGTCGATCTCCGCATCGGCGAGCTCCGGTGTGCCGCGCGGTGGCTGACTCAGTCCGAACGACAAGGTCCGCAGAGGGCAGGGATAGGGGTGGACGTGAAGCTGGCGATCCTTGGGATCGGCGCGCGGCACGAAGACCCTCCGCCCGCTCCCGAGGATGCGGTCGGTCAGTGACCAGGTATCGATCTCGGATCCGAAAGAGAGGCAGACGAGGACCCCTCTGGCGCCCGCGACCTCGGGGAGTCGCAGGACCGCATCTCCGATGCGTGCGGATGCCGACGACGCCAGGGACTCGGCGTGAACGGTCTCCAGGCGAGCCCGTACGGAGGTGCGCAGCCGCTCCTTGATGATCGGAACCGGCTCGCCGAATCCGTTTCTCGATTCGAGGGTTCCGAGCCGAGCGTCGCCTGGCGTCGTCATGTCCCTGCCGCCCCCCATTGAGATCATCGCACCTGCCGCCCCGCGGACGTGGTGCCCGGCGATTCGACCGGCGCACGTTCCCGAGCGGCGGGGCCGCGCCCACGGCGCTCACCGGACACGAAGCGTCGCCTTCATGGTGGGGTGAAGGGTGCAGAAGTACTGGAATTCGCCGGAGGCCTCGGCCGTGAGCGCCCAGGAATCGTTGGCCGGGATCGTTCCGGAGTCGAAACGCCCCTCGGTGTCGGTCGCGGTGTGTGGGTAGAAGTCGCGATTGACCCAGACGACGGTGTCCCCGCGATCGACGGTGAGATCGTCCGGACGGAAGGCGTTGCCCTCGATCGTGATCGTGTGATGTCGGGGCTCGGCGTGCTCCGCGGCGGCGGCGAGGCCCACCCCGACGAGGAGAAGCCCCGCCGCCGCGAAGACGAGCGCGAGACGCCTGGCAGCGAGCGCGCTCATCTGCGTCACCTCTTGGTCAGCGACCCGAGGAGCTGACGCGCGTGCGCGAGGTGGGCGTCGAAGGCCGGCCGGACCTTGACCAGGAGCGCCTTCAGCTCGCCGTTGGTCGCGCCCGGGATCAGCGTGCCGTCGATCGCCGCGATCACCTGCTCGTGGTAGGCGACCTCGTGCTCGACGTAGGCCGTGTCGAAGGCGGCGCCGTCGAGCTTCCGGAGGCGAGCGAGGTTCTCGTCGCCGGCCTGCTTCAGGCTGGCGCTGGTCGGGTTCTCCTTCGGCGTCACTCCGAGGCGCGTCACCAGCGCGGTCGCGGCCTCGTTGACCCCCGTGTGGTCGGTGATCATCAGCCGCGCGAACTCGACCACCGCCGGAGTCCGGGAGCGCTCGACGGCGAGCTTGCCGGCGTCGACGTCGACCTGGTTGGCGGTGACGACGATCGCCGCGATCTGGGCGTCGTCGATCTGGGCGAAGGCCGGAGCCCCCGCGAGGAGCAGGACGGTCGCGGCGGCGGTGAGGAGCGGAATCTTCATGGTTCCTCCTGAAGCGTGGTTCGGCACCCGGAAGCGAGCGTCGGTGAGTTTCTAAAACTCACAGCAACAATTTTAGATAAGCGGCTCCGATTCGTCAAGTGGGCTTCGGGCGCTCGGTGCACGTCGTGCGGGGCCATGCAGCGCAGAAAGGGGGTCCAGTGATCTCGGTGACCATCGCGAACCCTCGCCGGTGCTCCCCCCGGGCGGGACCTCCGGAGCTGCCCTGAGGGCTCTGGAATTGCCTTGTAGGGTCGAGAAGCGCTATTTTAGAGAGGCCCGCCGCGGCGTCGCGAGCCGCGGTCAGGAGATCGTGTCCGACCGTACGAAGTCCCCGCCCGACGTCACGCCCGACGAGCTCGAGGAGCAGCTCGGCGGATTGGCGCTCCTCGGCGACCCGGTGCGGCGGGCGATCTACCGCCACGTCATGTCGTCCGGTCGGGAAGTCAGCCGCGAGGAGGCGGCGCGAGCCGCGGGCGTGTCGCGGAGCGTCGCGAGCTTCCATCTCGATCGCCTGGCGGAGGAGGGACTCCTCGAGGTCGGCTTCCGTCGGCTCTCCGCGCGGAGCGGTCCGGGAGCGGGCCGGCCGTCCAAGCTCTACCGTCGGTCGGGTCGGCAGCTCGAAGTCTCGCTGCCGCCGCGCCGCTACGAGCTCGCGGCGCACCTGCTGGCCGAAGCCGTGGACCACAGCCTCGCCTCGCAGGCGCGCGACGCGCTGGCCGAGAGCGCCCGGGCGAGAGGCCGTCGCCTCGGTGCCGAAGCGCGGGCGCGCGCCGGCG
>JAIOJQ010000286.1 GCA_019911865.1 Thermoanaerobaculia bacterium
GGTGGGCGTCGCACGAGGCGCCGGCGCCGGCCAGCCAGCCGAGCGGCCGCGCGCCCCGCCGCGCGGCGCCGGCGCGGGTCTCGAGCACGAGCACCGCCGCGCCTTCGCCGATCGACATGCCGAGTCGCTCGACGCGGAAGGGTCGGCAGGGGTGCTCGTCGACCGCGCGCAGGGCGTTGAAGCCGGCGAACGTGAGGCGGCAGAGCGAGTCGCTGCCGCCGGCGACGGCGATGTCGACCTCGCCGCTGCGCAGCGCGTCGAGCGCCGTGCCGAGCGCCAGGTTCGCCGAGGCGCAGGCCGAAGCGAGGGTGAGGACCGGGCCGGAGATGCCGTTGGCGCGGGCCACGGCGTCGCCCGGACCGCTGGTCGGCTGCGCCACGAGGCGGTCGATGCGGGTGCCGCCGCGCCGCGAGGCGAGACCGTCGAAGTACTCCTCGGCCTCGAACATGCCGCCCGTCGAGCTGCCGAAGAAGAGGCCGACCGCCGGGCCGAGCGGCTCGCCGACCGTTTCGCGCTGGTGGCCGCCGGCGAGCGTCAGGCGGCGGCCGAGTGCGGCGTCGAGCGCCGGGCCGTCGGGCACCTGCGCGGCGACGTGGGTGCGGTAGGCGATGTGGTCGAAGCGGCTGAAGTCGCCGATCGCGGTGAGGCCCGAGTTGACTCCCTGCCAGAGCGCCGGCACGCCCCAGCCGTAGCCGGAGACGGCGCCGAGACCGGTGACGGCGACCGGTTCGCGGCTCATCGATCCGCCGCGCCGGCGTCGGGCGCGTCGAGGCGTGCCGCCAGCCAGGTCGCCAGCGAGCGCGGCGTGGCGAAGACCTCGCCGCCGATCACCTCGGACGGGATGGCGACGCCGAACTCGCGTTCGAGCGCGACGACCAGCTCGAGCGCGTCGACCGAGTCGAGTCCGAGGCGCGGCGAGAAAAGCGACTCGTCGTCGCCGATCGCCGTCGCGGCGACCCCCTCGAGCTTGAGGCTGGCGACGACCAGTCCCTTGAGGCGCGGCAGCAGCTCGTCGGCGGTCAATCGGCCTCCGGCAGTCCGGCGTCGGGGAAGGCGACGGCGTCGCGCCGCACGATCGGCTCGGCGATGCGGAAGCGACGCTGGACGCGCACCGCGAGGAAGAAGAGCTCGAGCAGGGCGCGGGTGCGCCAGGAGACGCGCCAGTGTCCGGCGAGCACCGTGATCACGGCGCGGAAGATCGCCGGCGGCGCGTCGGGCTGGAAGAAGACGTCGCGGAACCAGGGGGTGTAGAAGCCGGTGACGAAGCGGCGGAAGAGCTGGTAGCGCCGCCGCTGCACGCGGTCGAAGGCGGCGAAGCGGGCGGCGCGGAAGTCGTCGCCGGCGAGCGCCGCCGAGAGCTCCCTGCCGGCCTCGATGCCGCTCTCGAGCGCGATCGAGACGCCGCTCGAGAAGACCGGGTCGAGAAAGGAGCCGGCGTCGCCGGCCAGCAGCCAGCGGTCGCCGACGTAGGCCCGGGCGCCGTAGGAGTAGTCCTTTTCGACCCGCACCGGCCACTCGCGCCGGGCTTCGCGCATCAGGGCGGCCATCGCCGGCGTGCCGGCGACGGCGGCCTGCAGCATCGACTCCGGCGAGCCCTTCTCGAGGCGCGCATAGATCGCCATCGGCAGCACGACGCCGACGCTCGTCAGCTGCTCGTCGATCGGGATCACCCAGAACCAGCCGGCGTCCTCGCGGCCGACGATGCGGATGTCCCCGGCCCGCTTGCCCGGCAGGCGCGGTACGCCGGAGAAGTGGGCGTAGATCGCCACGTTGGCGAGCTGCGGCTCGTCGTAGCGCAGATCGAACCGGCGAGCCAGCAGCCCGGCGCGGCCGGTGGCGTCGACCATCGCGCGGGCGCGCACCTCGCTCGCCGCGCCCTCGGCCGCCGCGACGCGCAGCGTCACGCCGTCGCCGTCGAACTCGGCGGACTCGACGCGCTGGCGCAGCCGCACCTCCGCCCCCGACTCCCGGGCGTGGTCGAGCAGCAGGGTGTCGAACTTCTCCCGGCAGACCTGCCAGGTCTGCGGTCGCGGCACCTCGCGCGACTGCGAAAAGTCGACCGGCGTCCCCTCGGCCCCGAGATGGGTGAGCAGTGTCGCGCCCCACTTCTCGGTGAAGCCGGCGGCGCGGATCTTCTCCGTCACGCCGAGCGCGTCGAAGCTCGGGTTGGCCGCGGCGAGCAGCGACTCGCCGATGTGGAAGCGGGGGAAGTCGTCGCGCTCGAAGAGCACGACGCGGTGCCCGCGCCGCGCCAGGGTGGTCGCCGCGGCGGACCCGGCGGGGCCGCCGCCGACCACGGCGACGTCGAACTCGGCAGCAGCGGGGGAGAGGCTCACGGCGGGTCGTCAGGCTCGCGGGTCGGGCATTCGATCGTTCCGGATCCGGTTGGCGGCGCACGCCGCCGCGGCCCGGCGGAGAGCGCGCCAGTATACTTCGCACCCGCGCGCCGCGCCGTCCGGCCCGGTGCCGGCCGACCCGATGCCGCCTCCGCCGACCCCCACCGACCCGATCCTCGAGGAGTTCGCCGCCCGCGCCGCGAGCCGGAGCGGCCATCCGGTCGCCGAGGCGGCCGGACAGCGGTGGACCCTCGGCGATCTGGACCGGGCGGCGGACGCCCTGGCGGAGCGCTTGCGGCGGCAAGGGTTTGGTGCCGGCCGGCTGGTGGGACTGGCGGCCGCTCCGGGCCCGGCGCTGCTCGCTGGCTTTCTCGCCCTGCGGCGCTGCGCCGCGGTGCCGGTGCTCTGCGACACGGCGCGGCCGACGCCCGACCGCCTCGCGGCGCTCGATCGCCTCGGCGTCACCGGCTTCCTCGCCGAGGCGACCGGCTGGCCGGAGGAGGCCGCGGGCTGGGAGCTCGACGTGCGGCAGCCGCCGCGGCCACGCCAGGCCGAGGCGGACTGGGGGGCGGTCAAGCTGACCTCCGGCTCGACTGGTGAACCGCGCGGCGTCGTGCTGAGCAGCGCCGCCCTCGCCGCCGACGAGGCGCAGCTCGCCTCGAGCATGGGGATCGCCGAGGGCGAACGGATGATGGCCGCGATTCCGCTCTCGCACTCCTACGGGTTTTCGAGCCTCGCCCTGCCGGCGCTGCTGCGTGGCGCGACGCTCGTCTTTGCGCTCGATCGCTCGCCGCTGGCGCCGATCGGCGTGGCGCGCGATTTCGCGGTCACCTTCTTTCCGACCGTGCCGGCGTGGATCGCGGCGCTCGGCTGCCTCGCCTCGCCGCCCGCCTGGCCGGCGACGGTGCGGCGCGTCATCGCCGCCGGGGCGCCGCACCGT
>JAIOJQ010000287.1 GCA_019911865.1 Thermoanaerobaculia bacterium
GCGGCGCATCGCGTCCGGGTCGGGCTCGCCGCCGGCGAGGCCGGCGGCGCGGTCGACGAGGCCGGCCAGTTCGACGACCGAGGCGTCGCGCGGCAGGTCGCGGCGCAGGCGGTGGGCCTCGGCGCGCAGGTCGTCCCACGAGGTGCCGCGGCTCTCGCGCGTCCCCTTGAGCCGCTCGGCGAAGCGGGCGGCAAGGGCGGCGAGGCGCAGGTCGCGGCTGGCGCGGTCGAAGGAGCGGCCGACGTCGCCGACGACGAGCTCCTGCGCCGCCTCGGCGACGCGGCCGCCGTCGACGCTCTTCCAGCGCAGCCGCAGGGTGGCCAGGGGCGCGCTGGCGCGCGCGTCGTCGGCCAGCAACACCTCGTAGACGGCGGTCGCCGTCTGGCCGGCGCCGACTTCGCCGGCGTCGATGCGGTCGTTGCGGAAGTCGCGGTCGGCGACGTCGCGGTTCTCGTAGCCGAGCAGGCGCCACCCTTCGACCGAGCGCGGATCGAACTCGACCTGGACCTTGGCGTCCCTGGCCACGGTCTGCAGCGTCCCGGTCAGGTTCTCGACGAAGACCTTGCGCGCCTCGTCGAGCTGGTCGACGTAGTGGTAGGAGCCGTCGCCCTGGTCGGCGAGCTGCTCCATCAGGGCGTCGTTGTAGTTGCCCATGCCGAAGCCGACGGTGGTCAGGGCGATGCCGCGCCGCGCCTCCTTGCCGATGCGGGCGAGGATCGACTCCGGACCGGTGGCGCCGACGTTGGCGACGCCGTCGGAGCAGAGGATGACCCGGTTGATCGCCCCGTCGCGCCAGGCCTCGGCCGCCAGGTCGTAGCCGAGGCGCAGCCCCTCCTCGGCGTTGGTCGACCCCTCGGGACGCAGCCGCGCGATGGCGTCGCGGATCGCTTCGTGATCGCGGGTGTGCGGCAGCAGGACGCGGCCGCGCGAACCGTAGACCACCAGCGCCACCCGGTCGTCCCGATCGAGCTCGTCGAGCAGCAGCCCGAGCGCCCGCTGGACCAGTCCCAGGCGGTTCTCGCGATCCATCGAGCCGGAGACGTCGACGACGAAGGTGAGGACGGCGCTCTTGCGCGCCGCGGCGTCGACCTCGCGCGCCTTGACCGCGAAGCGCAGCAGGTGGAGCCGATCGTCGTAGCGCCCGGATTCGAACGGCGACGGCGCCCCCTCGGCGGTCAACGTGAACTCCCCACGCCGCGGCGCCGGGTCCTCGTACTGCTGCGCGTTGACGAACTCCTCGACCCGGATCGCCGCCGCGGGCGGCAGCATGCCGCGCTCGAGGTAGGAGCGCACCAGCGTCCACGCCCCGGTATCGACGTCGAGGCCGAAGGTCGACAGCCGGTCCTGCCGCGGATCGACGAACGGATGCGTCCCCGCGTCGCGGAAGTACATGTCCGCCGGCGGTGCCGGCGGTGGCACCGGCTCCGGCTCCGGCCGCCGCACGCGACGAGCCACCGCCTCCGACTCGGAGACGACGCTCGGCGCGGCGTCCGGGATGCCGAAAACCGCATCTTCGACGCGCCGCCCGGCGCCGGCCGGAGCCTCGGAGGAGGGAGACGACGCCGCGGGGGCCGCCTGCCTCCGGCTCAGCTCCTCACGCACCCGCTGGCGCTGCGCCTCGAGGACGTGCACCGAGTCTGCCTGCAGGTTGTAGGAGCCGGCGCCAGCCGGAGAAGCGGGGCGCTCGCCAGAGCCGTCCGCAGCCTCGGCAGGAGACGGAATCGCGAGCGGTTGCGGCGTCGAGTCCGGCAGGGGTACGGTCTTGGCCCTGACTTCGCCCCCCTCTCCGACGCTCCGCCGACCCGCGACTGCCCGGTCGTCCACTTCTGCCTTCAACAGAACGTCTTGGTCTCTCGACTCGCCGACCTCGTTCGCCCGGGACTCGCCGACAACGAGCGCCTCGGACGAGCGGACGGTCGGCGCGGTCTGCGGTTCCTGGGCGGTGACGGGTCGGGCAGCCGGGCCGGCCGTGTCGCCCGCGTCGCGCGAGACGCGGTAGGCGAGGGTGACGCCGAGGGCGCCGACGGCGAGCATGGCGGCGAGGCGCAGCCAGGGGGTGCCGCGGCCGCGGGCGCCGGAGGCGGCGCCCTGCGGTCCGTCGGCGTCGGCGCCGGACGCGGCGCCGAGGGTGTCGGGGATGTCGCGCCGGATGCGGTCGAGCAGGTCGGCCGGCGGGGGCGCGGTCGGCAGTTCGCGCAGCTCGCGCTCGAGCTGGCGGCGGGATTCACGAGTCGGGCGGTTCGGGGTACTCATCGCCGGTTCTCCTGGAGCACGGCGGCGAGGACGCGCAGCGCCTTCGCCATCCGCTTGCGGACGGCCACGGGGGTGATGCCTGCCTCGAGGGCGATGTCGCGCACCGGGACTTCGCCCCAGTAGTGCGCCGACACCGCGTAGCGGAGATCGTCGGGGAGTGCGGAAACGGCACGTCGCAGCCGTCCGGCGCGCTCCCGTTCGGCGGCCGTGGTCTCCGGATCGGGGCCGGGGTCGGGGGCGGTCGCCTCCTGCGCCGGCTCGATCGGCAGCACCCGGCGCGGCCGGCGGACGATCTTGAGGTGGGTCGTGAAGGCGATGCGGAAGAGCCAGGTGGAGAACTGCGCATCACCGCGGAAGGCGGGCAACGCCTGCCAGGCCTTGCGGTAGGTCTCCTGCACCAGGTCGGCGGCCCGGTCGGGATCGCCGGTCATGCGCAGGCAGGAGGCCCAGAGGCGCTCGTAGGTGGCGGTGGCGAGCCGTTCGGCGGCGTCGCGGCTGCCGGCGCGCGCGGCGGCCACCAGGCCGCCGTCGTCGTCCGGGAGCGGGGGGCGGGGGGCTTCCGGGTCGCTCCGCATCGGTCGGGACCTCGCGAGAGGAATCGTCATGCCCCCTTCGACCCGCGAAGGGGGGGCGGGGAAACCGCCGCGGTACCGGCTACTCGGAAACCGGCGGCGCCGGCTCGTTCGCCGCCGGGCGGGCCGGCGGTTCCGGCGCCTCGGGCGGCGAGACCTCGAGCAGGACGCGGAAGGGGATCTCCTCGGCCGATCGCGTCCGCACTTCGAAGCGCAGGTCGCCGGCGCTGTCGATCTGGCTGATCCAGCCGATCGCCCCGTCTCTCTCACCGGCGCCGTTCTCGGCCTTGTCGCTGCCCATCCGGTAGATGACCATCCAGGCCTGGCTGCCCGGGGAGGAGAGGCGGACGTTGAGCATGCGGCCGGTCGGCGCCGCCCAGAGGACCGCGGCCGGGCTCGCCGCCGAGGTCTTGCCTTCGACAGTCACCTGGTTGCCGCCCTCCGGCAGCACGCCGCGCAGCGGTTCGCGCGGCGCCGCCGGGGGCGCCGTAGTCGTGGCGGTGGCGCCGGTCGAAGGGGTCGGATCGTCGGCGCGCGCGGCCGCGGCGGCGACAGCGGTGAGCACGAGCAGGGCGGAGAGAGCGAAGGTCGAAGAGAGACGCATGATCACCTCGGAGCCGTGGAAGGAAGAGGCGGCAGTCTATCGGATCGCCGCCCACTGGTCCGAAGCGTGCAAGAATCTCCTTTCAACCCACCGCGCCGCCCACCGGGCGCCGCGTCCGCCGGAGGCCGAAGTGGAGTCGACCGATACGCGCGAGCCGAGCTACTACGAAGTCGCCCTGACCAATCGCCAGGTCCTGGTGGCTTTCGTCGCGCTGCTCGTCTGCCTGCTCGGCGCCTTCCTGTCCGGCGTCTGGGTGGGGCAGGGCGGACAGCCGGAGCCGGTGGCGACTGCGCCGCCGCCACCGCCGGCCGAGCAGCCACTCGAGCAGCTGACCTTCTTCAACGGCCGCGAGGCCGGCGCGCGGACGGGGGAGAAGTCCGCGACGCCGCCACCGGCCCCCGCGCCGCGCGCCGAGGCGGCGCCTGCCGACCCGGCTACCGAGGCGATGCGCCGGACGCTGGAGGCCGAAATGGAGGCGAACCGGGAGGCGCCCGCGACGCCTCCGGCCGAGGCGGGCAGCCGGATGGCCCGTGACCCGCAGCCCGAAGCGCCGGCCGTGGCCGCCGTGACGCCGAAGCCGGCCACCGCGGCGCCGAAGCCGGCCACGGCGACGCCGAAACCGGCGTCCGCGGCTGGCGAGGTCTGGGTGCAGGTCTACTCGTCGACCAACGGCGAGCGGGCGCGCGAGATCGTCGCCAGCCTGCGCAAGGCGAAGTTCCCGGTGGTGCTCGCCGAAGTGATGAAGGACGGTGCGGCGCTGCAGCGGGTGCGCGTCGGCCCCTTCGCGACGCGCGAGCGGGCCGACACGGCGGCGGCGAAGCTGCGCCGCGAGCTCCGCCTCGACGCCTGGATCACCGACACCCCCTGACTGCGGCCCGGCTGCCGGTGAGCGGAGAGCGACCGTTGCGCCGTCCGGTCCTGTGGGCGATCGGCGGCGGCTTGGCGTGGGGGCTCTGCCACGCTGCGAGTCCGCCGCCGGGGCTGGCGATCGTGGCGCTGGTGCCGCTCTTCCTGCTGCTCGGCTGTCGCCGCGCCGGCCGCCTCGGGTGGCTGCACGGCGCGGTCACCTGGCTGGTGGCGGTCCCCTGGATCGTGCCGACGGTGACCACCTTCGGCCACCTGCCAGGGTGGCTCGGCGGCCTGGCGCTGCTGGCGCTCGCCGCCTTTCTCGGCCTCTACGACTTCGCCTTCGCGGCGCTTGGCGCCCGCCTCTGGCGGCGCGGCGACGCCCTCTCGCTCGCCGCCCTGCCGGGACTCTGGGTGGCGCTCGAGTTCGCGCGCGGCAAGCTGCTGACCGGCTTTCCGTGGAATCTTGCCGCCCACGCCTGGATCGACCTGCCGGGCGCCTTGCCGCTCGCCGCCTGGGTCGGTGCCTTCGGAGTCTCGGCCCTGGTTCTCGTGCCGCCCCTCGGGCTGGCGCGGGCGATCGCGACGCGGCGCCTGCGCCCGGCCGCCCTCGGACTGGGCGTGCCGCTGCTCCTGCTGCCGATCGCGGCGCGCTTCGCGCGGCCGCCGGAAAGCCCCGGGCCGCTGCGCGAGATCGCCATCGTGCAGCCCGACACGCCGACGCGGCCGGTGTTCGACCCGCAGGCGAGCGAGCAGGATTACCAGCGGCTGCTCGCCCTCACCGACGAGGTCTGCGAGCCGGGCCGGCTGGTGCTCTGGCCGGAGAGCGCCGCCTGGCCGCGCGACTGGCCGGGCGACCCGCGCCTCGCCGCCGACCTCGAGCGGCGCCGCGGCCGCGGCTGCGCCCTGCTGTTCAACACGCCGACACAGGTCAGCTCGCGGTGGCGCAACTCGGTCGTCCTGCTCGCCCCGGAGGCGCCGCCCGAGCGCGCCGACAAGCGCCACCTGGTCCCCTTCGGCGAGTACGTGCCGCTGCGCTCGCTGCTGCCCGGCGCGGCGACGATCGCCCGGGTGGTCGGCGACTTCGAGCCGGCCGACGACTTCGACCTGCTGGCCTGGAACGGCGAGCGGCTCGGCCCGGCGGTCTGCTACGAGGTGGTCTTCCCCGGCGAGGTCGCGGCGCGGGTGCGCCGTGGCGCCACGCTGCTGGTGACGGTCACCAACGACGCCTGGTACGGCGACAGCGCGGCACCGCGCCAGCACTTGCGGGCGGCGCGCTTCCGCGCCGCCGAGAACCGGCGCTGGCTGGCGCGGGCGGCGATCACCGGCATCTCGGCGCTGGTGCGTCCGGACGGCTCACTGGCCGGCGCGCTCGGGGTCGGCGAGCAGGGCACGATCGTCTCGGGCGTCGTCGGGCGCTCGGATCTCGCCCCCTACACCCGCGCCCCCTGGCTGGTGCCGGCGCTCGCCGCCCTGCTGGCGGCGGTCGCCGTGGCGCTCAGTCGAAGGTGATCGTCAGCCGGCGGTCGGCGAACTTCCAGCCGCCGTCCTCGCGCACCAGGCGGGCGCGGCCGCGCACCTTCTCGCCGTCGCCCTGCTTGCCGGTGATCTCGAGCGTCGCGCGGTCGCCGTCGATCCGGCCGCCGAGGACCGCGACCTCGACCATCTCCCAGTCGCGCTGCATCTTCCAGCTCTCCTCGAACCAGGCCGACCCTTCGTCGGCGAACTTCTCGCGCCGCACGTCGGCGGCGAGCAGCGACTTGATCGCCGCGCGGTCGTCGTCGGCGGTCGCCTTGACGTAGGCGAGCAGGGCCGCACCGGGCTCGCCGCCGCCGGCCGGCAGGACCTCGCCGCGCACCGGGCCGTCGGAGAGGGGGAGCGACCAGGCGAGGTCGAAGTCGTAGGTCTTGTCGAAGAACTCCTTCGGCTCGGCGAGTTTCCAGGAGCCGGTCGACTGGCCGGCCGGCGCCTCGGCGGCGGCGAAGTCGCCGCTGCCCGAGAGGTTGAACGAGTCGAACGGCTCGGAGAGGAAGAAGTAGAGCCCGCCTTCGCTGCCGTCGGGCCCGACGAGGATGCGCACGTTGCCCGCCTCGGCGTCGCGCACGGCGCTGTCGAGGGCCGCCTCGGTGTCGAGCGCGGTCTCGGCGGCGGCGCAGTCGAGCGGCGCGTTGGAGAGGTAGACCAGCGTCTGGACGCTCCCCGGCTCGTCGCCGGCGATGCGGTAGGCGCAGCCTTGGGAGACCTCCAGCCGGCTGTCGCCGATGCGGAAATGGCCTTTGACGGAGTTTTCGGCGAGGGCGGGGGTGGCGGCGGCGAGCAGTGCGAGAGCGAAGGTCCGGGCTGGCCGGTGCGAAGCGAAGCGCGACATGGGGAATCCTCCTGAGAGAACAGAACGAGGAGAATCTACGCCGGGTGCCACGTCCCGTCGAGAGGGGATCAGCCGGCGCGGCGGGCGAAGTAGAGGGTGCGGGTGCCCGAGGCGAGCTCGCGCCGCTGCGCGATCGTCCAGTGGCGGGCGAGCGCCGCCTCGAGCCGGCCGCGATCGTAGTCGGCGTAGCGGTCCTCCTTGTTGAGGAGGAGCTTGACGACCATCGGATCGTCCTTGTGGACGAACTCGATCACCAGGTCTCCGCCGAGCGCGGCCAGTCCGTCGACGAAGTCGTCGAGCGGCAGGTTGGCGCCGAGGACGACGTGGTGGATCAGGGCGAGCGCCAGGGTCAGGTCGGGGCGACCGCGCCCCTCGATCGGCGGGCGCTCGCGCCCCCGCCAGCCGAGGCCGGGAGAGGGGTCGACCAGGTTGCCGACCAGCGGCAGGATGCCGGTCTCGCCGGCCGCCCGGAGCTCGCGATACATCCGCTCGACCGCCAGCTCGTCGGCGTCGATGGCGAGCACGTAGTCGGCGTGGGCGCGGCAGAGGCGGGAGAAGTCGCCGGTGTTGGCGCCGAGGTCCCAGACCATGCGGCGCGGGGCGGCGGCCGCCGCCGCGGCGACGAACTCCTTCTTCGCCTGGTGGTCGGCGTCGGTGTAGCTGTGCGTTTCGCGGTAGTCGACCCAGGTCGAGGCGGAGCGCTTCCACTCCAGCCCGGCGACCAGGCGGGTGAGCTTGCGCACGTTGGCGAGAATCAGCTCGCGGCCGAAGCCGGCGTCGGCCAGCTCGCTGCGCACGCTGCGCTGCGAGCCGGCGCTCATCGCCTGCAGGCGCGCCTGCAGGGCGACGTGGGTGAGGACGCCGGGGCGGAAGCGGTCGCGCAGGCTGAACAGCGCCGCCGCGGTCTCGGGCGCGATGCCGTCGAGCGAACCGCGCAGCAGGCCGCGGAACGGCACGTCGCGGTAGGCAGTCAGCAGCAGCGGATAGAGGAAGAGCTGGCAGAACTGCAGGTAGCCGACCCAGGGCTCGCCGGGGCGATGGCGCTCGAACGACGGCACGTCGATGAACACCGGCCGCGCGCCGACCCACTGCAGGTTGTAGGCCGACGAGTCCTTGAGGATGAAGCCCGCCTCGAGCGCCTCGCGCAGCAGCCCGAGCTGCAGCAGGGCGGCGTCGCGCAGCATGCCGAAGGACCACTCGTAAGGATAGGAGACGAAAGGCACCCGCTCGTGCTCGAGCGCCGCCACCCAGGGCTGGGCTCCCGCCGGCGGAGCGTCGGCCGGCAGCTCGACGCGGCGCGTCGGCACCACCCGCCGCTCCTCCATCGCGCGGACGAAGAAGGGGGCGGCCGAGACGGCCTCCCACTCCTCGAGGGCGCGCGCGCTCAGGGCGCGCAGGATGCGGCCGTCGGAGTCGAAAACCCGGCCTTCGCGGTCCCGGTACGACCCGGGATCAGCGGCCTTCGGGAGCATCCTTCTTCGGACGATCCGCGCCGAAGAAGGCGAGAACCTTGCGCCAGAAGAGCCTGAAAAAGAGGGCCAGGCCGGCGATGCCGCCGAGCAGCACCTGCAGGATCATCGAGCCGGCTGCCGGATCGAGGTAGGCATGGGCGGGACGCGTGCCGAGCGCCAGGGCGAGCACCAGGACGAATATCAGGGCGGTAGCGGACACGGACTTGTTCGGCATGCGGCGATCTCCCGGAATGCGGACGCGGAAGTGTAACAGAGGCGTCACTCCGGGCCGGGCCGGACCTCCGGAGGGGCCGGCGCCGGTCCGGTCTGGTATCGTCGGCGGCCCGGCCGCGCGCAGTGGCCCGGCCGAGTCCCGAACACTTTGCGCAGGATGCCGACATGATCGCCAGCGAAGCCCAGCAGCGCCTCACCCGTCTCGGCGAGCAGCTCGCCGTGATCCGGGGGTATCTTTGAAGAGGCCGGCGTAGAAGAGAAGCTCGCCGACATCGACCGGCAGATGGAGATGCCGGGGTTCTGGGATCGGCCGTCCGAGTCGGCGGAGATCCTGCGTACCCGGCGGGAAGTCGAACGGCGGGTCGAAACGCTCGAGCGGCTGCGCTCGGACGCCGAGGAGCTCGCCACCTGGCAGGAGCTGATCGGCTCGGACGGCGAGGCCGATCCGGACGCCCTCGCCTTCGCGGCGCGGCTCGAGCGGGATCTCGCCAAGCTCGACCTGCAGCTCAAGCTCGCCGGTCCCGACGACGACAAGAACGCCATCGTGTCGATCAACTCCGGCGCCGGCGGCACCGAGAGCCAGGACTGGGCCGAGATGCTGATGCGCATGTACGTGCGCTGGGCGGAACGGCGCGACTTCGCGGTCGAGCTGCTCGACCGCCAGGACGGCGAAGAGGCGGGACTCAAGAGCGCCACCCTGGCGGTGCGCGGGCCTTACGCCTACGGCTTCCTGCACGGCGAGCTGGGTGTCCATCGCCTGGTGCGGATCAGTCCCTTCGACTCGGCGGCGCGCCGGCACACCTCGTTCGCGTCGGTCGACGTGGTGCCCGAAGTCGACGACACGATCCTGATCGACATCGAAGACAAGGATCTCAAGATCGACGTCTTCCGCGCCTCGGGCGCCGGCGGCCAGCACGTCAACCGGACCGAGTCGGCAGTGCGCATCACGCATCTGCCGACCGGCCTGGTGGCGCAGTGCCAGAACGAGCGCAGCCAGCACAAGAACAAGGCCTCGGCGATGAAAATCCTCAAGTCCCGCCTCTACGACCTGGAGGCCCGCAAGCGGATGGAGGAGCAGCAGAAGCGCGAGGGCCAGAAAATGGACATCGGCTGGGGCAGCCAGATCCGCTCCTACGTCCTGCAGCCCTACCGCATGGTCAAGGACCACCGCACCGGCGAGCAGGTGGGCGACGCCGACGCGGTGCTCGACGGCGCCATCGACCCCTTCCTCGAGGCCTTCCTCAAAGGCAAGATCGCCCCCCC
>JAIOJQ010000288.1 GCA_019911865.1 Thermoanaerobaculia bacterium
CTCGCGCAGCGCCTCGGCCGCCGCCAGGTCGTGCTCGGCGGCGGCGAGCGGCGCCGCGAACGAGTCGCGGCCGCCGCCCCGGCCGAGCGGCAGGTCGAGAGCCACGCCGGCCGCCGCCTGGAACTGGTTGGCGATCGGCGAATCCCCCCAGGTCGGGTCGAGCCGCTTGCCGCGGAAGTTCTCCTCGGAGCTCGCCACCGACAGGCTGGAGACCAGCGCCACCCCGCTGCGGAAGGGGATCCGGTAGTCGACGCCGGCGTTGAGGCGGATCGACTCGCGGTCGTCCGGCACCTCGCCCAGACGCTGGCGCTGGAAGCGCAGCGAGTCGGCGGTCTTGCGCAGGATCAACGCGGCGAGGCGCATCTGATCGGCGGCCGAGTTGCGCAGCAGGTCGATGAACACCTGCACGCGCTCGTCGATCCCGTCGAGGCCGGCGAAGGCCTGCGACAGGGCGATCGTCGAGGGCAGCGACGGATCGAGCGAGATCGACGGGTCGAGCAGGCCGAGGACGTTGCCGTCGTCGTTGACGCAGACCACCGTCGAGGTGCCGCCCAGAACGATGAAACTGGTGGCGTCGAGGCAGCTGCTGGGCAGGAAGAAGCTGGCGTCGGTGGGCAGCCGCTCCATCAGCTGGCGGGCGATGTCGTCGAGGATCGGCGGCGGGATCTCGAGGCGCAGCCGGCGGTCGACTTCGGCCTTGAGGCGGCGGCCGACCAGCTCCTCGACTCCGTAGTCGACCCGCGCGTCGGCGAGGATGGCGCCGTCGAACAGGCCGCGCGCCTGGCCGACCACCGCGGCACGCAGCGCCACCTCCTGTTCGGCGCGCGCCAGGTCGGGGCTCAGCGCCAGCGCCCGGCGGACCGCTTCTTCGGCCGTCAGCTCCACCGCGGCGGCGGGCGCCGCGGCGAGCAGCAGGGCCGCCAGCAGGCTGGCAAGCGGCCTGCTCACTGCTGCTCCCCCGCCGGCAGCGAGGTCAGCGCGTCGGCCGGCAGCGAGCCGCCGCCGTCGCCCCACTCGACCAGCGTGCCGGTCTCGAAGCGCAGCTGGGCGAGCAGCGTGGCGACCTGCTGGCGCGCCGCCAGTACCGCCAGGTCGGCGCCGGTCTTCTGCTGCTCGGTGACGATGGCGTCGATCAGCGTCGAGGCGCCGAGGCCGAGTTTCTCGATCTCGGCGTCGACGGTGGCCTGGAAGTGACCCGAGGCCTCCTCTGCCGCGGCCAGGCGGGCGATCGCCTCTTCGAGCGCCGCGACGGTCTGGACGACGCCGATGCGGATGTTGCGCTCGAGGTCGGCCGCCGCGATCTCGCGCTGACGCACGATCGACTCGCTCTGGCCGAGACGGCCGAGACGCGAGTTGTTGCCCAGGCTGCGTTCGTAGGCGAAGGCGAAGGCGCCGTTGGGCCCGGTCCAGCGGTCGATGGCGTTGGAGAAGCTCTTCTCGCCGATCGATCCGGCCGACAGCGACAGGGCCAGGTCGAGGCGCGAGGCGAGCTCCCGCCGCGCCGCGACCGACAGGATCTGTCCCGAGCGGATCAGCTCGCGGGCCGCCAGGCGGTCGGCCCGCAGCTCGAGGGCTTGCGCGGCGAGGGCCGCCGGGTCGAGGGCACGCAGCGTTTCGACGTCGGGCGCACCGGGGAACGGCCCGGCGGCCAGCGGTGCGTTGGCCTCGCTCTCGACGTCGACACCCATGGCGCGCGCCAGCGCCAGGCGGGCCGACACCAGGTCGCGCCGCGCCGCGTCGAGCTGCGCCCGCGCGTTGGCCTGACCGGCCAGCGCGCGCGCCCGCTCGACGCGCGGCAGAACCTCCCCCTCGATCAGCTGGTCGGTGACTCCGACCAGGCGGCTCTGCAGCTCGACCGAGCGCTCGAGCACGGCGACCCGCTCCTGGGCGGCGAACAGCTGCCAGTAGGCGAGGCTGGTGCCGAGCACCGAGAGCGACGAGCCGTGGCGCATGGCGAGCTCGGACGCGGTCACGTCGACCTCGGCCGCCCGCTCGCTGGCGCCCACCGACTCGACGCCCCGGCCACGCAGCAGCGGAATGTTGACGTCGAAGCCGACCTCGGCCCGGTAGAGGTCCTCGATGTTCTTGCCGCCGAAGTCGACGAAGCGACGCAGCGGGGTGCCGAACTCGGTGACCTCCGGCTGGCCGTTCTGGTCGAGGCGGTCCTCGAAGAAGCCGTTGCGCCGCCCCTTGAACTGGGTGTGCTCGTAGCTCGCCTCGAGGAAGGGAGTGAGCGCGACGCCGCTGCGGAAGAGCTTGGAGAGCTGCAGGTTGACGCGGCCGCTGGCGAACTCCTCCTCCTCCGGCGCGGCGCCGAGGCGAGCCAGGCTGTCGGCGAGGTCGGTGCACGCCTCGGCCAGCTCGCCCACCCCTTCGGTTCCCTGGCGGATCGCCTCGTCGAGCAGGTTGCCGCGCGCCTGCTGCAGCAGGGCGCGCTGGGTGGCGTTGTCCTCGGCGACGATCAGCGCGTCGAGGAAGTCGACCTGCTGGCGGACGTCGTTGGGGATGGTCGCCGTCGTGTCCCCGCCGGCGAAGCGGACGAGGTTGTCGAGGTTGCCGCGCTGGCGGGTCTCCTCGGCGCAGGCGAAGTCGCGCTGCCCCGCCAGGTCGCTGCGCTTCTCCCTCTCGCGCTCGATCGTCGAGTCGCGCAGCCGCCCTTCCCGGTAGTCGTAGGAGAGGCCGGCGGCCAGGGTCCAGTCGAAGGCGCCGGAGATCTCCTGCAGCACGCCGCGCCGGAAGTGGACCTCCTCGCGGTCGAGCAGCAGGTTGGGATCGTGCGCCAGGGTCAGGCGCACGGCCTCGAGCAGCGCCACCCGGCCATCGTCGTAGCGGAACATCGGTGGCTCCCAGGTGGCCTGCGCATGGGCGCCGGAAGCCAGCGCGGAACCCAGCACCAGGGCGCACAAGCGGCCCGCCGTTCGGGTCGGAAATCTCATCGGAACCCCTCCTGGCCGCCCGCGGGCGACCCTCGTCGCGTGTTCGAAGTGAAGGCGCAAAGGCTACGTTCGGACATGGTTCAGGTCAAGGGCGATCCGCCGCGTCGGCGGCGGCGGCGAGGCGCTTGCGCACCCCGCGCGTTTCGCCGCTGAACTCGGCGATCGGGGCGATCCAGCGCTCGATGAAGCGGATCATGTTCGGGTAGACCACCGGGGTGATGAAAGTCGCCCGCGGCACCCCGGCCGCCGCCAGCCGGCGCAGCGACTCGTGGTAGAGCGGCACGATGCGGCCGCGCCGGCTGATGTCCTTGCGCATGAAGCTGCAGGTGAAGCGGACGGTGCGCTCGTCGACCCGGTGGTTGAGCACCCAGCCGACGATCGCGCCGCGATAGCGCGCCCCGATCGACGAGATCGGGTCGAAGTCGGCCCCTTCGAAGCGCCAGGGGGCCAGGGCGGGGGTGATCCACGGCTGCCGTTCGTGCGAGGCGCGGATCTCTTCGAGCTCCTGCCGCTCCGCCGACTCCCAGGGGAAGAGGTCGAGCCCGGCCCCGAGGGCGCGCATCCGGCGGGGCGAGAAGAGGTCCGACTCGAGGGCGCGGGCGGGCGGAAAGCGCACCGACAGCGTGCGCGGGCGCGGCGCTTCCCAGTTCCGGCCGGCAAAGATCCGCTCGACCGCGGCGATGGCCGGCTTGCCGGCGGTGTAGACGGCCGCCACCTCGGTGAAGCCTCGCCGCACCAGCTCCTCCTCGAAGGCGCCGACCAGGGCGGCGCCGATGCCGTGCTGGCGCACCTCGGGCCGGACGAAGAGCGACAGCAGCTCGGGAGGCGGCCCGCCGGCGAGCGGCTGCTCACCGAGCGCCAGGCCGAGCAGCTCGCCGCCGGCGCGCGCCACCACGGCGAGCGGCTGGATGCGCCGCGGATCCCCCTGTTCGGGGTGACGACTCGTCGGCGCGAGCGACAACAGGGGCCGGTAGATCGGAAAGGTCATCGCCGCCAGCGCGTCGGTCGGCGCGCCCGCCGCCAGGGCTTCGAAGGTGATGCCCGCCTCACTCACCACGACCTCCTCCACTTCGTCCTCGGCGCGCCCCGCGGCCTCGCCCGGCAGCTCGAGGGTGAGCGGGTCGAGCAGCTCCGGGTCTCCGGCGGCCAGCTGCAGCCAGGCCGGTCCGCCGACGCCGCGGAACAGCCCCGCCTCGGTCGCCTCGAGCTGGCGCGGCGAAGCCGGCAGGCGCAGCGGCCGCCGGAGACCCGGAGCTGCTCGACCCGCTCACCCTCGAGCTGCCGGGCGAGGCCGCGGGGCGCGCCGAGGACGAAGTGGAGGAGGTCGTGGTGAGTGAGGCGGGCATCACCTTCGAAGCCCTGGCGGCGGGC
>JAIOJQ010000289.1 GCA_019911865.1 Thermoanaerobaculia bacterium
GGGGACGAGGTGGGTGCCGTTGCCGATGCGGCGGGCGATGCGCAGGGCGAGCTCGAGGGACTGCTCGTAGTTGAGGCGCGGGTCGACGGTGGAGCGGTAGTCGCGGTCGAGGTCGGTGGCGACGAGGTTTCGCGCGCCGCCGACGCACTCGGTGACGTTCTCGCCGGTCAGTTCGACGTGCACGCCGCCGAGGCGGGTGCCGGCCGCTGCGTGCAGCTCGAAGGCGAGCTCGAGCTCGCCGAGCACGTCGTCGAAGCGGCGCGTCTTGCGGCCCGTCGGGGTGAGCTCGGTGTTGCCGTGCATCGGGTCGCAGCACCAGAGGACCGTCCTGCCGTCGGCGCGCACCGCCTCGAGCAGCGGCGGCAGCCCGGCGGCGATGCCGGCGGCACCGAAGCGATGGATCAGCGTGAGGCGGCCCGGCTCGTCGTCGGGGTGGAGGCGGTCGAGCAGGCGGCGCAGCCGGTCCGGCGTCGTCCCCGGGCCGACCTTGACCGCCACCGGATTCGAAACGCCGCGAAAGAACTCGACGTGGGCGCCGTCCGGGTCGCTGGTGCGCAGGCCGATCCACGGAAAGTGCGTCGCCAGGTCGTACCACCCTTCCCGATGCGGCACCCGCCGCGTCTGCGCCCGCTCGTAGAGCAGGTGCAGCCCCTCGTGCGAAGTGTAGAAGTCGACCCGGTTCGTCTCGCTGACCGGCTGGCCGGCGAGCGTCTCCATGAAGCGCAGCGACTCGCCGATCGCCGCCACCATGCGCCGGTACTCGGCGGCGAGCGGCGAATGATCGACCCACTCGAGATCCCAGTACTCGGGGTGGTGGAGGTCGGCGAAGCCCCCCTCGACGAGGGCGCGGATGAAGTTGACCGTCAGCCCCGAGCGTTCGTAGGCGCGCAGCAGCCGTTCCGGGTCCGGCCGCCGCTCGACGGCCGTGGCGCCCGGGCCGTTGACCAGGTCGCCGCGATAGACCGGCAGCGTCTCGCCGCCGACCTGCTCGAACTCGGCCGAGCGCGGCTTGGCGTACTGGCCGGCGAAGCGGCCGACGCGGATCACCCGGCGGCGGGTGCCGAACACCAGCACCAGGCTCATCTGCAGCAGGATCTTCAGCTTCGAGGTGATCTCCTCGGCGGCGCAGGCGTCGAAGCTCTCGGCGCAGTCGCCCCCCTGGAGGAGGAAGGCCTCGCCGGCGGCCGCGGCGGCGAGCTGGCGCTTGAGCGCCTCGACCTCCCAGGAGGTGACCAGCGGCGGCAGCCGGGCGAGCGCGGCGAGCACCGCCCGGAGTTGGTCGGGATCGTCGTAGTGCGGCTGCTGAAGGGCCGGAGTTTCCTGCCAGGAGTCGGGAGTCCAGCCCGCCGCGCCGGTCACGCCGTCTCTTCGTAGAGCGGGAAGCGGCCGCAGAGTTCGCGCACCCGCGCCCGCACCGCGCCGCCGACCGCGGCATCCGGCTCGCCGGCCGCGGCGGCGACGAGCACCTCGGCGATCCATGCGGCGACCAGGTCCATCTCGGCAGCGCCGAAGCCGCGCGTGGTGACCGCGGCGGTGCCGATGCGGATGCCCGAGGCGACCATCGGCGGGTTGGCGTCGAACGGGATGGTGTTTTTGTTGACCGTGATGCCGGCCGCGTCGAGCGCCGTCTCGGCGAGCTTGCCGGTCAGGCCGCGGCTGGCGACGTCGAGCAGGAAGAGGTGGTTGTCGGTGCCGCCCGAGACGATGCGGAAGCCGTGCCCGGCAAGCGCCGTGGCGAGGCGCGCCGTGTTGGCGACCACCCCCTGCTGGTAGACGCGGAAGTCCTCCCCCAGCGCCTCGCCGAACGCCGCCGCCTTGGCCGCGATGACGTGCATGAGCGGCCCCCCCTGGATGCCCGGGAAGACGGCGCGATCGAGATCTTTGGCGAACTCGGAGCGGCACAGCACCATGCCGCCGCGCGGGCCGCGCAGCGTCTTGTGGGTCGTCGTGGTGACGAAGTGGCAGTGCGGCACCGGCGAGGGGTGCAGCCCGGCGGCGACCAGACCGGCGATGTGCGCCATGTCGGCCATCAGCAGCGAGCCGGCCTCGTCGGCGATGGCCCGGAATCGTCCGAAGTCGATCGTGCGGCTGTAGGCCGAGGCGCCGGCGATGATGAGCCTGGGCCGGTGCTCGAGCGCCAGCCGGCGCAGCTCGTCGTAGTCGATGCGCTCGCTCGCGCGATCGACGCCGTAGGCGACGACCCGGAAATCGCGGCCCGAATAGGAGAGCCGGTGCCCGTGGGTGAGGTGGCCGCCGCAGGCGAGGTCCATGCCGAGCAGCGTGTCGCCGGGCTTGAGCATGGCGAAGTAGACCGCCATGTTGGCCGAAGTCCCTGAGTGCGGCTGCACGTTGACGTGCTCGGCGCCGAAGAGATCTCGCGCCCGCTCGATGGCGAGCGTCTCGACCTCGTCGACGACCTCGCAGCCGCCGTAGTAGCGGCGGCCGGGGTAGCCCTCGGCGTACTTGTTGGTGAGCACCGACCCGGTCGCCTCGATGACCGCCGGGCTGGCGAAGTTCTCCGAGGCGATCAGCTCGATCCCCTCATTCTGGCGGCGGCGCTCGGTGTCGATCAGGCCGGCGAGCGCCGGATCGCTGGCGGCCAGCGTGCGGCGGTTCATGCGGGGCTCTCCTCGCTGTCGGTTCGGTCGTCGAGCTTGCCGACGCGCCGCTGGTGCCGGCCGCCCGCGAAGGGCGTCGCGAGGAAGACCGTGACGATCTCCTCGGCGAGCGCCGGCGCGACGATGCGGGCGCCGAGCGCCAGCACGTTGGCGTCGTTGTGCTCGCGCGCCAGGCGTGCGGTGAACAGGTCGCTGGTGGCCACGGCGCGCACGCCGCGGCGGCGGTTGGCGGCCATCGCCATGCCGACCCCGGTGCCGCACACCAGCAGGCCGCGCTCGGCACGGCCCTCCCGCACCGCCTCGCTTACCCGGGCGGCCCAGTCGGGGTAGTCGGTCGAGGCGGGCGTATCGGTGCCCAGGTCGTCGACCGTGTGGCCGGCGGCGGCGAGACAGGCGACGAGGTGACGTTTGAGCTCGAAGCCCGCGTGATCGGCGGCGACCGCGATGCGCACGGCGCGGATCCGACGCGGCTCAGGAGCCGCTCGGCTCGCCTTCGGGGGCGTCGGCCGGGGACTCGTCCTTCGGGGCCTCTTCCTTCTTCTTCCGGGTAGCCGGCTTGCGCGCCGGCTTCTTCTCGCCTTCGGCCCCGGCGCTCTTCTTCGGGGCGGCCTTGCGGGTCTTCTTCTCCTCGGCAGCCGGGGCGACCTCGCCCTCGGCCCCTTCGGCGCGCCCGGTGCGCTTCGAGCCTTCGGGGCGGGCGGTCTTGCGCAGCGCGACCTGCTCCGCCTCGCGGCTCCTCAGACGCTCCCCGCGGCGCTTGCGGCGCCGGCGCAGCTCACGATCTCTTTCCCTCATCGGCGGAATCTCCCTTGGAACGGTCACTCTATCAAGCGGGAGCCGCGGGCGGCCGGCGCTCGGGCCGCCAGACGGGGGGCGCGTGTTACAGTGCCGCGGGGCCGATGCCCGTGCGCCCTTCGCCCCGCTCCCCGACACTGCTCGCCGCCCTGCTCGCCGCCCTGCTGGCCGGCTGCGGCGGCTCCGCGCCCCCCGCCGCCGAGCGGCCGCCCGACGTTCTCCTGCTGGTCATCGATACCCTGCGCGCCGACCGGCTGGGCAGCTACGGCTACCCACAGCCGACTTCCCCCCGGCTCGACGCCCTGGCCGCCGCCGGGGTTCGCTTCGAGAACGCGGTGGCGCCGTCGACCTGGACCAAGCCTTCGATGGCCGCCCTGTTCTCGGGCCGGTATCCGAGCGAGCTCGGCCTGGCCGGCAGCGAGACGACCGAGCTCGAGAAGACGACGGCGGTGCTGCCGGCCGGCGTCGAGCTGCTCGCCGAGCGCTTCGCGCGCGGCGGCTACCGCACCCTCGCGGTGCTCAACCAGATCCACCTCGACCCGCGCTGGGGCTTCGCGCGCGGCTTCGAGCACTACCGCCGGCTCGACCACTACGACGCTTTCGGGCTGAACAGCGAGCTGCGCGAGCTGCTGGTGGCCGGCGACGACCGCCCGGTGTTCGCCTGGCTGCACTACTTCGACGTCCACTGGCCGTACATGCGCCAGGTGCGCGGCCTGCCCGACGACCTGTTCGGGCCGCGCGAGCTCGCCGTCTCGCCCCGCATTTCGATGCACGAGATCGTCGAGCGGATGCGTGCCGACCCCGACCGCGAGCTGGCTGCCCGGCTGTCGAACCGCTACGACGCCGAGGTGCGCTACGCCGACGAGGCGGCCGGCGCGATGCTCGACTTCCTCGAGCGCACCGGACGGCTCGCCAACACCATCGTGGTGGTCACCGCCGACCACGGCGAGCAGTTCCTCGAGCACGGCGAGTTCGGCCACGGCAATCTCCCCTACGACGAGGAGGCCCGCATCCCGCTGCTCGTCCTGGCGCCGCAGCGCTTCGGCTTCGCGGCCGGGGTGCGGCGCACGCCTGCCAACCTGCTCGACGTCGGGCCCACCCTGCTCGAGCTGGCCGGCCTCGCGGCCGATCCGACCGCGCGCGGCCGCTCCCTGGCCGCGGCGCTCTCCGGCGAAGAGTCGCTCGACGGCGCCGCGGTGACCCAGACCGACCGCGCCTGGGCGGCGCGCGGCGCGCGCCACAAGCTCCTCCAGTTCACCGAAGGGCGGCGGGAGTTCTACGAGCTCGCGGCCGACCCGGGCGAACACGACGACCGCGCCGCGGCCGGGTGCACGGGCCCCTGCGCCGCGCTGGCGGACTTTCTCGAACAGCTCGCCGGCCGCCTCGAGTCGGGAGCCGGGGCGAGTTCGGGCGTCGAACTCACCGCCGCAGAGACCGAAAGGTTGCGCAGCCTTGGCTATCTCTGATCTCCACCCGGCGCGCCGCGCCGCGCGCGCCCTCGCCGTCGCCGCCCTGTTGCTGCCGCTGGCCGGCTGCCGCCCGGCCCGCTCCCCCGACGTCGTGGTGGTGCTCGTCGACACGCTGCGCGCCGACCGGCTCGGGGTCGAGGGCTATCCTCTGCCGGCGACGCCGGCGATCGACGCGGTGGCGCGAGAAGGCGTCCACTTCACCCGTGCCTACTCGGCGTCGACCTGGACCAAGCCGGCGATCGCCTCGCTGTTCACCGGCCTCCACCCTTCCGAGCACGGCATCCGCCGGCAGCTGCGCGAGACCGGGCACAAGGTGCGCTCGCAGCGCCTGCCCGAGTCGCTGCCGACCCTGGCCGAGCAGTTCCGCGCCGGCGGCTGGACGACGCTCGGCACGGTGCGCCAGGTCAACCTGCGCGAGAAGTACGGTTTCTCGCGCGGCTTCGACCACTGGGAGATGCCGCGCGGCGCGGACGCCTTCGCCATGGTCGACGCTTTCCTCGCCAGCCTCGACCGCGCCGGGCGCGACAAGCCGGTATTCGGCTACCTGCACGTGATCGACGTCCACTGGCCTTACGAGGAACGGCTGCCCGACCTCGCCGAGGACGCGTTCGGCCCGATCGGGCCGGAGGACCGCGGGCACGTGGAGCGCGAGGCGATCCAGGCGGCGCGGCGCGAGAAGTTCGCCGGCTTCGACGTGGCGGCGCTCGCCGCCGCTTACGACCACGGCGTGGCCTTCACCGACCGGGCGATCGGCCAGCTGGTCGAAGGGCTGCGCCAGCGGGGCCGCTGGAAGGACACCCTCTTCGTCGTGACCTCGGATCACGGCGAGGGCTTTCTCGAGCACGGCCGGCTCGAGCACACCTTCGCCCCCTACGACGAGGTGGCGCGCATCCCGCTCGTCGTTCGCCTGCCGGAACGGCGGGCGCCGCCGCCGGGGGCGCGCCGGTCGATCGTCAGCCTCACCGACCTCGGGCCGACGCTCCTCGAGCTGGCCGGCCTGCCCCCCTGGGAGGGGGTTTCGGGCCGCAGCTTCGCCGGCGTCGTCGCCGGCACCGAGGACGACGGGCGCAGCGCCTGGATCGAGTCGGAAGACGCGCGCGCCCTGCGCCGCGGCGACACCAAGGTGATGCGGCGCTGGCGGCGAGTCCACTTCTGGAACCTCGCCGCCGACCCGCAGGAGCGCCACGACCTCGCCGCGGGCGGCTGCGAGGGGCCCTGCGCCGAGGAGCACCGCCGCCTGCAGGCCTTCGCCCACGCCCTTCGCCCGCCCCCCGGCGACGCCGGCGCGGCGGCGGCGACCGACGACGAAGTCGCCGAGCTGCGCGCCCTCGGCTACCTCTGAGCGCCGCGGCGCGATGCTTGCCCTAGAGGGGCAGGTTGCCGTGCTTCTTGGCCGGCATCGCCTGGCGCTTGCCGGCCAGCTGGCGCAGGGCGCGGATGAGCGCGGGACGGGTCTGGCGCGGCTCGATGACGGCGTCGACGAAGCCGCGCTCGGCGGCGATCCAGGGGTTGGAGAAGCGATCGCGGTACTCGGCGATCTTCTCGGCGCGCACCTTCGCGGCGTCGTCGCCGGCCCGCTCGAGCTCGCGCCGGTAGAGGATGTTGACCGCCCCTTCCGGGCCCATCACCGCGATCTCGGCGCTCGGGTAGGCGAGATTGACGTCGGTGCGCAGGTGCTTCGAGGCCATGACGCAGTAGGCGCCGCCGTACGCCTTGCGAGTGATCACGGTGATCTTGGGCACCGTCGCCTCGGCGTAGGCGTAGAGGAGCTTGGCGCCGTGCTTGATGATGCCGCCGAACTCCTGCTGGGTGCCGGGCAGAAAGCCCGGGACGTCCTCGAAGGTGACCAGCGGGATGTTGAAGGCGTCGCAGAAGCGCACGAAGCGCGCCCCTTTCAGCGAGGCGTCGATGTCGAGCACGCCGGCGAGCCAGGCCGGCTGGTTGGCGACGATGCCGACCGAGCGATTGGCCAGCCGCGCGAAGCCGACCACGATGTTCTTGGCGTACTGGGCGTGAACCTCGAGGAACTTGCCGTCGTCGACCACCCCCTCGATCAGCCGCTTGATGTCGTAGGGCCGGTTGGGGTCCTCGGGAATCAGCCGGTCGAGCGCTGCCTCCTCGCGGTCGGGATCGTCGTCCGAGTTGCCGGCCGGGGCGTCGTCGAGGTTGTTCGACGGCAGGTAGGAGAGCAGCTCGCGGATTCCCATCAGGCAGGCGGCGTCGTTGCCGTGGGTGAAGTGGGCGACGCCGCTGCGGGCGGCGTGCGTCTGGGCGCCGCCGAGCGTCTCCTTGGTCACCTCCTCGTGGGTGACCGTGCGGATGACGTCGGGCCCGGTGACGAACATGTAGCTGGTCGACTCGACCATCAGGATGAAGTCGGTGATCGCGGGCGAGTAGACGGCGCCGCCGGCGCACGGGCCGAGAATGGCCGAGATCTGCGGCACGACGCCGGAAGCGAGGGTGTTGCGCAGGAAGATGTCGGCGTAGCCGCCGAGCGAGGCGACCCCCTCCTGGATGCGGGCGCCGCCCGAGTCGTTGAGTCCGATGACCGGCGCGCCGCCCTCGACGGCGAGGTCCATCGTCTTGCAGATCTTGCGCGCGTTGGTCTCCGACAGCGAGCCGCCGAAGACCGTGAAGTCCTGGGCGAACAGGTAGACCAGCCGGCCGTCGATGGTGCCGTAGCCGGTGATCACGCCGTCGCCCGGGATCTGCTGCTCCTCCATGCCGAAGTCGCGGCAGCGGTGGACGACCAGGGCGTCGATCTCGACGAACGAGCCGGCGTCGAGCAGCAGCTCGATGCGCTCGCGCGCCGAGAGCTTGCCCTCGCGGTGCTGGCGCTCGATCCGTTCGGTGCCGCCACCGGCGCGCGACGCGGCGAGGCGCCGGCGCATTTCGTCGTGATTGCTCTGGCTCATGTCGTCTCCGCTCGGCAGGTGGCGGCGATCCTATCGCCGCGCGCCGGCCGCTTCCGCGTACAATGCCCGCGAGGTCGCCCGAGAGGAGGTCGCGCATGCCGTTCTGCCCCCAGTGTCGCAGCGAGTTCCGGCCCGGCTTCGATCGCTGCTCGGACTGCGGCGTGGCGCTGGTCGACACCCTGCCGCCCGAGCGGCATCCCGAGCCGCACTACGAGCTGTTGATGGCCACCGCCGATCCCGACCTGCTGCCGCTCGTCCTGTCGGCCCTGCGGGCGGCCGACATCCCCTACGTCGCCGACGGCGGCGAAGCGGCGAGCCTGCTCCCCCTGGGGCCGGGCGCCGGCACCTCGCACGGCGGCGTGGCGGTGGAGATCCTGGTGCCGGCCGACCGCCTCGCCGAGGCCGAAGCGCTGATCGAGGCCGGCGTCGAGGTGACCGACGAGCTGCCGCCGGAGCTGCGCGAGGAGGACTGACCGGGGCGGTCGCCGGCGGTTGCCGCCCGCTCGCGGCCTCTGATATCCTGCGCCGGTTTGGCGTCGTGCCCGTCTCACGGGCGCCCGTGACGGTCAGCGGTCTCCGCAATTTCCGCGGCAGCGAGTTCCGAGGTTCGAGGGCGTGCCCGAGTCCCGGCAAGGTCCCCAGGAGCGCTCCGCCTGGTTGCGGATCGCCTCGAGCGGTTTCGATCTGGCGATCGTCGTCGTCGGGGCGACCGCTCTCGGCTGGTGGCTCGACCGTCGCTACGGGTGGTCCCCCTGGGGGACGCTGAGCGGCGCCCTGGTGGGCGTGGTCGGCGGGATGGTCAACTTCCTGCGCACGGCGCTGGCCGCCTCGAAGCAGGCCGGGACGGGCGGGAAGGACGGGTGAGCCGGTGACGGCGGAGAGGATCGGACTCGCGCTGCTCGGCGCGCTGGGCGCCGGCGGGGCGGCGGCGGTCGCCTTCTGGTGGCTGCGGCGCTCCCGGCGGCCGGACGGCAGCCTGGCGGCCGAGGCGCTGCTCGAGGCCACGGCGATCCGCTTCGCGCTGACGCTGGCCACCGCCCTGGCGCTGGTGGCAGGCCTCGGCCGCCGGCGGGTGGCGCCGGCGCTGGTGGGACTGGCGGCGGCCTATCTGGTGCTGCTGGTGGTAGAGACGCGGTGGTCGATGGGCAGGGCCGGGGCCGGGACGGACCGGGACGGAGGAGAGACGAAGAGTGGCCGCTGACAATCCCCTGAGCCATGTGCTGCCCCATCCGCTGGTCGAGGTGCCGGCCGACTACGGCATCCTGACGCCGCGCGGCGTGGTGACGGTGCTCTCCGACCAGATCGCCATGCTGATCCTCGCCGGGGTGCTGCTGGTGCTGTTCGTGCCGGTGCTGGTGCGCAAGCGCGCCGGCAGCGACCCGATCGGCCGCCTGGTGCCGACCGGCGGCGCCAACTTCTTCGAGACCATCTGCGAGTACTTGCGCCGCGAGGTTGCCCGGCCGGTGCTCGGCGTCCACACCGACCGCTTCGTCCCCTACGTGTGGAGCGCTTTCTTTTTCGTCCTGACGGTCAACCTGCTCGGCCTGCTGCCGCTGCACCCGATCTCGGCGCTGCTCGGCACCCACCTCGGCGGCGCGGCTACCGGCAACATCTGGGTGACCGCGACCCTCGCCCTGCTCACCCTGGGCATGATGGTGATCAACGGCCTGCGGTTCGGCGGAGTCGACTACATCAAGCACTTCTGCCCCGGCCCGCTCTGGCTGGCGCCGCTGCTGGTGCCGGTCGAGATCATCGGCCTCGGCGCCAAGACCTTCGCCCTGGCCGTTCGTCTCTTCGCCAACATGATCGCCGGCCACATCCTGCTCGGCGTCCTGCTCGGCCTGATCTTCGCGGCCGGCCAGAGCCTCGGTCCGGCCGGCGGTTACGGGATCGGCGCGGTGGTCGTCCTCGGCAGCGTGGCGATCACCCTGCTCGAGGTCTTCGTCGCCTTCCTGCAGGCCTTCATCTTCACCTTTCTGACCGCGCTCTTCATCGGCATGTCGGTGAACGTTCACCACGAGCACGCCGAGGGCGCCGAAGCCCATCACTGACCCTGACAAACCCGACAAGGAGAGGGAAACGCTCATGAACCGCAAGAACTACTCGAAGCTCGTGCTCGGTGTGCTGGTCGTCGGCTGCGCCCTGATGTTCGCCCCGGCGGCTTTCGCGGTCGACGCCCCGGCCGGTGACGCCGGGGTCTCGGCGGCGGCCTCGTCCGGGCTGGCCAAGCTCGGCGGCGCGCTCGGCGCCGGCCTCGCCGTCGTCGGCGGTGCCCTCGGCATCGGCCGCATCGGCGGCTCGGCGGTCGAGTCGATGGCCCGCCAGCCGGAGGCCTCCGGCACGATCAACACGGCGATGATCATCACCGCCGCGATGATCGAAGGCGCCACGCTGTTCGCCGTCGTCGTCGGCCTGCTCGCCACGCTCTGAGCCGGCCTCGCCGGACCCTTCGGCGCCCCGTTCCGCGGTCGGGACCGGGGCGCCCCGAACGCCTGCATTCGACGGGAAGGACCATCATGACGAGACTGACCACCGGCCTCGCGTTCCTCGGCGCCGGACTGCTGGCCGCGCCGCTCGCGGCCGCCGAAGGGGGCGCCACCGGCGGCCCGTTCGAGGGCAACATCGGCAACGCGCTGTGGACACTGATCATCTTCGGCGTCGTGGTGTTCGTGCTCGGCAAGTTCGCCTGGAAGCCGATCCTGGCGGGGCTCCAGCAGCGCGAGCAGTTCATCCGCACTTCGCTCGAGCAGGCCAAGCGGGACCGCGACGAGGCCGAGGCACGGCTGCGCGAGTACGGCGACAAGCTGACCGCGGCGCGCGCCGAGGCGACGGCGATCGTCGACGAAGCGCGCAACGACGCCGAGGCCGTGCGCCGGCGCATCGAGGAAGAGGGCCGCGTCGAGGCGTCGGCGATCGTCGAGCGGGCGCGCCGTGAGGTCACCATCGCGGCGGAAACGGCCAAGAAGGAGCTCTTCGAGGTCTCCGCCCGCCTGGCCACCGAACTCGCCGGCCGGCTGCTCGGCCGCGAGGTCAACGCCGCCGACCACGAGCGGCTGATCCGCGATTCGATCGACCGCATCGAGGACGGGACGAACTGACCATGGCGGGCGACGAGCGGGCCGGCGATCTGGCGCGGATCTGGGCCGTGGCGCTGCTGCGCGTGGCCGAGGAGAAGGGCGTTTCCGACGCCGTGCTCGGGGAGATCGAGGAGATCGCCCGCTACGGCGAGGAGAACCCCGGCTTCGCGCGCGTCTTCCTCTCGTCGATCGGCGCGGCCGACCAGCGTCGCGCCGCTTTCGAGCGCATCCTGCGCGGCCGGGTCAGCGAGGTGTTCGCCGACTTCGTCCAGGTGCTCGATCGCAAAGGACGGGCCGGCCTGCTGCCGGCGGTGGCGCGGGCCTACCGCGCCGCCCTGCAGGCGGCGCGCTGCATCGTCGACGTCGAGGTCGTCTCGGTGGCGCCGCTCGGCGGGGCCGAGCGCGAGCGCGTCGCCGCGGCGGTGCGCCGGCGCACCGGGCTCGAGGCGCGGCTGATCGAGCGTATCGATCCGTCGCTGCTCGGCGGCCTGGTGGTGCGGGTGCGTGATTCCAAGTTCGATTCCAGTCTCCGGACGAGGCTCGAGAGGATGCGCCACGCGCTCCTCGAGCGCGCCACCCGGGAGATCATTCAGGGCAGAACCCAGCTTTCCGAGGAGAAGAGATGAAATTCCGCGTCGACGAGATCAGCTCGGTCATCGCCGAGGAGATCCGCTCGTTCCGCACCGAGCTCGACCTGGCCGAAGTCGGCAAGGTGCTCGAAGTGGGCGACGGCATCGCCCGTGTCTACGGGCTTTCCAACGCCATGTCCAGCGAGCTGGTGCAGTTCGCCAACGGCGCCTACGGGCAGGTGTTCAACCTCGAGGAGAGCTCGGTCGGCGTCGTCATCCTGGGTGACTTCCTCGAAATCAAGGAGGGCGACGAGGTCCGCCGCACCGGCGAGCTCCTCTCGGTTCCCTGCGGCGAGGCGATGATCGGCCGCATCGTCGATCCGCTCGGCCGGCCGCTCGACGGCAAGGGAGTCATCGAAACGCCGCACCGGCGACCGCTCGAGTACAAGGCGCCCGGCATCGCGCAGCGCCAGCCGGTCACCGAGCCGCTGCAGACCGGCATCAAGGCGATCGACTCGATGATCCCGATCGGCCGCGGCCAGCGCGAGCTGATCATCGGCGATCGCAAGACCGGCAAGACCGCGATCGCCATCGACGCCATCATCAACCAGAAGGGGACGGGCGTCATCTGCGTCTACGTGGCGATCGGCATGAAGGAGTCGACGGTGGTCGGCATCGTCGAGAAGCTGCGCGAGGTCGGCGCGATGGACTACACCATCGTCATCTCGGCCGGCTCCTCCGATCCGGCGCCGCTGCAGTACATCGCTCCTTACGCCGGCGCCGCGATGGCCGAGTACTTCATGTACGGCCAGGGGCGCGCCACCCTGTGCGTCTACGACGACCTGACCAAGCAGGCGGCCGCCTACCGGCAGCTGTCGCTGCTGCTGCGCCGCCCGCCCGGCCGCGAGGCCTACCCGGGCGACGTCTTCTATCTCCACTCCCGCCTGCTCGAGCGCGCCGTCAAGCTGCGCGAGGAGTACGCGGTGGTGCCGAAGGACCTGGCCGCGGACTCGACCGATCGCGCCAGGGCGGTGCAGCACCCCCAGGGGCTCGCGGCGCCCGAAGACCAGCGGCCGGACGACGAGCTCGGGCTGTTCCACCGCCCGCACGGCCGGCATCGCGCCGAGGCCTTCCTCGCCACGCTGGAGGACAAGGACGCCTACCGCGTCCATCGCTTCCCCGACAGCGGCGGCTCGATGACGGCGCTGCCGATCATCGAGACTCTCGAGGGCGAGGTTTCGGCCTACATCCCGACCAACGTGATCTCGATCACCGACGGACAGATCTACCTCGAGCCCGACCTCTTCTTCGCCGGCGTGCGCCCGGCGGTCAACGTCGGCATCTCGGTGTCGCGCGTCGGCGGCAACGCGCAGCGCAAGGCGATGAAGAAGATCGCCGGCACGCTGCGTCTCGACCTCGCCTCCTTCCGCTCCCTCGAGGCGTTCGCCCAGCTCGGCACCGACCTCGACGCGGCGACCCAGAAGCAGCTCGATCGCGGCAAGCGGATGGTCGAGCTGCTCAAGCAGCCCCAGTACCGGCCCTACGACACCTTCGAGCAGGTGGTGTCGATCTTCGCCGGCACCCAGGGCGTGCTCGACGACCTGCCGATTCCGGACGTACTCCCCTTCGAGACCGACCTGCTCACCCACGTGCGCAACGAGTTCCCGGAGATCCTCGAGGAGATGCGACGCACGGGAGACCTGCCGGGCGAGCTGTCGAAGCGGTTGCTCGAGGTGCTGACCAACTTCAAGGCGCAGTGGCTCAAGCGCGCCGCGGAGGCGGTCAAGCCCTGAACGGGGCGGACGTGAACTGATGGCCAATCGTCGACTCCTCGTCAAGCGCCGCAAGGCGGTCCGCAACATCCGCAAGATCACGCGGACGATGCAGCTGATCGCCACGGCACGCTTCCAGGCGGCGTTCAATCGCGCCGTCGCCTCGCGCCCGTACACCGAGAAGCTCGCCGAGCTGGTGGCCGATCTGGCGCGCGGCGTCGGCGAGATCCGCCATCCGCTGATGGCGACGCCGAATCCGGACGCGCCCGTGGCCCTCGTCGTCATCACCTCCATGCGTGGGCTGTGCGGCGGCTACAACGCCAATGTCCTGCGCGCCGCGCAGGCGCGGGCCGAAGAGCTGCGCGCCGGCGGGCGGGCCGTCGAGCTGCGCGTTCACGGCAAGAAGGGGATCGCCTACTTCCGTTTCCAGCGCCAGCCGATGGCCGTGCAGGACACCACGATCGGCGACGTGCCGCGCTACGAGCAGGTCGAGAAGGTCGCGGCGCAGCTGATGGAGGACTTTCTCGCCGGCCGGATCTCCGGCGTCGAGGTCGCCTACATGCGCTTCTATTCGGCCGGCCGGCAGCGTCCGGAAGTGGCGCGACTGCTGCCGCTCGAGGCGGGTCACGCCGGCGACGAGGGCGTCGCGGCACCGGTCGACTACGAGTTCCGGCCCGACCCGCAGACGCTGCTCGGCGAGCTGCTTCCGGCGACCGTCCGCGTGCGCTTCTTCCAGTCCGTCCTCGACGCGGCGGTGTCCGAGCAGATCGCCCGCATGGCGGCGATGAAGGCCGCCACCGACGCTTCCGAAGAGATGATCAAGAACCTGACCCGCAAGTACAACCGGGCGCGCCAGACCCACATCACGATGGAGCTGCTCGACATCGTGGGCGGCGCCAACGCCCTGGCTTGAGAGGTTTCCAGATGACGACTCCCAGCACCGCCGGCAACCACGGCCGCATCACCCAGGTGATCGGTTCGACCCTCGACGCGCAGTTCGACGAGGACCAGCTCCCTGCGATCTACAACGCGCTGCAGATCGAGGTCGGGCGCACCGTCCTCGGCGAGACGGTCAAGGAGACCCTGTGGTGCGAGGTCGCCCAGCATCTCGGCGGCGGCCAGGTGCGCGCCGTGGCGCTCGGTTCGACCGACGGCCTGATGCGCGGCCAGCAGGTCCTCGACACCGGCGCCCCGGTCACCGTGCCGGTCGGCATCGAGACCCTCGGCCGCGTCTTCAACCTGGTCGGCGAGCCGATCGACGACCGCGGCCCGGTGCACGCCAAGGCGCGGCGGGCGATCCACCAGTCGCCGCCCGAGCTGGCCGACCTGTCGTCGAAGACCGAGATCTTCGAGACCGGCATCAAGGTGATGGACCTGCTCTGCCCGCTGGTGCGCGGCGGCAAGGCGGGCCTGTTCGGCGGCGCCGGCGTCGGCAAGACGGTAATCATCCAGGAGCTCATCGCGCGTCTGGCGCGCTTCCACTCGGGCTACTCCTGCTTCGCCGGCGTCGGCGAGCGCACCCGCGAGGGCAACGACCTCTGGCTCGAGATGCAGGAGGCCAAGATCGGCGACACCGGCAAGTCGGTCATCGACCAGACGGTCATGGTGTTCGGCCAGATGAACGAGCCGCCCGGCGCGCGCCTGCGCGTCGCGCTCTCGGCGCTGACCATGGCCGAGCACTTCCGCGATCAGACCGGCGCCGACACGCTGCTGTTCATCGACAACATCTTCCGCTTCACCCAGGCAGGCTCGGAAGTCTCGGCGCTGCTCGGCCGCATGCCGTCGGCCGTCGGTTACCAGCCGACGCTGTCGACCGAGATGGGCGAGCTGCAGGAGCGCATCACCTCGACCACCCGGGGCGCGGTAACCTCCATCCAGGCGATTTACGTACCGGCCGACGACTACACCGACCCGGCGCCGGCCAACGCCTTCACCCACCTCGACTCGACGGTGAACCTCGAGCGCTCGATCGCCGAGAAGGGCATCTACCCGGCCGTCGATCCGCTCGCTTCGTCGAGCCGCATCCTCGCCCCCGACGTGCTCGGCGAGCGCCACTACATGGTGGCCCGCCGCGTGCAGCAGATCCTCCAGCGCTACAAGGACCTGCAGGACATCATCGCCATCCTCGGCGTCGACGAGCTCTCCGAGGACGACAAGCTCATCGTCCGCCGGGCGCGCAAGATCGAGCGCTTCCTTTCGCAGCCCTTCTTCGTCGCCGAGCAGTTCACCGGCTTCAAGGGGATCTACTGCAAGCGCGAGGACACCATCCGCTCCTTCGAGGAACTGTGCGACGGCAAGTGGGACCACCTGCCGGATCAGGCCTTCATGTACGTCGGGTCGATCGAAGAGGCGGCCGCCAAGGCCGAGACGATGAAGGACTGAGCCGATGGCCGCCGGCACCTTTCACCTCTCCGTGGTCACCCCCGAGCGCGAAGTCCTCGCCGCCGAGGTGAAGTCCGTGGCGCTGCCCGCCTACGACGGCGAGATGGGCATCCTGCCGCGGCGCGCGCCGCTGCTGGTGCAGCTCGGCGCGGGTGAACTGCGCCTCGAGGAGGCCGGCGGCGGACGGCGGTCGCTCTTCGTCTCGGGCGGCTTCGCGCAGATGATCGAGGATCGCCTGTCGGTGCTCACCGAGGAGGCCCTCGAGCCCGGCCAGCTCACCGCGGCCGGGGCGCGCGACGAGCTCGAGGCGGCCCGCCTGCTGCCGGCCGGCGCCGACGAGGCGTGGAAGAAGAAGCAGCGGGCGCTCGATCGCGCCCGTGCCCTGGGCCGCAAGGCCCGCGGCTGAGACGGGCGCGGGCCCCGGCCGCCGGAGTCGCCGCGTGTCCGAGTACGAGCCGGCCTTCGGATCCGCCCTTGCCACGCCGCGCGGCGAGGACGACCTCGCGGCGGTGCGCCGGGCCTTCGCCGCCGCCAGCCGACCCTACCTTTCGACCCCTGTCTCCTGGCTCGCCTGGGCGGCGCTGCTGCCGGCGGCTGCGCTGCTCACCCCCGTCGCCGGGCGCCTCGCCGACCTGCGCGGCGTCGTGCTGCTCTGGTGCGGCGCCATTCTGCTCGGCGGCCTGATCGAGGGGGGCGCGTTGCTGGCGGCCCGCCGGCGGAGCGGCGCGAGCCCGCTCGGCGGCTGGGCGATGTCGCTGCAGGGCAACCTGTCGCTGGTGGGCGCGGCGCTCTCGGCGGTTCTCCTCGCCCTCGGGGGGGCGCATTTCCTGCCCGGCCTCTGGCTGCTCCTGCTCGGGCACTCGTTCTTCGCCCTCGGCTCTCTCGCCCTGCCAGCGATGCGGCAGGCGGGGTTCCTCTACCAGCTCGGCGGCGTGGCGGCGCTGCTGCCCGGCGTGCCGCCGCTCGTCGCCTTCGCGGTGGCGAGCGCGGCGGGCAATCTCTGGATCGCGCTGGCGGTGGGGCGGCGCCGCTACGAAGAGCCGGCGAGCTCGAGCTCGTAAGTCCGCGAGCCGGAGAGCCGATCGGCGAGCGAGCCGCCGGAGAGCGCCAGCAGCCCGGGCAGGCCGGCGAGCGCCCAGGTCAGCCAGGTGGCGGCCCAGCGCCGCGCGGTCTGACCGAACGAGAGCGGCTCGGCGACACCGGTATGAGCGACCAGCCCGGCCCAGGCCATGCCGGGAGTCTGACCCCAGAAGGCCAGCGAGACGACGAAGTAGAGAAAGCTCCAGGCGAGCAGGAAGAGGAGCAGGCCGGGCAGGCTGCCGGCGCCGAGCGGCGCGCCGAGCCTGCCGGCGCCTGCAGCGGCCAGCACGCCGACCGCTCCGAGGATCGCCAGGTCGCCGAGCCGCTCTCGTTCGGTCAGACCGCGCGGCGCTGGGCCGCCACCTGGCTGA
>JAIOJQ010000290.1 GCA_019911865.1 Thermoanaerobaculia bacterium
GCGCTCGACCTGCTGCGCCTGCAGCGTCCGGGCGGCCGGCCGGTGAGCGGCCGCGACCTCGCCAACGGTCTGCGCCTCGCTGCCGGCATGCCGGTGTCCTGACGATGGACCCCGGGGTGCGGCGGCAGGCGGCGCCGGACGTGCGCGCCGCGGCGGTGCGGGTGGTCGAACGGACGCTCGCGTCGCGCTCGTCGGCCGAAGGGCTGCTGGCGCGCGCCGCAGCGACGCTGGACGAGCGCGACCGCCGCCTGCTCGCCGAGCTGGTCTACGGCACGCTGCGCTGGAAGCTGCGCCTCGAGGACGTGGTGACGCGGGCGAGCGGGCGGCCGATGGCGCGCATCGACCCGCGCCTGCGCGCCGTGCTGCTCGTCGGTGCCTGTCAGCTGCTGACGCTCGACCGCGTCCCGGCGCATGCCGCGGTCGATGCCGCGGCGGGCGAGGCGCGTCGGCGTGGCGGCGGACGCGCCGCCGGCTTCGTCAACGCGGTGTTGCGTCGCATCGCCGCCGCCGGCGGACTCGACGCCTGGCCGGTCGAGGCCACGGACCCGGTGCTCCGCCTGGCGATCGAGCAGAGCCACCCGCCCGAACTGGTGGCGCGCTGGATCGACCGCTTCGGACTCGCCGCCGCCAGCCGGATGCTCGCCGCCGGCAACGGGCCGCGCGCGCCGCACGCCCTCGCTTTCGCCGATCGCGGCGGTCGCGAGGCGCTGCGGACCGCGCTCGCCGACGAAGGGATCGCTTCGGCATCCGGCGTCCTGGCGCCCGGGGCTCTGGTGCTCGGGTCGCCCGAGGCGCTCGCTTCGCTCGCCTTCGCGCGCGGCGACTTCTACGTCCAGGACGAAGCGAGTCAGGCCGCTGCGCTGGTGCCGCCGCCGCGGCCCGGCGAGCGGGTGCTCGACGCCGCCGCCGCCCCCGGAGGCAAGGGTCTGGCGATCCTCGCCGCCGAGCCGGCAGCGAGCGTCCTGCTCGCCGACCTGGCGCCGCGCCGGCTGGCCCGCCTGCGCGCCAACCTGATCCGTCTCGGCCGCGCGCTGCCGATGGTGGCGGCCGACGCGGCGCATCCTCCCTGGCGGCCGGCGAGCTTCGACCGCGTCGTGCTGGATGCGCCGTGCAGCGGCACCGGCACGTTGCGGCGGCATCCGGAGCTGCGCTGGCGCTTTCGCGCCGGCGAACTGGCGCGGCTCGCCGACGCGGCGCTGGCGATGCTCTTCGCGCTGGCTCCGGCGGTGCGCCCGGGAGGCCTGTTGGTTCACGTCACCTGTTCGGTCGAGGCGGAGGAGAACGAAGAGGTGGCGCGGCGATTTCTCGCGGCGAGAGAAGGTTACGTCGCCGATCCGCTGGCCGTCGACGATCCGGTGGTGACCGCGGGGCGCCAGGCGGCGGGCCGCTGGCGGGTCCTGCCGGGCGACGGCCACGACGGCTTCTCGGTGGCCGTCTGGCGCCGCCGGAAGTGACGATTCACGATCCGACCGAATGGCGCGAAAGCCTGTATTGACAGGCTTCCACGGTTGCCTTACAGTCCTCGGCGAAGTTCCAACCGCGATCCATTTCGCACAGGAGGAAGAATGGCCAGCAAGGCAGACATCGTCGAGCACATTGCCGATTCCGTGGACGGACTGACCAAGAAGGCCGCCGGCGAGGCGTTCGACGCCGCGATCGAGGCGATCTCGAAGGCGCTCAAGAAGGGCGACCGCGTTCAGGTCCCCGGCTTCGGCAGCTTCAGTGTCTCCAAGCGCGCCGCGCGCAAGGGCCGCAACCCCGCCACCGGCGCCACGATCACCATCAAGGCGAGCAAGAACGTCCGCTTCAAGATCGGCAAGGAGCTCAAGGACTCCCTGAACAAGGGCCGCTGAGCCTTCCTCCGACGGCCGGCGGCACGCCGCGAGGCGTTCCGCGCTCCACCTGGATCCGCGGCCGCCACGAAAGCCCCGGGACCTCATCGGTCGCGGGGCTTTCGTGCGTTTGCCGGTGCTAGCATCGTCGCCGTTCATGGCCGCCGACGGCGATTCCTTCACCCATCTCGACGCGAGCGGCAGCGCCCGCATGGTCGACGTCTCGGCGAAGCCGGTGACGCGCCGCGAGGCGCGCGCTTCCTGTCGCATCCACCTCGCCGAGTCGACGCTCGACCGCCTGGCCGCGCTTCCCAAGGGGGACGCCATTGCCGTGGCGCGCCTCGCCGGGATCCAGGCCGCCAAGCGGACGGCGGACTGGATCCCGCTCGCCCACCCGCTGCCGCTCGATCGCGTCGATCTCGACTTCGAGCGCGAGGCGGGCGCCCTGCGGGTGCGTTCCGCGGTCGTCGCAACGGCGCGCACCGGCGCCGAGATGGAGGCCCTGGTCGCCTGTTCGGCGGCCGCGCTGGCGATCTACGACATGGTCAAGGCGGTCGACCGCGCGGCGGTCATCACCGACCTGCGGATGGACGCCAAGAGCGGCGGCCGCAGCGGCGACTGGTCGCGCCAGCCGTGATCGCCACCGGGCTCGACCGGCTGCTCGCCGATCCGCGGCGCCTCGCCGGGCGCCGCTTCGGTCTGCTCGCCCACGGCGCCGCGGTGACCGGCGATCTGCGGCCGGTCCACCTGGCGCTGACCGAGACAGGCAGCCGTCCGGAGCGCCTGTTCGGCCCCGAGCACGGATTCCACGGCGTCGAGCAGGACATGGTCGCCAGCGCCGATCAGGTGGACCCGTGGAGCGGCGTGCCGATCGTCTCGCTCTACGGCGACGACGCCTCCTCGCTGGTGCCCGACCGGCGCGCCTTCGAAGGCCTCGACCTGCTGGTGATCGACCTGCAGGACATCGGCACGCGCTACTACACCTATGCCGCGACGGCGGTCTGGGCGGCGGAGGCGGCGCTCGCGGCGGGCCTCGAGGTGCTGGTGCTCGACCGCCCCAACCCGCTCGGCGGCGAGGTGGTGGAGGGCAACCTCCCCGAGCCCGGATTCGACTCTTTCGTCGGCGCCTTCCGGATGCCGGTGCGCCACGGTCTGACCCTCGGCGAGATCGTCCGGCTCGAGGGGCGACGGCGCGGTTGGGCGGAGGAGCGCGTCGCCTTCGTGGCGATGGAGGGGTGGCGGCGGGGGCAGATGTGGAGCGACCTCGGGCGACCCTGGATCGCGCCGTCGCCGAACATGCCCGACTTCGCGACGGCGCTGCTCTACCCGGGGCTCTGCCTGCTCGAAGCGACGGAGTTCTCGGAGGGCCGCGGGACCACCCGCCCCTTCCGCCTCTTCGGCGGGCCCGGGGTCGATCCGGTGGCACTCGCCTCGGCGCTCGCGCCGCTGGCGCCGCTCGGCGTGCGGGCGTTGCCGACCTGCTTCCGCCCCTGGCATCAGAAGCACCGCGGCGAGGTCTGCGGCGGCGTCGAGCTGGCGGTGATCTCGCCGCGCCGGGTGGCCGGCCTGCGGATCGGCATCGAGGTGCTGGCGGCGCTGCACCGGGTAGCGGCCGGGAACTTCGCCTGGCGCGCGGCGCCCTACGAGTTCGTCACCGACCGGCCGGCGATCGACCTGCTGGCCGGCAGCGCCGCGCCGCGCGAGGCGCTGGACGCCGGCGACGCCGCCGGCCTCGACGCCTGGATGGCCACCTGGACGGCCGACGAAGAGGCTTTCCGCGCCGAGCGGCGCGAGATCCTGATCTACCCGGAGGAGGCGCGATGAAGCGCATGGCGCTGGTGGCGGTGAGCGAAGAGCCTGAGGCCTTCGCGCCACTGTTCGCGGCGGCGCGCCAGCGCGGCGTGCGCATCGGCTGGCTCGACCTCGCCGACCGCGCGGCGTCGGCCGAGCCGGTGCTGGGG
>JAIOJQ010000291.1 GCA_019911865.1 Thermoanaerobaculia bacterium
CACTTTGAGCGAGGGCGGAAAGCGCAACGGCGAGCGCCGTGATCCACACTCGGAATGTCTGCGGTGCTTGTCGTTTCCGACTGTCTGGAAGTTTCATGACGAAAACGCTACTACATAATTCTCACCAACCGAGAATCTGGAGTAGAACTTCCTGGGGGCAAGCCAATCCATGGCACGCGCCCGTGAATCGACTCTCGTGGGTCGCCTGCGAGTCGGCCGTGTTGTCCGGCCGTGGAGGCGTCGTGGGCCCGCGCGTCTTGGAGGTCGACGCTCGCAAGCGGTGGCACGAGCCGCGGTCAGGGGCCACGCGCTCTGATCTGCCGGTATGCTTGCGGCGGGGCGTGGAGATTCGCGCCCATGACCCCGGTCACCGGCTTGAATCCGAGGTCTGGAGATCAGCGGCGGCCGCGCGAGCGGCCGCCGTCCCGGAGGAGTTCCGATGAGCGAATCGCAATTGCTGCGCGCCACGGTCCGGCGCGCCGACGAGGTCGCCGGGCAGCGCGTCGCCGCCGGCGCCGCCACCGAGATGCAGATGCTCGTCGGCCCCGCCGACGGGGCGCCGAACTTCGCCCTGCGCCGCTTCCGCATGGGCGAAGGGGGCGGCATGCCGCTGCACACCAACGCGGTCGAGCACGAGCAGTTCGTCCTCTGCGGCCGGGCGCGCGTCACGGTGGAGGACGAGGTGCACGAGGTGGCGGCCGGCCACGTGCTCTACATCCCGGCCGGCGCCCGCCACTCGTACGCGGTGGTCGAGGCGCCGTTCGAGTTCCTCTGCATCGTCCCCAACACGCCCGACCGGATCGAGATCGTCGAGCCGTCCTGCTGAGGGCCGGCGGCGCGCTCAGCGCGGCGGGCCGGCGAGGCGGGAGAGCAGCAGGGCGGCGCGGCGCGCCTGCATCGGCAGCGTCGCCAGGTCGGCCGTCTCGCCGGCGGTGTGGCCGCCCTGGCCCATCAGGCCGATCCCGTCGAGCGCCATCGGCACGTCGGCGGCGATGAAGGAGATGTCGGCGGCGCCGGCGTTGCGCGGATCGACCGCGGCGACCGGACCGTGGCCGAGATCGCGGCTCGCCTGGTCGTAGAGCGCCAGCAGCCGGAGGTTCCCTTCGCGGGCGCCCATCGGCGGGTAGCCCTCGTCGAAGGCGAGCGTCGCCGAGGTGCCGGGCAACGGCCGGGCGACGACTTCGAGCATCGCGGCGCGCGCCCGCGCCAGCTGCTCGGGGGTGACGGCGCGCAGGTCGCCGGTCGCCACCGCCCGGGCGGCGACGATGTTGCTCTTGCCGCTCGCCGCGCCGCGCGCCAGCGCGGCGTCGAAATCGACCTCGCCGCCGGCCAGCAGCAGGCCGGGGTTGAAAGTGAGGTCGGTCTCGGCGGCGAGCCGCGCGGCGAACCCGTCGAGGATGCGCGCCGCCTCGAGGATGGCGCCGGCGCCGACGCCGGGCTGGAAGATCTGCGACGAGTGGGCCGGCGTACCGCTGACTTCGAGCCGCCAGGTGGTCGAGCCGCGCCGCGCCACCACGGCGGTCGCCGGATTGCCGTCGCCGTCCTCGAAGCCGAGCGCCACGTCGGCGCCCGCGGCGGCGGCGCGCAGGTCGGCGCGCGCCAGCTCGAGCGGCCGGCCGGCGCTCTCCTCGTCGCCGTGCAGCACGGCGACCAGGTGGAGCCGTTCGAGCTCGCCGACCTCGGCCAGCGCCGCGAGGGCGCGCAGCATCACCACCACGCCCCCCTTCATGTCGATCACGCCGGGGCCGCGCGCCGCCTCCGGCGACAGCCGCTCGAAGCGCTGGAACGGATGGTCGGGCTCGAAGACCGTGTCGAGGTGGCCGATCAGCAGCACCTTCGGTGCCCCCGGACGGGCGGCGGCGCGCTCGGCGATCCAGTGGCCGGCGCGGCCGAACGGCGTGCCGTCGATCCGGCGGACGACAAAACCGAGGCGCTCGAACTCGCCGGCGAACAGTTCGCCGGCGGCGCGCACGCCGGCCGGATTGAGGGTGCCGCTGTTAAGGTTCACCGCACGCTCGAGCAGGGCGATCGACTCGTCGATCCCGGCGCCGGCCGCGGCGGCCAGCGCCTGCTCGCGCGGGGTCAGGCCGTCGGCGCCGGCGGCAGTGGCGACCAGCGCGAGGGCGAGCAGCCGGGAGAGGGGCGGCACGCGGCCGAGTCTATGCGCCGGCGCGCCGGGCGCGGCGCCGGGCCAGCAACCTGACGGCGGTCATGTCGGGGTGCCGACCCACCCCCTAGGATTCCCGGTTCAGCGCACCGCGCGGCGGTGTGGCAACGCGGAGGAGGCAAGTGAGGGAAGCAGGCGGGGTGGAGGCGGCAGCGGAGCGGGCGATCGGCGTGCGCCTCGAGCTCACCCGCGAGGCGCTCCGGACGCCGCCCGCCGGGACGCTGCTCGAGGTGGTCTACGGCGGCGCGGCGGCAGCGCCCGCGGCCGGCGCGCCGCCTCGCCTCGATGTCCCCAACCGGCTGCTGGGCGGGCCGCCGGTGGTCGAGCGCTGGCTCTCGGCCTCCCCGGTGCGCTCGTTCGCGCGCGGCGACCTTGCCTGGAGCGAAGACGGCGAGCGGCTGGCCGGCTGCCGCACGGTGGCCGCCGGCGAGGACCTGGCGGCGGTGACGCGCCAGCAATTCGATGCGATCCTGGACCTGCTCGCCGAGCGCGGCTTTCCGCGGCTGCTGCGGGTCTGGAACTACCTGCCGGGGATCAACGAACGGCAGGCGGGGGGCGAGCGCTACCGGCTGTTCAACCGCGGCCGCGCCGAGGCGTTCGCGGCGCGCGGCGGCGACGAGGCTGCGGCCGGCTTCCCCGCCTCCTCGGCGGTCGGCGCTCCCGGCGATCGGCTGTATACCGTCTTTCTCGCCACCGGCGCGGCGCTGCCCGCGCCGCACCATCTCGAGAATCCGCGGCAGGTGCCCGCCTGGCGCTACCCGCGGCGCTACGGGCCGGTGCCGCCGAGCTTCAGCCGTGCGACGCTGGGCGACGGCCTGCTGCTGCTGTCGGGCACGGCGAGCGTCGTCGGCCACGCCACCTGGCACCCCGGCGCGCTCGCCGGGCAACTCGCCGAGACGCAGCGCAACATCGAGCGGGTGCTGGCCGAGGCGCGGCAGACGCCCCGGGGGGAGGGCGCGCCGGTCGGCCTGGCCGGCTTCGATCTGGTCAAGATCTACCTGCGCTCGGGCGCCGACCTGGCAGCGGCGCGCGCCGCCCTCGACCCGTGGCTGTCGCCGGCCACGCCGGCGATTTTCCTCGAGGCCGACATCTGTCGCGCCGATCTGCTGGTCGAAATCGAAGGCGTGGCCGCGGCCCGCTGAGTGGGGCGCCCGCCCGGCCCGCCGCGGCTCAGGAGGGGACGGAGACCGGGGCGAGCAGGTGCGCGACGACGTCGGCGGCGCCGTAGTCGGTGCGGCCGGCGAGAAAGCCGCCCAGCTCGCGCAGCTCGTCACCGCTGGTCAGCAACGGTGCCTCGGCCTCGCTGCGCGGCCGCTGCTGCGGGTGGCCGGCGGTGGCGAGCAGGGCGTTGCACAGGCACTTGCGACCGACGGTGCCGGCCTCCTCGCCGCCCTTGGCGACGAAGTCGGCGACCGGCTCGGCGGCGCAGCGCCAGGCGATCTCTCCGTCGAGGCGCACGGCGCTGCGCAGGTAGCCGAGATCGCAGACGCGCGAGCGCCGCGCGTAGCTCTCCGCCTCCGAGATCGTGCCGGGCAGCTGAACCACTTTGAACGGGAAACCGGTTGGCGAGGCGACCGCGTCGGTCACCACGTCGAGCTGGCCGCCGAGCGCCGCGGCGATGACCTGCCGCTTGAGCTCGTCGGCGATGCCGGACTCCCGGCACCAGGCGAACAGCGTGCCGACCTGCACCCCGGCGGCGCCGCTCGCCATCGCCGCCTCGACCTGTGCCGGAGTGCCGTAGCCGCCGGCCAGCCAGAACGGCAGGCCGAGGGCGGCGATCCGGTCGAGGTCGACCCGGTCGCGCTCGCCGTAGACCGGCTCGCCCCGCTGGTTGATCTGCAGCTCGCCGCGCGGCGGCGCGTTGTGGCCACCGGCCACCGGCAGCTCGACCACCAGGCCGTCGACCCCGCCGGCGCACTTGCGCGCCAGCATGGTGGCCAGCGAGTTCGATGCGACGATCGGCAGGAAGCGCGGCCGCGCCAGGGGGCGGTCGGTGTCGAAGCCGCAGGCGGCGGGGTCGAAGAGGATCCGCTCGCCGCTCGCCGTCTCCCCCTCGACGTCGAGCTGCAGGGTCGCCGGGCGCTGGGCGGCGAGCTCGTCGAGGGCGCGCGGGATCTCGCGCGGGATGCCCGCCCCCATCAGCACCCAGTCGACGCCGGCCAGCATGGCGCCGTAGAGCGAGGCGAGGTTGGGCAGCTGGATCTTGGTCAGCAGGTTGATGCCCACCGGTCCCCCGCCCGCCTCGCGGGCGAGGTGGACCTCGACGAAGTTGGCCAGCACGGTGATCTGCTGGCGCAGCTTGCCGACCGCCAGCTCGTACCGGGCGAGCGACCGGTAGGGAGCGTCGGCGCGCCGGCCCTCGGGGCGGAAGTACTTCTCGAGCACCTGGGTGACGACCTCGGGGAGCGGGAAGTGCGCCATGGCACGGCGCAGGTGACCGCCGAGGTCGCCGTCCTGCAGGCGGCGCACGAACAGGGTGTCGAGCCCCGTCCCCGAGACGACGCCGAGCTGGCCGCAGCCGGTGACGGCGGCGGCCAGGCACCAGTTGGAGACGCCGACGCCCATGCCGCCCTGAATGAGGCGGGGTAGTGCCATGGCTGCGGTCATGAAGTGGGCCTCGAAACGCGGAAAAGGGTGGATGGGGAGCGGCCTCGGGCGATGCCGGGGCACAGTCGAGCATGCGCCGGCCTCACCCTACATGATTGCCGTCATAGGCGCTGCGCAGCGCCCGGCGGAGATTGCCGGGTCAGTGCGCCCTCCCGTAGCCCCCTCGCGCCCGCTCGCCCTCTGGCTCTTCGCCGCTTGCCTGCTGCTGGCGGTCCTGGTGGTCGTCGGCGGAGCGACGCGGCTCACCCACTCGGGGCTGTCGATCCCGGAGTGGAAGCCGGTCACCGGCACCCTGCCGCCGTTCGGCGCGGCGGCGTGGCAGGCGCAGTTCGACCGCTACCGGGCGACCCCGGAGTACCGCCTCGCCAACCCCGGAATGACGCTCGACGGCTTCCGCACCATCTTCTGGTGGGAGTACACCCACCGCCTGCTGGCGCGCCTGTTCGGCCTCGTCCTGCTGCTGCCGCTCGTCGTCCTCGTCGTGCGACGCCGCATCGCGCCCCGGCTCGCTGCGCAGCTGGCCGGCATCGTCGCGCTGGTCGGCGTCCAGGGGGCGCTCGGCTGGTTCATGGTGGCGAGCGGCCTGGTCGACGATCCGCGCGTCAGCGCCCTGCGGCTGACCGCCCACCTCGGCCTGGCGACGCTGATCCTGGCGCTGCTCTTCCGCCTGGCGCTCGGGCAGTGGACGCGCACCGGCTCGGGTCCTGCGCCGACGGCGCGCGGCCGGCGGTTGCGCGCCGCCGCGCGCGGCCTCGTCGCGCTGGTGTTCGTGCAGCTGCTCTCCGGCGGGCTGGTGGCCGGCAGCCGGGCCGGCGTCCTCTTCCAGATCTTCCCGCGCATGGGGGAGAGCTTCGTGCCGGCGGGGCTCTGGACCCTCACTCCGGCGCCGCTCAATCTGCTCCACAACCTGGTGACGATCCAGTTCACCCACCGGCTGCTGGCCTGGACGCTGGTGCTCGCCGGCGGCCTCTTCGTCCTCGCCGTTCGCCGCGGTCCGTCGCCGCGCCGCCTTTGCCGCGTCGCCACCCTGCTCGCGGCGGCGCTGGCGCTGCAGTTCGGCCTCGGCGTGGCGACTCTGCTCGCCGGCGTCACGGTCGGGCTCGGCGTGGCGCACCAGGCGGGCGCCCTGCTGGTGCTCGCTGCGGCAATCGCCACGGCGCACGCCGCGGGCCGGTCGGAGGAGACCGCGGCGCTAGCCGTGCAGGGTGGCGGCGCCGTCGGCGGCGCGCTCGAGGGCAGCCACGTCGCGGAGCAGGAAGCCCTCGGGATGCGTTTCGAGCAGACCGGCCTGATGCCAGCGACTGAACACCCGGATGGCGGTCTCGAGCGTCGTGCCGGCGAGGTCGGCGAGCTCCTGGCGGGTCAGGCGGACGGGGATCCGCACCTCGCCGCCCTGCGGCTCGCCGACCTCGCGCGCCAGGCGCAGGAAGAGCAGGGCGAAGCGCGCCTCGACCCGGTAGCCCGCCAGCTCGACGATGCAGTTGCGGCATTCGACGTGATGACCGGCCAGGGCGGGAAGCAGCAGCCCGAGCAGTGACGGGTCCTCGACGAGCCGCGCCAGCAGTGCCTCGCGCTCGATCTCGAGCGTGCGGCAGGGCTCGAGTGCGACGATCGCCGCGTCGCTCGACTCGCCCGACAGCGCCGGCGCGGTAGCGAAGAGCTCTCCGGGCGCGAAAAGTCCCAGCAGCACCGTGCGTCCGGCGACCAGGTCGCGGACCATCTTCGCCCGCCCGGCGAGCAGTACGTGGAAACCCGCGCAGCGGGCGCCCTGCGCGATGATCAGCTCGCCGCGCGCGAACTCGCGTTCGCGGCCGATGGTGCGCAGCGCCGCCCGGGCGGCCTCGGGAAGGGCGTCGAAAGGGGAGGCGGAAGCGGGAGTCAGCGGCGTCACCTCATCGGCAATCGTGACCATCCGTTGAACGGTCGCTGACAACTCTAACGCCGAATCCGCGGCGGCGCCGATCGCGGGGCGAAACGCCGCACCCCTCGCTGAAAGCCCACTACCCGGCGAGGCAGGAGACCCTGCCGCACCTCCGGGGTGTTGTTCCCCCGAGATGGCTCACGCAACATGTCGCTCGGAGGCTCACAGCAGGCGGCCCCGGCATTCGGGGCAGCGGCAGGGTCTCCGGTTGAAGCGCTCTGGAGGGATTCGCGGTGCGGCACGCGGCGCCGCACCGTCCATCTGATCTCGCGAAGCTCGTTCGCAGCCAGGGCAATTCCTGCCGGTCCCCCGCCACCTCCGGAGTCGTGAGGTCGGGCCGGTGCCATCGAACGGAAACAGGCAGGGGCAAGGGCCGTACGCTGCGGGAGCACCGTGAGACGGCGCATCGTACTCCGCGTCCTGGTCGCCGTCGGGGTCATCTCGCTGGCCGTCTTCGGCACCCTCGTGTGGGTGGACAGCCGGGCCCGCGAGCGCCAGCTCGGCAGGCTGATCGAGCGCCAGGCGCTGATGCTCAGCGACACCATCCGCAACGCCACCCGGCAGTCGATGCTGCTCAATCAGCGCGACATGGTGCACGAGATCATCGAGCAGATCGGCCGGCAGGAGGGGCTCGAGAAGATCCGCGTCTACAACAAGGACGGGGTGGTCATCTATTCGCCCGACCCGGCGCTGGTCGGCACGCGCGCCGACCAGCGCAGCGAGGCCTGCGACGGCTGCCACGCCGCCGGCAAGCCGGCGGTGGAGCTGGCGGCCGGCCATCGCACGCGGGTCTTCGAGGACGCCACCGGTGGCCGTCGCCTCGGCGTGATCACGCCGATCGCCAACGAGGCCGACTGCGAGGGTGCCGGTTGTCATCTGGCGCCGGCGGCGCAGCGGATCCTCGGCGTCCTCGACGTCACCGTGTCGCTGGACGACGTCGATCGCACGGTGGCGGCCGGCCGCCGGATCTCCGTCGGCCTTTCGCTGGGCGGCATCGCGGCGATCAGCCTGCTGCTGGTGGGGCTCTTCCATCGCTGGGTCGGCAAGCCCGTCGAGTCGCTGCTGGCGGCGACCGGGAAGATCGCCGCCGGCGACCTCGACCATCGCGTCGAGGTGCACCGCCGCGACGAGCTCGGCCAGCTCGCCGAGTCGTTCAACCAGATGTCGGCGCGGCTCTCCGAGGCCCGCCACCAGGTCTACCAGTCGAACAAGCTGGCTTCGGTCGGTCGCCTCGCTGCCGGCATCGCGCACGAGATCAACAATCCGCTCACCGGAGTGCTGACCTACTCGAGCTTCCTGCTCAAGCGCGCCACGGACGAGGAGACCCGCCAGGACCTCGAGACGATCGTCCATCAGACCAAGCGCTGCCGCGACATCGTGCGCGGCCTGCTCGACTTCGCGCGCCAGGTGCCGCCGAAGAAGACCCGGGTCGACCTCAATGCGGTCGTCGAACGGGCCCTCGACCTGGTCGCCAACCAGCTGAGCGTGCAGAACATCCAGGTCACCCGGAGCCTGCGGCCGGACCTGCCTTCCCTGTCGGCCGATGCCACGCAGCTGCAACAGGTGGCGATCAACCTGCTGGTCAACGCCGCCGACGCCTTCGAGTCGGACGACCGCCAGATCTTCATCGCCACCGACCTCAAACGGGTGAACGGCGACGAGGTGGCCGAGATCAAGGTCGCCGACAACGGCGTCGGCATTCCGCCGGCGAACCTCGGCAAGATCTTCGAACCGTTCTTCACCACCAAGGAGAACCGCGGCACCGGCCTCGGCCTGGCGGTCTGCTGGGGCATCGTCAGCGAGCACGGCGGCACCATCGAGGTGGAGAGCCAGGTCGGCCGCGGCACCACGTTCACCGTGCGGCTGCCGCTGGTGCCGCGGCCCGCCGCGGTCGCGGGCGGGGAGGCGAGCGCGTGAGCCGCGAATTCGACGTCCTGCTGGTCGAAGACGAGCCCGTGGTGCGCGAGGCGGCGGCCCGCATTCTGCGCCCCGAGGGGGTGACGGTCGACCACGTCGAGAACGTCGCGGCGGCGCTCGCCCGCCTGCGCGGCGCCACCCACCGGGTGGTGGTCGCCGACCTCATGCTGCCGGGCTTCTCCGGCTTCGATCTGCTCGAGAGGGTCAGTGGCGAGCGGCCCGAGCTGCCGGTGATCCTGGTCACCGGCTACGCGACGATCGAGAACGCCCTGGCAGCGTTCAAGAAGGGCGCCTTCGATTTCCTGCCCAAGCCCTTCGACGTGCCCGAGCTGCTCGGCGTCGTGCGGCGCGCGCTGCACGCCGCCGGGCAGGGCGCCTGGCACTCGCTGCCGTCGGCCGGGCCGGCCCGGCGGGAGAGCCGGACGTCCGGGCAGCGGCACTTTCTCGGCCAGCACGCCTGGGCCACGCTCAGCGACGGAGTCGCGACGATCGGCCTTGCCGAGAGCTGGCCCGACCTGATCCACGACATCCGCGATTTGCGGCTGCCGAGCCCCGGGGATCACCTGACGCAGGGCCTGGCATGCGTCGAAATCGCCACCGGGGACGAGTCGATCCACCGCGTCTGGGCACCGCTGAGCGGCACCGTGCTCGAAGTCAACGCCGCGCTGCGGAAGGACCCCGACCTGCTGAACCGGGACCCGCTCTTCTCGGGCTGGCTGGCGCGCGTCGCGCCGGCCGACCTGGAGACGGAGCTCAACACACTGACGTGCCGCGGAGTCCTCGCGAAGGTGACGCGGAGCAATGGGGAGGAGAAGCAATCATGGTCATCCTGATGGTGGTCGTGACGGTCGTCATCTTCGCGGTCGTCGACCTGGGCCTGCGCCTGACGCTGCGGCGCGTCGAGGCGGGCCGCCAGCGGCTGGAGCGCCAGAAGGCGCTCGACATCGGCCTGCGGCTGGAGTTCGCCGACGAGGCGAAGAGTCTCAAGCGCGTCGAGGTCGCGAAGCCCCGGGCCCGCATCCTGGCGGTGGACGACGAGCCGGTGATCCTCGACAGCTTCCGCAAGATCCTCGTTCTTGCCGGGTTCTCCGTCGACACGGTGGAGACCGGCCAGGAGGCGCTGAGCCTGGTGCGCAAGTACGAGTACGACTTCGTCTTCACCGACCTCAAGATGCCGGGCATGGACGGGCTCGACGTCACCAAGGCCGTCCACCACTTGCGACCCGACATCGACATCGCCATCATCACCGGCTACGCGACGGTCGAGTCGGCGGTCGACTCGATGCGCTTCGGGGCCGTCGATTACGTCCAGAAGCCGTTCACCGAGGACGAGCTGGTCGAGTTCGCCAACCGGCTGCTGCTGCGCCGGCAGGATCGCCAGCAGCGGGTGACGCCGCCCGAGATCCACCTCGTGACGCCGTCGAGCGGCAGCGTGGCCTCGCCGCGCGCGATCAACGTGCCCGGTGGCGTCTACGTCTCTCCCGAGCACGCCTGGACGCGGGTCGAGCTGACCGGCGAGGCGCGCATCGGCCTCGACGACTTCTTCCACAAGTCGGTCGGCAAGCCGACGGCGCTCTCGCTGCCCGAGCCGGGGATCGTGGTGCGCCGCGGCGATCCCCTGTTCGCGCTCGAGGTCGACGGCGAGCGGCTCTCCTTCACCGCGCCGGTCGGCGGCAAGGTGGTGCACGTCAATCACGACCTCGAGTTCCAGCTCGAGCTCATGGGCGTGCGTCCCTACGACCAGGGGTGGATCTGCAGCGTCCATCCCGATCAGCTCACCGCGGACCTCGGGAAGCTGGTGATCGGCGCCGACTCGGTGGCGTGGTATCAGGCGGAGGTGCGTCGCTTCAGCGACTGCCTGGCCAGGGGACTGGCGCGCGAGACGGCGGTCGAGAAGCACGGGCAGCGTCCCGGCGAGGTCGAGGGCCGGGCGGCTTGCCGTGCCTTCGCCAGCTGCTTCCTGGCGCCACCGGAAGGTGGCGCGCCCGACGCTCCGACGCCGAACCGTCCGCAAGCGACGGCGGTCTGACCGGCGCCGGGCGGAAGCGGAGAGTGACCATGAGAAGACCTTCACGCCTTGCGCGGCTCGCGTGGCTGGCAATCGCGGGTTTGCTGCTGGCCGCCGGCGCGCCGATCGCTTCGCGTGCCGAGGACGAACGGGCGCCGGCAGCCGCGCCTCCGGAGACCATCCGCTGGGAGTCCACGGCGGGCGAGGTCGTCTTCGCCCACCTCATGCACAGCGAGGATTTCGGTGCCGACTGCGTCGCCTGCCACCACGAGACGAGCGCGGTCGGTCTCGAGCTGCCGCATCCGGACTATTTCGACGATTTCTGGATCGACTGCGCGACCTGCCACGGCGGGAGCAAGGAGCGCGCCGCCCTCGATCGCTGCGCGACCTGCCACCCCGAGCGGCCGACGGGGCCGCACGTCGAGATGCCGACGGTGAAGGTGGCGATCCATCGCAGTTGCTGGAGCTGCCACGAACAGGGGACGGGCGCCGAGGCGACCGGCCAGTGTTCCTTCTGCCATCAGCAGCAGGAGACGACGGCCGCTCCGGCCGCGGCTCCGGTGACGCAGTGAGCCGCAAGCGAGGAAGCCATGAATCGACGTGACTTCATCAAGATCGGAACCATCGCCGGAGCCGGCCTGACCGGTACCGGCGTGCGGGGCGAGCAGGAAGGGGATCCGGAGGAATTCGTCGGCGTGCTCGTCGACACCACCCGGTGCATCGGCTGCCGCGCCTGCGAGCGGGCCTGCTCGGTGGCCCACGACCTGCCGGTGCCCGACATCGAGAACGACAATGCCCTGGCCGCGGTGCGGCCGACCAGCGAGACGCAGTGGACGGTGGTCAACCGGTTCGAGACCTCGAAGGGCGAGGTGTTCGTCAAGAAGCAGTGCATGCACTGCTGGCAGCCGGCCTGCGGCGCGGCGTGCCTGACCAACGCGATGTACAAGACGCGCAGCGGCCCGGTGATCTGGCGCGGCAACAAGTGCATGGGCTGCCGCTTCTGCATGGTCTCCTGTCCGTACGACATCCCGAAGTTCGAGTACGACTCCTGGAATCCGAAGATCCAGAAGTGCTCGATGTGTCACGAACGCCTGGTCGAGGGTCTCGAGCCCGCCTGCGTGGGAGCCTGCCCGACCGACGCGCTCACCTTCGGCAGCAAGCGGGAGCTGATGGAGATCGCCCGCCTGCGCATCTACCACCATCCGGAGCGCTACGTGCACAAGATCTACGGTGAGCACGAGGTGGGCGGTACCGGATGGCTCTACCTGTCGGCGGTGCCCTTCGAGGAGATCGGCCTGCGCACCGACCTCGGCACGACTCCGTATCCCGAATACACGCGCGACTTCCTCTACGGCGTGCCGCTGGTGCTGTTCGGCCTGCCGGCCCTCCAGCTGGGACTGCACCTGCTCGCCGAGCGCAAGTCGGAAGTCATGGAGGACGCTTCGTCGTGACCACCCTGCCCGTCGCCCAGCAGCCCGCCCGCCGCCCGCTGCTGCGTTTCCTGCTCGCCGAGCTGCGTCCCAAGGGGCCGCTGCTGACGCCGTTCAACCTGATATCGGTGCCGGTGATCCTGCTCGGCATCGGCATCCTCGTGCAGCGCTTCATCTACGGCCTGGGGTCGGTGACCAACCTGTCGCAGGCTTACCCCTGGGGTTTGTGGATCGGCTTCGACGTGGTGACCGGCGTCGCCTTCGCCGGCGGCGCCTACGTGCTGACCTTCGTCGTTTACGTGATGCGGCTGGAGAAGTACCATCCGATCGTCCGCGCCACGGTGCTCAACGGACTGCTCGCATACGTTTTCTATGCCGGCGCGCTGGTGCTCGATCTCGGCCGGCCGTGGAACGTGATCAACCCGATCATCGGCAACTCGTTCGGCTACAACTCGGTGCTCTTCCTCGTCTCCTGGCACTTCCTGCTCTACATGCTGACCGAGGTCCTGGAGTTCTCGCCGGCGGTCGCCGAGTGGCTGGGCTGGAAGCGGGCGCGCCGCATCCTTTCAGCGATGACCCTCGGGGCGGTCATCTTCGGAGTCACCCTTTCGACCCTCCATCAGTCGGGCCTCGGGGCGCTCTTCCTGATGGCGAAGCCGAAGATCCACCCGCTCTGGTACACCGAGTTCATCCCCATCCTCTTCTTCGCCTCGAGCATATTCGCCGGGCTGTCGATGGTCATACTCGAGGGCTCGATCAGCGAGCGGGTCTTCCGCGCCCAGCTCGACCGCAAGAAGCACGGTTCGCACGACGACTTGCTGCTCGGCCTCGGCAAGGGCGCGGCGATCTCGCTCTTCGTCTACTACTTCTTCAAGCTGCTGGTCTTCCTGCACGATCGGCAGTGGGATCTGCTGCAGACCGGCTGGGGGGCCTGGTACCTCGTCGAGGTGCTGGGGTTCGTCCTCGTGCCGTGCGTGCTGTTCACCTACGCGGTGCGCAACCGGCGGGTCGGCCTGCTCCGCGTGGCGGCGGCCGGGGCGCTGATCGGCATCCTGCTCAACCGGCTCAACATCTCGATCATCGCTTTCAACTGGCAGGAGCCGGTGCGCTACTTCCCGAGCTGGCAGGAGTACGTGGTGACCGCGACCGTGATCTTCACCGAGATCTGGGTCTTCCGCTGGATCGTGCTGCGCCTGCCGGTGCTGCGCGAGGCGCACGAACTCCCGCCGCCGCGCCCGGCGGACTTCGCGAGCCCCGGCCAGGCCGCCTGAGGACGACGCCATGGAGACCTACACCTACGTCGACATCTTCGAGACCAAGGGGCTCGAGTACCTGCTGCTGGTCGCCTTCCTGGTGCTCTTCGTCTTCCTGGTGAGGTACCTGGGCGGCAACGACCGCAAGGCCTGAGGGCGCGCG
>JAIOJQ010000023.1 GCA_019911865.1 Thermoanaerobaculia bacterium
GCGCGAGCGGCTGGGGCTGGCGCCGGGCCGGCCGCTGGTGCTCGTCTCGATGGGGGGCGTGCCGCCGCGCTTCGAAGCTGTCGAGCGCTGGCAGAAGCTCGAGGAGGTCGACTTCGTGGTGCCGGTCGGCGCCGAGCGGGCGGAGCGGCGCGGCAACCTCCTGCTGCTGCCGCACCGCACGCCGCTCGACCACCCCGACCTCGTCGCCGCCGCCGACTGCGTGGTCGGCAAGCTCGGCTACTCGACGGTGGCCGAAGCGTTCGCCGCCGGGACGCGCTTCGCCTTTCTGCCGCGCCCCCGCTTCCGCGAGACGGCGGTGCTCGAGCGCTTCGTGCGCCGCCATCTGCCGGTGCTCGCCCTCGACCCGGGCGAGTTCGCCGACGGCCGCTGGGTCGAGCGCCTGCCGGCGCTGCTGGCCGCGCCCCGGCCGGCGCCGGGGGACGCCTCGGGGGCTGCGGTGGCGGCGCGGGCGATCGAGTCACTGCTCGAACGCTGAGGGCGCCCCGGCGCTGCAGGCGTACACTCGGCGAGTGAGCCGCCGGCGGAGTTTCGCGGCATCGGTGCTGTGGCTGCTGCCGGTGGCGGGAGGCGCCGGAATGTCGCTCTCGATCCGCTCGACCGCATTCGCGCCGCACGGCGAAATTCCGCCGCAGTACACCTGTGAGGGGGCGGACCTCTCGCCGCCGCTCGCCTTCGCCGGAGCGCCGGCGGGGACGCGGAGCCTCGCCCTCGTCGTCGACGACCCGGACGCGCCCGACCCGGCGGCGCCGCAACGCGTTTACGTGCACTGGGTGGTCTACGACCTGCCGGCCGACGCCGCCGGGCTGCCGGAGGCGGTGGCGCCGGCGGCGCTGCCCGCCGGGGCGCGCGAGGGGACCAACGACTGGCACCGCACCGGCTGGGGCGGCCCCTGTCCGCCGATCGGGCGGCACCGCTACTTCTTCAAGCTCTACGCGCTCGACACGCTTCTCGGCGACCTCGGCCGCCCGACCAGGGCAACGCTCGAGCGGGCGATGGAAGGGCACGTGCTGGCCCGCGCCGAGCTGGTCGGTACGTACCAGAAGCGGCGCTGAGCGGCCCGGCGCCGGCCGCCGGGCCGCTGATAGGATCGCCGGCCGGCATGCCCAAGCGCACGGATATCCGCTCGATCGCCGTCCTCGGGTCCGGTCCCATCGTCATCGGGCAGGCCTGCGAGTTCGACTATTCGGGAACCCAGGCCTGCCGCGCGCTGCGGCGCGAGGGCTACCGGGTCATCCTGATCAACTCGAATCCGGCGACGATCATGACCGACCCGGAGTTCGCCGACGCCACCTACGTCGAGCCGCTGGTGCCCGAGGTGGTCGAGCGGATACTCGAGAAGGAGCGTCCGGACGCCCTGCTGCCCACCGTCGGCGGCCAGACCGGCATCAACCTCGCCCTGGCGCTCGAAGAGCGCGGCACGCTGGCGCGCCTCGGCATCGAGCTGCTCGGCGCCGGCGTCGACGCGCTGCGGGTCGGCGAGGACCGCGAGCTGTTCAAGCAGGCGATGGAGGAGATCGGCCTGCGGGTCTGCCTCTCCGGCTACGCCGGCTCGGCCGAGGAGGCGCGCGAGATCGCGCAGTCGATCGGCTACCCGGTGATCGTCCGCCCCTCGTTCACCCTCGGCGGCGAGGGGGGCGGCACCTGCTATAACCGTGACGAACTCGACGAGATCGTCTCCGGCGCCCTCGAGGCCTCGCCGGTCCACCGGGTGCTGCTCGAGGAGTCGGTGCTCGGCTGGAAGGAGTTCGAGCTCGAAGTCATCCGCGACCACGCCGACAACGCCATCGTCATCTGCTCGGTGGAGAACTTCGACGCCATGGGCGTCCACACCGGCGACTCGATCACCGTGGCGCCGCAGCAGACGCTGACCGACCGCGAGTACCAGGCAATGCGCGACGACGCCTTCGCGGTGATCCGCCGCGTCGGCGTGGCGACCGGCGGCTCGAACATCCAGTTCGCCGTCGATCCTGCGACCGGCGAGCGGATCGTCATCGAGATGAATCCGCGCGTCTCGCGCAGCTCGGCGCTCGCCTCCAAGGCCACGGGCTTTCCGATCGCCAAGGTGGCGGCGCTGCTCGCCGTCGGCTACACGCTCGACGAGATTCCCAACGACATCACGGGCCGCACCTTCGCTGCCTTCGAGCCGACCCTCGACTACACGGTGGTGAAGATCCCGCGCTGGGCGTTCGAGAAGTTCCCCGGCGCCCAGGCGACGCTCGGTACCTCGATGAAGTCGGTCGGCGAAGTGATGGCGATCGGCGGCAACTTCCGCGAGGCGCTGATGAAGGCGCTCGCCTCGCTCGAGCTCGACGGCTCGCCGGCGTCGCGCGAGGAGCGCATGGCCGACCCGGTGAAGCTGCGCCAGCGCCTGGCGACGCCGAACTGGGAGCGCCTGTTCGCCGTCTTCGCGGCGCTGCGCCAGGGGTGGACGGTCGAGGAGGTGTCGAGGACGACGTCGATCGACCCCTGGTTCCTGCGCGAGATCGCCGGCATCGTGGCGCTCGAGGCGGAGCTCGACTGCTGGACGCTCGACACGGTGCCCGCGCCGCTGCTGCGCGACGCCAAGGAGAGCGGCCTCACCGACGTGCGCGTCGCCCATCTTCTCGACGCGACGCCGGCGGCGGTGGCCGAAAAGCGGCGCGCGGCGGGGATCGTCCGCACCTTCAAGCGGGTCGACACCTGCGCCGCCGAGTTCCCGGCCGAGACCCCCTACCTCTACTCGACCTTCGGCGCCGAGGACGAGGCCGAGCCGACGGCGCGCAAGAAGGTGATGATCCTCGGCTCCGGCCCCAACCGCATCGGCCAGGGGATCGAGTTCGACTACTGCTGCGTCCACGCCGCCTTCGCGCTGCGCAAGGCCGGCTTCGAGACGATCATGGTCAACTGCAACCCGGAGACGGTGTCGACCGACTACGACACCTCCGACCGCCTCTACTTCGAGCCGCTCACCCTCGAGCACGTCCTCGGCGTTTTCGAGCGCGAGCGCCCCGACGGCGTCATCGTCCAGCTCGGCGGCCAGACGCCGCTCAAGCTGTCGCGCGGCCTCGAGGCGCACGGCGTGCCGATCCTCGGCACCTCGCCGGACGCCATCGACCTGGCCGAGGACCGCCGGCGCTTCGGCGCCCTGCTCGCCGACGAGGGGATCCGCCAGCCCGAGCACGGCACGGCGACGACGCTCGCCGAGGCGGTCGACGTGGCGCGCGGCCTCGGCTACCCGGTGCTGGTGCGCCCCTCCTACGTGCTCGGCGGGCGCGCCATGGCGGTCTGTCACGACGAGGATTCGCTGGCCCACTTCATGGAGGTGGCCGCCGAGGTCTCCGACGGCGCGCCGGTGTTGCTCGACCGCTTCCTCGAGGACGCCGTCGAGTTCGACCTCGACCTGGTCGCCGACGGGGAGCGCGCGGTGGTGTGCGGCATCCTGCAGCACATCGAGGAGGCCGGCGTTCACTCGGGCGATTCGGCGGCGGTGCTGCCGCCGCACACGGCGACGGCCGCCGAGCTCGACGAGATGCGCGACATCGCGCGACGACTCGCCCTGCGGCTCGGCGTGCGCGGCCTGATGAACGTCCAGTTCGCCCGCCACCGCGGCGATCTCTACGTGCTCGAGGTCAACCCGCGGGCCTCGCGCACGGTGCCGTTCATCGCCAAGGCGGTCGGCGTGCCGCTGGTGGCGGTCGCCTCGCGGGTGATGGCCGGCGAGAGCCTCGCTGCGATCGGCTTCACCGAGGAGCCGCCGGTGCCGGCGGTCTTCGTCAAGGCGCCGGTCTTCCCGTTCAAGCGCTTCCCCGGCGTCGACCCGCTGCTCGGCCCGGAGATGAAGTCGACCGGCGAGGTGATGGGGGTCGACGACCGCTTCGGTGCCGCCTTCGCCAAGGCGTGGATCGGCGCCGGCAACGCGCTGCCGCTGTCGGGTACCGCCTTTCTCTCGGTGCACGACCGCGAGAAGCCGAAGCTGGTGGCGATCGCCACCCGCCTCGCCGAGCTCGGCTTCGAGCTGGTGGCCACCTCCGGCACGGCGGAGTTCCTGCGCGACCAGGGATTCGTCGTGCGCGATGTGCTCAAGGTGCACGAGGGGCGGCCGAACGTGGTCGACGCGATGATCAACCGCGAGATTCAGCTGGTCATCAACACTCCTCTCGGCCGCGACCCGGCGCTCGACGACGCCTACATCCGGCGCGCCGCGGTGCGCTACCAGATCCCCTGCGTCACCACGCTGACCGGCGCCAGCGCCGCGGTCGAAGGGATCGCCGCCCTGCGCGGCCGCACCCTCGGCGTGCGCTCCCTCCAGGAACTCGCCCGCCCCTGACCCTCCCCCCGGTCGAAAAGGGGACAGGCAACAAAACCCCTGAAAAGGGGACAGGCGACTCAATTCCTCGAAAGGGGACAGGCAAGGAAACTCCGGTGTCCGCCGGGGGCTCGCCGGGGCGCTCGGCGGCGCCTCGGTCCGGCTCCCCATCGGGGCCTGGAGTCAAAGCCTTCGAAGAGCCAGCACGGCCCCGACGGGGCCCCTCGGACTCTTCGGCACCGCCGCCCGCCCCGGCGACCCCCGGCTCGCAGCCGGCGAGGCCGGCGGATCGATAGACCAAGTCGCTATTTCGGGGACAGGCACCGAAACCCCTGATTCAGGGACAGGCACGAAAACCCCGGAAAAGGGGACAGGCGACGTTTCTCTCGAACCGGGGCGACCCCTGCGACGTGCGCCTTCGTAGTTCGCCGCATCGAACCGGCACGAATGCTCCGACGGACGGAGTCCGGGAACGCCGCTGGCGGAGCGGAGTGGCGAGAGGGGCCCCGGCGAGCCCGGCTGGTTCTTCGAAGGCTTTGACTTCCGGGCGAGCCGGGGAGCCGAGCCCGGAGCGCAGCCAGCGGCGTTCCCGGAGCTCCGGCCGACCCACAAGCGTTCCAGTCTCTTGTCTCTGCGCGAGAAGGGGGTAAGCGACTCCTCCAGTTGCACGCGTCCGCTAGACTGCGCGGCGCGATGAAACGGGTCGATGCCTACACCGACGGCGCCTGCTCGGGCAATCCCGGCCCGGGCGGCTACGCCGTGATCCTGCGCTGGAACGGCCACGAGCGCGAGCTCTCGCGGGGGTTCCGGCGGACGACGAACAACCGGATGGAGATCCTGGCGGTGATCGCCGCGATCGAATCGCCCACCGAGCCGTGCGAGCTGGTGATCCACTCGGACTCGCAGTACGTGGTCAACGCCATCCAGCAGGGCTGGGCGAAGAAGTGGCGGGCCAACGGCTGGATGCGCAACCGCAAGGAGCCGGCGCTCAACCCCGACCTCTGGGAGCGCCTGCTCGACCTGCTCGGACGCTCCGGACACAAGGTCCGCTTCGTCTGGGTCCGTGGCCACGACGGCCACGACGAGAACGAGCGCGCCGACCGGCTGGCGGTCGCCGCCTGCAGGTCCCCCGAGCCGCTGATCGACGAAGGCTACGAACGGGGAGCCTGAAGGCGGCGCCGCCGGCTCGCCTTACTCGGCGACCGTCGTGTGCCACTCCCGCGTGTCGCCGCTCTCGAATCCGTCGAGGAACGAGAGGTTCGACAGCGAGATGTCGTCGTAGAAGACCGACGTCCCGGTGTTGGCGAACAGGTCGACGGCGGCGATGTTGACTGCGCCGCCGGTGGCGCTGATGTGGGTCGACCACGGGCCGTTGAACAGCTGCTGGCCGCCGTAGGTGACCGTCTGCGTGTCGGTGTCGAGGTTGACGACCACCTTGATCTCCACCCACTGGTCGAAGATCAGCGGCAGCGTCGCGCCGGCCCCGGAACACGTTCCGCCCACGTCGTCGCGCACCACGCCCCCGGCTGCGTCGGCACACACCTGGAACGACCAGTTGCCGTTGACGGTCGCCGGATAGGTGTTGAGCAGGATGAAGTAGGACTGCCCGGTGAAGCCGGTCGGGATGTACTGCCAGGCGGTGAAGGTCCAGGTGCCGCTGGTGTAGCCGGCGTACTGGTGGACGAGGTCCGTGGCGCCCACCACTTCGATCGAGTTCGGGGCGCTGCGTGCCTGGGCGGCGGTGGTCAGCGCGCCGACGTTCGGATCGCCGTTCCAGCCCTCCCAGCCCCCCTGGCCGATCATCTGGCTGCCGGTGGCGTAGAGGTCGATGTGGTCGATCCAGTTCGGCGTCACGCCGCGCGGTGCTTCGGCGGCCGGCACCGGGTAGAGCGGGTCGCTCTTGGCGAGGCCGACATCGGAGGCGCCGGCGGCCAGGGGCAGGGCCAGGGCCAGGACGCCGCAGGCCAGGGCGCGCAGACAACGACTACGGGACGCACGCTTTGTCATCGCATCTCCTCCTCGCTTCGGGACGGCGCGGCGAGCCGGCCGTCGGTCGTGGATGCCCGTTTCCGGCCGCCCGTCCCGAACGCCGGAGCCGCTCGTCGGCGGAGCGACGGGCGCAGGGGCGGGGCGGCCGGAGGGAACACCGCGATTGCTATCACACTGGGGCGCGGCGGGCAGCAGGCGCAGGATCGTGGTCACCGCGGGGCCTCCGGCGCGGCCGACCGCGGCCGCGCGCCGCGCACCGT
>JAIOJQ010000292.1 GCA_019911865.1 Thermoanaerobaculia bacterium
CCGATCACCCCCAGCGTCTTGCCCTGCAGCTCGCTGCCGAGGAAGCTCTTGCGATCCCACTCGCCGCGCTTCATCGACGCGTCGGCCGCCGGCACCCGGGGCGCCAGCGCCAGCAGCATGGCGAAGGTGTGCTCGGTGGCCGAGACGACGTTGGCGGTCGGCGCGTTGACCACCAGCACGCCGCGCTCGCTGGCCGCCGCGCTGTCGCGGCGCGGCTTCACCGTCGGCGGCGGTTACGGAATCTGGAAGCCGAACACCTTCCGCATCGGTCACATGGGCGAAGTGCGCGAGCGCGACCTGGAAGCGCTGCTCGACGCGCTCGAAGAGGAGGTCCGCAAGTGCACCGCATCCTGATCGCCGACCCGCTCGAGGCGAGCGGCGTCGAAATCCTGCGCGCCGCCGGGGCCGAAGTCGTCCTGCTCGGCGCCGCCGACCGTCCGCGCCTCGCCGAGCTGGTCGCCGATGCCGACGCTCTGGTGGTGCGCAGCGCCACCAAGGTCACGCGCGAGCTGCTCGCCGCGGCGAAGCGGCTCCGCGTCGTCGGCCGCGCCGGCATCGGCGTCGACAACGTCGACGTGCCGGCGGCCACCGAGCGCGGCGTGCTGGTGGTCAACGCGCCGACTGCCAACGTCGTCTCGGCCACCGAGCACACCTTCGCCATGATGCTGGCGCTGGCGCGCCGCGTGCCGGCGGCCGACGCGTCGATGAAGCGCGGCGAGTGGGACCGCAAGAGTTTCCTCGGCAGCGAGCTGCAGGGCAAGACGCTGGGGGTGATCGGCTTCGGCCGCATCGGCCAGCGGGTGGCGGCGCGCGCCCGCGCCTTCGAGATGACGGTGGTCGCGCACGACCCCTTCCTCGACCCCGCCTCGGCCCGCCGGCTGGAAGTCGAGCCGCTCGAGGTCGACGAGCTGCTGGCGCGCTGCGACATCGTCACGCTGCACACGCCGCTCACCGACGCAACGCGCAACCTGCTCGACGCGCGCCGCATCGCGATCCTCAAGCCGGGCGCTCTGGTGGTCAACTGCGGCCGCGGCGGCACGCTCGACGAGGCGGCGCTGCTGGCGGCGCTCGAGGCCGGCCACCTCGGCGGCGCGGCGCTCGACGTCTATGCCGAGGAGCCGCCGCCGAACCTCGATCTGGTGCGCCATCCGCGGGTCGTCGCGACGCCGCACATCGGCGCCCAGACCGGCGAGGCGCAGGAGCGCATCGCGGTGGAGACGGCGCGCATGGTTCTCGCCGCCCTCTCCGGTTCGCTCGCCATCGCGGCGGTCAACCTGCCGTTCACCTCCAGCGGCCGCCGCGAGGAGCCCTGGCTGCGCCTCGGCGACCGGCTGGGCCGGCTGGCCGGACGGCTCGCCAGCGGCAGCCCGCGGCGCATCGAGATCTCGCGCCGCGGCGTCGACGAGGAGCTCGAGGCGCCGATCGTGGTGGCGGTCGTGCGCGGCGTCCTGTCCCGCTTCCTCGGCGACGAGGTCAACTACGTCAATGCCGGCCACCTGGCCGCCGAGCGCGGCATCGTGGTAGTTCGCACCGATCAGGGTGCGGCGGAGGACGACAGCCCCGGGATCGTCGTGCGGCTGGTCGCCGACGGCGGCTCGGTCGAGCTGGCCGGGGCGCTGGTCGGCGGGCGGGAAGCGCGCGTCGTGGCGATCAGCGGCTACCGGCTGGAGTTCTGGCCCGAAGGGCGACTGCTGGTGATCGAGAGCCGCGACGTGCCCGGCGTGGTCGGCCGGCTCGGCTCGCTGCTCGGCGAAGCCGGAGTCAACATCGGCGACATCCACCTGGCGCGGCGCGAAGCGGCGGGCGAGACGCTCGCGGTGCTGCGCCTCGACCAGGCGCCGGATGCGGGCGTGCTCGAGCGGCTCGCCGCGGCGCCGGACGTCCGCCGGGTCAGCTACGTCGAGCTGAACTGAAGCGGCTCAGCCGCCGGGAAGCTCGTCGAGAGGGAGCGGTACGACGACCGCCGGGTAGCCGAGCGCGGCGAGCTCGTCGGCGAGCGCCTCGGCGGCGGAGCGGGCGGCGAAAGCCCCCACCTGCACCCGGTGCCAGGCCTCGCCGGCGCGCACGGCGACCTGCGGATAGTCGCGGCAGAGCGAGTCGGCGAGCTGCTGCGCCCGCGCCTCTTCCTGGAACGCCCCCACCTGCACCGCGAAGGCGCGCGGACCGATCGGTACCCGGCCGACCGCCAGCAGCTCGACCGGCGCCGTGCCCGGCCCCCAGACACCGGCCGCCCGGGCGGCGGCGCGCGACAGGTCGATTACCCGGCCGCGTACGAAGGGGCCGCGGTCGTTGATGCGCACGCGCACCGTTTCGCCGGTCGCCAGGTTGCGCACCTCGACGAGGGTGCCGAAGGGGAGTGTCTTGTGGGCCGCCGTCAGGGCGTTCATGTCGTAGCGCTCGCCCGAGGCGGTGTGATTGCCGTGGAAGCCGGGGCCGTACCAGGAGGCGATGCCGCGTTCGATCACCGGGCCGGCGCCGGGGCGCCTGGCGCCGCTGGCGCACGCCGACACTGCGAGCGTCAGCAGGAGGGCGGGGAGGAGCAGGTAGGGCCGCCGCATCGTCGTCGGCGGTCGCCGCGCCCCTAGATCCGGGGCTCTTCGACCGCGGTCGCCGCCACGCCGGCCAGGGCCGGCGTCACGACTTCGTCCAGGAACTCGTCCACCTGCCGCGCCGAGCGTCCGGTGAAAGCGACCGGATCGATCCAGGCTGCCACCTCGGCGGCCGACAGGCGGAACTCCGGGTCGCCCGTTATTGTAGCAACCAGCGGGTTCTCCGCGCCGCCGGCCACCGCTTCCTGCGCCGCGAAGCTGTAAGTGCGGATCTTCTCGTGCAGATGCTGGCGGTCGCCGCCGCGCAGGGTGGCCTGCATGAGCAGCGTCTCGGTGGCCATGAACGGCAGCTCGCGCGCCACCCGCGCGGCCACCGCCGGCTCGTTGACCCGCAGGCCGCCGGCGATGTGGCCGGCCAGCGACAGGCAGGCGTCGACGGCGAGGAACGCGTCGGGCAGCACCAGGCGGCGGTTGGCCGAGTCGTCGAGGCTGCGTTCGAGCCACTGCGTGGCGGCGTTGAGCGGGCCGTTGACCGCGTCGGTCATCACCCGGCGGGCGAGGCCGCACATCCGCTCGGCGCGCACCGGGTTGCGCTTGTACGCCATCGCCGATGAGCCGACCTGTCCGGAGTCGAAGGGTTCGGCCAGCTCGCCGACCCCCTGCATCAGGCGCAGATCGGTACCCATCTTGTGGCAGCTCTCGGCAACGCCGGCGAGGGTGGCGAGCAGCTGGCTGTCGAGCTTGCGGGAGTAGGTCTGGCCGCTCACCGGCAGGGTGACGGCGAAGCCGAGGCGGGCGGCGACGCGGCGGTCGAGCTCGCGCACCTTGTCGTGGTCGCCGTCGAACAGGGTGAGGAAGCTCGCCTGCGTGCCGGTCGTCCCCTTGGCGCCGCGTGCCGGCAGGTCGGCGAGCCGGCGGCGCACTTCGGCGAGGTCGAGGACGAAGTCCTGCGCCCACAGGCAGGCGCGCTTGCCGACCGTGGTCAGCTGCGCCGGCTGGAAGTGGGTGTAGGCGAGGCAGGGCAGGTCGCGCCAGCGTCGCGCGAAGGCGGCGAGGCCGCCGAGCGCCGCGGCGAGGCGCCCCTCGACCAGCGCCAGCGCTTCGCGGGCGAGCAAGAGGTCGGTGTTGTCGGTGATGAAGGCCGAGGTGGCGCCGAGGTGGAGGATGCCGCCCGCCTCGCCCGCCTGCTCGGCGAAGTGGCGCAGGTGGGCGACCACGTCGTGCCGCGTCTGCCGCTCGATCTCCGCCACCCGGCCGAGGTCGAGCTTCGGCGCCGCTTCGCGCAGCGCGGCGAGCTGCTCTTCGCGGATCGGCAGGCCGAGCTCGCGCTGGGTTTCGGCGAGGGCGATCCAGAGGCGCCGCCAGGTCGCGTAGCGATGACGGGTGGAGAAGATCGCCGCCATCTCGGCGCTCGCATAGCGGTCGTGCAGGGGGTTGCCGGGCGCTTCGCGCATGAGGCCGCGATGCTAGCAATGGACCCGTCGGCGGCCAAACTCCGCGGCGCGGCGGCCGCGAGGGCGGGTATAGGATTGCCGCCGGGGAACATTCACGGTGCTGCGCGTCCGCTGGTCGCATCAGGGTCGGGAAGAGGTTCGCAGCCTCAGCCGCGACGAGATCCGCATCGGCCGCGGGACCGAG
>JAIOJQ010000293.1 GCA_019911865.1 Thermoanaerobaculia bacterium
GACGCAGATCCGGCGGCGGTCGGCAGGCGCGCGGCCGGCCCGGCCGGAGGCGCCTCGCGCCGCAGCCACCAGACCAGCAGCGCGACGAGGCCCGCGAGCAGCAGCAGGGTCACCAGCAGCACCGGCCCCAGTCCCCGCCCCTCTCCCGACCGCCGCAGCGAAGCGCTGGCGGGCGGCGCGAGCGGCGACTCGCCGCTTTCGGGCTCGCGCGGCGGGGCGACCTGGAGATACAGATTGACCACCTCGTCGCCGTCGAGGCCGACGATCCGCGCGTACTCGCGCAGGAATCCGCGCGTGAATACCGGCGCCGGCAGGACGGCGAAGCGGTCGGCCTCGAGCGCCTCGAGGTAGCGCAGGCTGATCTTGCTGTCGTCGGCGATCTCGCGCAGGGAGACGCCGCGGGCCTCGCGCTGCGCTCGCAGCCATGTCCCCAGGGAGCCGCGCGGGCGGCGCGCCGGGCCGGCTCCTTCGCCGGGCGGTTCGCGATCCTCGATCCTCTGGTTGGTCATGCGCCTGGTCGCCCGCGCTGAAAAGGCGACGCTATCACCCGCGGAGCGGGCGGGCCCCGCCCTGGCGGCCCTCGCGGGGCTCGCCGCCGAGCAGCCGGGCCCGCTGGCGCACCGGCAGCAGCAGTCGCTCGTCGGAGGCCACCGCGGCGAGGTCACGGCGCGACAGCAGCGGCAGCAGTGGCAGCGAAGCCGCGAGCGGGGTCGCCGGATTGCGGCAGAGCGCCGATCGGATGGCGCTGCGCACCGCCCAGCGCGGACTGGCGGCCAGCAGGGCCAGAACCCGCGGACTGGCGGCCGGGCTGGCGGCGAGCGGCACGAGGTGCCCCTCGGTCAGGCGGGGATTCTCGAGCAGTGCGCCGATCACCCGCGGCGTCGGATCGACGCGGATCGCCGCGATGACCGCGACGCCGCCGCCGCGTGCGACCGCCATCTTCTCGCCTACCGAGAGACCCGGCAGCCGGTCGATCAGCCGCTGATCGGCCGCCCGCCGGACGACAGGATGCACACGGATTTCGCTCGCCACCGCGAGCAGGTCGGCCCAGTGGAGGCCGGAGACGAAACGCAGCGCCAGCACCCGAGGGGCGCGGGGGTGCCGCGCCACTTCGCGCCGGATCTCGTAGGCGGCAGCGAGTTCGGGTACCGCGGCCAGGCGTTCGATCAGCGCACCGGTCAGGAAGGGGTTGCGGAAGAGGTGGCGAGCCGTCGGCGGATCGAGCCGCTCGAGATGGGCGTCGACCAGCGCCACGAGCTCCGCTTCGGCGGCCTCGCGCAGCCGCCTGGCGAGGGCGGATCCCGCATCTCCGCTCACCGCCCCGGTCCCTTCCTGCGCTCCGCTATCATTGCCCCCCCATGACGCTGCGCACCCTCGAAGAATACCGGGCCACCGGCACCCTCGCGAACCTCGACGAGGACTGGCTGGCCGAAATCGAATCCGATCCCACCGACATCGACTGGTACCTCGGCATCGCCCAGGGGCTCGCCGCCTCGGGCGAAGAGGCCCGGGCGCGCGACCTGCTCGAGCTCTACGACGCGGAGCTGGTCGACCGCGACCTGTGGGCCGTGCGGCTCGACCTGCTGCGCCGCGGCGGTGCGACGGCCGTCAAGCCGGCCCGCCTGCAGAAGGAGGTCGTCACCACCCTGGAGAAGCTCTGGCGGGGCAAGAGCAACTTCGCCGCCGCGGTCGCCCACGTCCACCTGGATCGCCCGACCGAGGATCCGGCGCGGCTCTGGGACAAGGTGAACCGCCTGCAGAGCCTGCTCGTCTACGACGTCGGGGCGGTCGTCCTGATGCCCGCACAGGGTGTGGGTCGGGTCGCCGAGGTCAACCTGCCGCTCGAGAGCCTCAAGGTCGACTTCGAGAACAAGAAGGGGGTCACGGTCGGCCTGCGCGCCGCCGCCAAGATGCTCAAGCTCCTGCCTGAAGGCCACCTGCTGCGCCGCAAGGTGGAGGAGCCCGAGGCGCTCGCCCGGTTGCGCGACGAGGATCCGCCGGCACTGCTGCGCGCCGTGCTCGAGAGCGCCGACGGACCGCTGACCGGGGCCGAGGTACGCGAGCGGCTCACCGGCATCGTGCCGGAGGCCCGCTGGGCGTCCTGGTGGGCGACCGCCCGCCGCCACCCGCAGGTAGTGGCCTCCTCGGGCGGCCGCCAGTCCTACCGCTGGGAAGCCTCCCAGGCGGGCGCCCTGGCGTCCGTGCGCCGGGCCTTCGGTCGCGCCGACACGCGCGGCCGCATCGACCTGCTGCGCAAGAACGCCGACCGCGACGCGACGCTCGCCCGCGAGATGGCCGGCGACCTCGCCTCGACCGCGACCGAGATCGCCGAGAGCCAGGCCGGCCTCGCCTTCGAGATCTGGTTCGCGCTCGAGCGCGTCGGCCAGCTCCCGGAATCGCTGCAGGACCTCGCCGGACGGCTCGTCGGCCCCGGCGTCGACGCGCGAGCCCTGCTCGCCGGCATCGACGAGCGCATGCTGCGCGAACGGGCGCTGAACATGATGCGCGAGCGCCGCCCGGACTGGCCCGCCGTCTGGCGCGATCAGCTGCAGCGCGAGGAGGATCCGCGGGTGCTGGACCAGATCTCCGAGGGGCTGGCCGCCAGTGACGCCGAGGCACTCGACCGGCTGCTCGACGACGTCATCGGGCAGCCGCGGCGGGCGCCGGCCGCTTTCACCTGGCTGGCCGAGCGCGCCGCCGACGACGAGCAGCTGCGCACCCGCGCTCCGTTGCGGCTGCTCCAGCAGCTGCTCTCCGCCCTCGATGACCCCGAGCTCGCTCGCTTCCGCGTGCGGCTGCGCGCGCTCGCCGACTCCGGCGGCACGATTCCGCGGCTGTTCGCTCACTTCGAGGCCGATCAGGCCGCCGTCGCGATCGAGTCGATTCGCCGCGCCCACGGCCTCGAGAGCTACCACAAGGAACCGCTCGCCGCGGCGCTCGAAATGCGCTTCCCGGCCCTGCGCGCCGAGGTGGCGGCGGCCGACCAGCCGCTCTACGCCACCGCCGCGGCGATCGAATCCCGCCGGCTGGAGCTCAAGAAGCTGACCGAGGTCGAGATCCCGGCCAACCGCAAGGCGATCGCCGAAGCGCGCGCGATGGGTGACCTGCGCGAGAACTTCGAGTACAAGTCGGCGCGCGATCGGCACGAGTTCCTCAATGCGCGGGTGGCGGCGCTGGACGCCGAGCTGCGGCGGGCGCGGCCAATCGACCTTGCCGGATTCGATCCGTCCGAAGTCCGCATCGGCGGCCGCGTCCGTCTCTCCGGCCCCGGCGGCGAACTCGTCTATTCGATCCTCGGCCCCTGGGACAGTCAGCCCGAAGCCGGCATCCTGAGCTACGAATCGGAACTCGGCAGGCAGCTGCTCGGCCGGCGGCCGGGTGAGAGCGTGGAGATCGGCGGCGAGACCTTTACCGTCGTGGCGATCGAAGCCGCCGGCTGAGGCGGCGAGCGCGGCTCAGCGCTTCTCGCCGAAGAAGGCGAGGACGCCGTCGACGACCGAGGCGGCGACCTTCTCGCGGAACTCGCGGGTCTGCAGCAGGCGCCGATCCTCGGTGTTGGCCAGGTTGCAGATTTCCAGCAGCAGGCGGGGCGGCACGGCGTTGTAGCGCAGTACCGCCGGAACCCACGCCCGCTTGCCGCGGTAGATGCGGTCGCGAATCGGCTGGAAGGGATGGATGGCGAGACCCGCCTCGCGGAACGAGCCGAGGATCCGCCCCGCCAGATCCCGCGACAGACCTTCGGCCTGCTGGCGGGACTCGAGCGAGAAGCTCACCCGCGGCCCGTCGCGATACTCCTTGCGCGACTCGAACACCGACCCGCCCTTGCCGAACGTCCCGGCCGTGCCGGCGACATCCGGTACGTAGACGGTGGCGCCGCGGATCGACGGGTGCAGCGAGTCGGCGTGCACCGAAATGAAGATCACCTTGTCCCGGCCTCCCTCGGCCGCCGCCTTGCGGTAGAGGCTGTTGGCGAGGTACCAGCGCAGGTGGACGCCGACCACCGAGTCACCGATCACGTACGGCGGGGTCGTCATCACCTTGTGACCGCGCGAGAAAGGCAGCACGTCGCGGTCGGCGATGGTGAAGCTGTCGCCGTCGCGCGTCGTGGTGACCACCCGGGCGTGCGTCTCGTTCTCCAGCCGGCGCTTGATGCGCAGCACCGTGTCGTAGACGTAGTTGCTCTCCCAGACGCCGGCCATCGAGGCGCCCACGTCGGCGCCGCCGTGTCCGGCGTCGAGAATGACGGTGACGCCGGCCAGGCCGCGCGCCTTCACCTCGTTCTTGAAGGTCGCGGCGAGCGCCCGCTCGACCTCCCACTCCAGCCGCCGCGGGTCTCCGGGCGGCAGGAACTCGGGCTGCAGCAGGTCGAGCGGGACCTTGACCGGGTACCCGATCGGGATATCGGTGACGTCGACGATGCCGCTGCGCACGGCGATCTCGCGGGCCAGGGCGTTGACGTCCTCGGCATGCACGCGGCCGGTGAGGCGGACGACGACCGCCGAGTAGAGCGCTTCGCCGCCACGCAAGCGATAGATGGCGAACGGACCGAGCCCGTCCTCGCCGTACTCGAGGCGCGGCGCCTCCTCCCCCGGCGCACGACCCACGGGGGCGGGCGGCGGCTCGCGCGGCCGGAAGTCCTGCAGCAGCAAGTCGCGTGGCACCCGGATCTCCTCGCCCTCGCGCACCCGGTCGCTCGTCCGACCGTTGACCTTGCGCAGCGCGGCGGCGTGCGTCGCGCTGCCGGTCAGCCAGAGGGCGACCCGCTCGAGGCTCTCGCCGCGCGAGCGGTGGATCCACGCCTCGGCCGTCGTCCGGTCGCGGGGAAAGAGGGCGCGAATGACGGCGAGCCGCCGGTCGGCCGTCAGATGCTCGTAGGGCACCCGGTAGCGGACGCCGGAGAGGAGCTTGCGCGGATTGCGATTGAGCTTCGAGATCGCCGCCACGGCGGCGGTGTCGCCGGTCAGACGCCGGCTGAAGGCGTAGAGCCCCTCGCCGGAAAGCGGCATCGCCTCGAGGTAGAGGTCGCTGCGGTCGACCAGGGCCGCGCGCTCGGTAGCCGAAAGGGTGGCGCGTTCCGTCGCCGCCCGCGCCTCGACCGCGACGAAGAGGGCGGCGAGAGCCACGACCCCCTTGAGGGCCGACGCGGTGGACGGCGCCGCCGCGTCGCCGCGGCGGCGCTCAGCAGGGATTCGCCGCGCCACGTGGCTCCGAGACGACCAGGTGGACCTCGGCTCGGACGCGCGCCATACTCGCGAGGATCCTAGCAGAGGGGGCGGAGCCCGACGTGCGAAGCAGAAGTGGAGACGACCGGCTCGCGGCGCTGCGCGCCCTGCCCGCCGTGCGGGCACTGGCCGCCGAGAGCGGCGGCACTCGCGTCTGGCTCGTCGGCGGAGCCGTGCGCGACGCCCTGCTCGGAAAGCCGGCCGGCGACCTCGATGCGATCGTCGAACGGCACAGCGGTGAGATCGCCAGCCGGCTGGCGCAGCGCCTGCCCGGACGCCTGGTAAGCCTCGGCGGCGAGAGATTCGCCGCCCTCCGCCTGGTGACCCGGGACGGCGACCTCGACCTCTGGGAGCTCGGCGAGGCGCCGCTCGAAGCCGACCTGGAGCGGCGCGACTTCACCGTCAACGCCATGGCGCTCGACCTCGGTGACGGCGAACTCCGGGATCCCTTCGGCGGCCGCAGAGACCTCGCGGCGCGAACGCTGCGGGCAACGCGCGTCGGCGTCTTCACCGAGGACCCCTTGCGGGTCGTGCGCCTCGCCCGCTTCGCGGCGACGCTCGACGGCTTCTCTCCCGACCCCCCGACCGTGGAGCTGGCGCGCGCGGCGGCTCCGGAACTCGACCGGGTCGCCGGAGAGCGGGTGCGCGGCGAGCTGGAGCGACTGTTCGGCGCGCCCTACGCGGCCGGCCTCGGCCGGCTGGCCGAGGCCGGAGCGTGGCCCCGTCTCTGGCGGGACGCGGAGAGCCCTGCCGCGCCGCACATCGGGATTTCCGCCACCGCCGAGGCACTCGACGCCCGCCTGCCGGCTCCCGCCGACGACGCGACCGCAGATCGCGTGGCGAGCGGCCATGCGCTGGCGCTCTGCCTCGCCTCCGGCGACCCCGAAGGGCGGGGCCGGGCGCTCGCCAGCCTCGCAGGTCGCTCGATCGTCTCGCGACTCGAGGCGAGGGCGATCGCCTTGCGACTCGAGCGGATCCGCCAGCCGCCCCCGGAGTCGGCCGGCGATCTCGCCTGGTGGCTGCACGGCGCCGGCACGGCACATCGGCACTGCGCGGCGCTCGCCGCGGCGCTCGCCGACGAGGCGCGGCGCAAGCGCTGGGACGCAGTCCTCGCCGCGGCGCCACCGCTGCTCGCGGCGCGCGGCGAGGAGGTGCTCGATCCGCGGCCGCTGCTCGACGGCGGGGAGATCGGCAGGCTGCTCGGATTGGCGCCGGGGCCGCGCCTCGGCGCGGCGGCTCGCCGGCTGCTCGAAGCGCAGGTACGCGGGGAAGTGCGGTCGCGCGGCGAAGCGGAGGCGCTGCTCGCCCGCGCCGACGGGGATCAGGCCTTGCCGCTGCCGACCAGGCGCTGATTGAGCTCCTTGATGCGCTCCATCAGCTTGTCGATCTTCTCCTGCGCCTCCTGGCGCAGCCGGTTGTAGTCGGCGCGCATCCGTTCGGACTCCGTCTGCATCTCCTGCATGCGCCGCTCGAACTCGCGCAGCTGGTTGTCGCGCGCGTCGATCACGCCCCGCAGGTCGGCGATCTCTTCGTCCTTGTCGGCGACGCGGAGCTTGTTCTTCTCTTCCTGCTCTTCGTACAGCTTGCGGTACTGCTGCAGCATGAGGATCTCGGAGAAATCCGCGGTCGACGGGGCCATCTCCCCTCCCTTCTCCTCGATGTTGGGGAACATCTTGCGCAATTTCAGCGACAGGTCCTCGGGGTCCGAGCTCTGCTCCATCGCTTCGCGATACGTGATCGTCCCGTGCACGAGCAGCGTCAGCAGGGACTGGTTCATCGACTGCATGCGGTAGTAACCCACCGAGGACTCGACCTCTTCGAGCAGCGCCGAGGTCTCGCCCTTCTCGATCAGCTGGGCGACGCGCGGCGACACCTTGAGGATCTCGAGCGCCGCCACGAGTCCGTTGCCGTCGGCGCGCTCGACCAGCTTCATCGACACGACGCCGCGCAGCACCTGCGACAGCTGCGCCCGCACCTGGTTCTGCTGGTCGGCCGGGAATGCGTCGAGGATGCGGTCGACCGTCTGCGTCGCGCTGTTGGTGTGCAGCGTCGAGAACACCAGGTGACCCGTCTCGGCGGCGGTGATCACCGTGGAGATCGTCTCGGGATCGCGCATTTCGCCGACCATGATGACGTCGGGATCCTGGCGCATGACGTTGCGCAGGGCCTCCGCGAAGGACGGCGTGTCGGTGCCCACCTCGCGCTGCGAGATGGTCGCCACGCCGTCCGTAAAGAGGAACTCCATCGGGTCCTCGATCGTCACCACGTGGACCGGCCGGCGGGCGGTGATGTACTTGATCAGCGAGGCGAGGGTCGTCGACTTGCCGCTGCCGGTCGGGCCGGTGACCAGAATCATTCCCATCGGCAGGTCGCAGAAATCGAGCAGCACCTCGGGAAGGTTGAGCTCCTCGAGGGCGCGAATCTGGTAGGGAATGCGGCGGAAGGCCGCCGCGAGGGTGCCGCGCTGGAAGTAGACGTTGGCGCGGAATCGCGCCAGGCCGTGCACGCCGTAGCCGAAGTCGACCGACTGGCGCTCCTCGAGCTTGCGCCGCTGATGCGGGCTCATCACCGGCTCGAGGAGGGAGTGGATCTCTTCCGGCTTGAGCGCTTCCGCCTCGAGCGGAAAGAGACGCGAACTGACCCGGACCAGGGGCGGACGCGTCGGCTTGAGGTGCAGATCCGACGCTCCCTTCTCGGTCATCTGCCGCAAGAGGGAGTCGAGATTGGCCATCGGGCGGTCGATCCTATCCGGGTGCGCTCACGAATTGGCTGTGGAACATACCACTGCCCGGACGGCGGAAACCGGGCCCCCGCGGCGCCGGCCGGCGATCAGTAACGCCGCATCAGGCCGACGACGATCCCCTGCACCCGGACGTCGGCGGCCGCCACGCGCAGCGGGGACATGGTCGGGTTGGCCGGCTGCAGGCGGACCACTTCCCCTTCGGGGTAGAAGCGCTTGAGCGTGACTTCGTCGCCGAGCAGCGCCACGACCATCTCTCCCGGCGTCGCCCGGTCCCGCCGCTCGACCACCACCCAGTCGCCGTCGTGGATCCCCTCGTCGATCATCGAGTCGCCGGCGACCCGCAGGACGTAGTGCTCCTGCGGACGGTCGCCGAAGAGCAGCTGCGGCACCGGAATGGTCTCGCGCCCCGAAACCGCTTCGATCGGCCGTCCGGCGGCGATCCGGCCAAGGAACGGCAGCTCGCCGGCCCCCTCTTCGGAGACGCCGGCCGAGGGCAGCAGCTCCAGTCCCCGCCGCTGGTGACGGTCGCGCTTGAGGTAGCCCTTCTCGGCCAGGAGCTTGAGGTGCTTGTACGCCGTGCCGTAGGAGGAGAAGCCGAAGTGCTCGCAGATCTCCCGGTGGGTCGGCGCGATTCCCTTCGTGCGGCGGAACTCCTGGATGTACTCGAGGATCGCCTTCTGCCGCTCGGTGAGGAAGTTCGACATGGGCGAAGCGTAGGCGGTAAGCAGGCGTAAGTCAACCTCCGCGGTTGCCACCGGCGGCGCGCTCCCGGATACTCGGGCCTCCCATGAACTCCGGACACGAGATCGCCTTCGAACGCCATCGCCTGGACAACGGCCTGCGCGTCCTGCTGCACCCCGATCGGCGCCTGCCGCTGACGGCGGTCAACCTCTGGTACCGGGTCGGCTCGAAGAACGAGCGACCCGGCCGCACCGGCTTCGCCCACCTCTTCGAGCACATGCTCTTCCAGGGCAGCGAGCACGTCGGCACCAATGATCACTTTCGTCACCTGCAGCGGATCGGCGGCGTCGCCAACGGCTCGACCTGGTACGACCGCACCAACTACTACGAGACCGTCCCGGCGCAGGAGCTCGATCTGGCGCTGTGGCTCGAATCCGACCGCATGGGCTTCCTGCTTCCCGGGCTCGACCAGAAGAAGCTCGACACGCAGCGCGACGTGGTGATGAACGAGCGCCGCCAGCGGGTGGACAACCAGCCCTACGGCCGGCCCTTCGAGCACCTCTTCGAACTGCTCGTCCCGGCGGACCATCCGTACCACTGGCCGGTGATCGGCTACATGGAGGACATCGAGGCCGCCACGCTGGAAGAGGTGCACGCCTTCTTCCGCACCTGGTACGGGCCGGCCAACGCGGTGCTGACGGTGGCCGGCGACTTCGACCCGGCCGAGGCGCTGGCGCGCGTCGAGCACTGGTTCGGCGACCTGCCCGGAGGACCGCCGCCGATCCACGGCAGCTGGCCGCTGCCGCCGCTCGGGACGGCGGTCGAGGAGACGGTCGAAGACGACGTACGGCTGTCCCGTGTCTACATGGCCTTCCGCACCGAGCCGTTCGCCACCGACGACTGGTTCGCCACCTCGCTGCTCGCCACGCTGCTGGCCGACGGCAAATCGAGCCCCCTCTACCGCGACCTGGTCTGGGAGCGCCAGCTGGCGCAGGAGGTCGCCTGCTACCTCTATCCGACCAGCGAGATCGGCGTCCTGCTGGTCGTCGCGACGGCCCGTCCGGGCAGCGAGCCGCAGGCGCTCGCCGCCGCGCTGCGCGCCCATCTCGACCGCGCCGCCTCGGGGGACCTGCTGACCGCCGACCACCTGGACCGGGCGCGCAACAAGACACTCGCCGGGCAGTGGGCCGAGCTCGAGACGCTCGATCACCGGGCCGACCAGCTGTCGATGTACACCTCGCTGTTCGACCGCCCCGACCTGGCCGGATCCGAGCCGGCCCGCTACGCCGCCTGCCGCGCCGAGGATCTGGCGCGTGTCGCCGCCACCCGGCTCGCGGCGCACCAGGCGGTCACCCTGACCGTCGTCCCCCGCCGGAGCGCCGCATGAGCGCCGCGGACCGCTCGACTCCGCCGCCGGCCGGCCGACCGCGCGATTTCGCCTTCCCCGCCTTCGAGCGGGAGCGCCTGCCCTGCGGCCTCGAACTGCTGCTGGCACCGCGCCACGACGTGCCGCTGGTCGAGATCCAGTTGCAGCTGCCGGCCGGCGCGGATCGCAACCCGCAGATGCGCCCCGGGCTCGCCACGCTGACCGCGTCGCTGGTCGACGAGGGCACCGACCGGCGCAGCGGCACCGACATCGCGATCGCCGTCGAGCGACTCGGCGGCTCCCTGGCCACGGGCGCCGACTGGAATCAGGCCTCGCTCGAGGCGACCCTGCTCGCCGCCGACCTCGCCACCGGGCTGGAGCTGACGTTCGAGGTCGCACGCCGGCCGACCTTTCCGCCGGAGGAGTTCGAGCGGCTCCGCCGGCAGGCCGAGGCGGAGCTGCTGCGGCGCCGCGACCAGCCGGCCGTGCTGGCCGAGGAGGCGCTCTCGGCGGCCCTCTTCCCGGGCACTCCCTACGCCCACCTGCTGCTCGGCACCGAGTCGACGATCCGTGACCTGACGCGCGAGCAGGTGCGCCAGTTCCACGGCGAGCGCTACCGTCCCGACGGAGCCTCGCTGCTGGTCGTCGGTGACTTCGATCCGCAGGCGGCCCGCCGGATGGTCGACGAAGCGCTCGCCGGCTGGCGGAGCGATCCGCCGCCGGCGTCGCCGCCGCTCGAGGTCGAGATGCCGACGGTGCGCCGCGTGATACTCGTCGACCGCCCGGCCGCCGCCCAGACCGAGCTGCGCGTCGCCCATCCCGGAGTGCCCCGCGTCCACCCCGACCGCACCCGCCTCGGCCTGCTCAACGCCCTGCTGGGTGGCAAGTTCACCAGCCGCCTCAACCTCAACCTGCGCGAGCGGCACGGCTTCACCTACGGTGCCACGAGCCGCTTCGTCGACCGGCGGGGGCGCGGGCCCTTCACCGTCGGCGCGGCGGTAGCCAACGGGGTCGCCGGCGCCGCGGTACGGGAGATCCTCTTCGAGCTGGAGAGGCTGCGTCAGGAACCGGTCGACGCGGCCGAGCTGGCCGAATCGAAGACCTACATCCGCGGCGTCTTTCCCTACACCCTCCAGACGGTCTCGTCGGTCCTCGCCCGGATGGCGGAACTGACCCTCTGGGGCCTGCCCGACGACCACTTCCAGCGCGCTCTCGAGTCGGTCGAGGCGACGAGCGCAGACGATCTGCTGGCGCTGGCCCGCCGCCACCTGCATCCCGACCGGGCGACGATCATCGCGGTCGGACCGGCCGGGGAGCTTGCCCCGCAGCTGGCCGGGTACGGCGAGGTCGAGGTGCGGAGGCTCGACTCGCTGCGGGCCGATCCGGTGCAGGAAGCTCCGTAGCGAAGGACGGCGACGCCGTGCTCAGCGCAGCTCGGCGGTGGTGCGGCCGGCAGCGTCGGTCCGCACGTCGAGCTGGTACTTGCCGCCGCCGGTGATCTCCTGCTCGAGGACGATCGACTTGGTCGGTTTGCCGGGCAGGGAGACGTAGACCCGCAGGGTGACCGGCCCGGCCGGCAGACGGCGTTCGGCCTCGATCGTGCCCGAGATCTTCTCGCTGCGCAGGAATCCGGTCTTGCGGACGAACTTGAACGGCTCGCGCAGGATCTGCCGCTCGCCGGCGTAGAGGGTCAGCACCCCCTCCGACTGATCGGAGACGAAGGCGATGCGCAAGCCGGCGTCGGTCGCCACCGGCGCCACCGGAACCGGATGCGGTGAGGCCGGCGGCGGCGTGACGGGCCGCGCTGCGGCGGCCTGCCTCGCCGCCTCTTCGGCCGCCCGCTGCTCGCGCTCCCGGCGGAGCTCCCGCTGGGCCTCGCTCACCAGCCGGCGAGCCTCCTCCTGCTGCGGGTCGAGCGCCAGGACGCCGCGGCCGGCGGCAATCGTCTCGTCCCAGGCCTTGCGGGCGGAGGCGGCACGCGCGGCGGCGAGCCCCTCGGTCACCTGCACCTCGCGCTCGGCGTCCGCCGCGAGGTCGCGCCGGCTCTTCTCGATCGCTTCGCGCAGCACCTTCGCGTCGAGGCTTTCGGGCTCGGCCAGCTCGGCCTGTGCCACCGCCGCCAGCGCGGCCTCGAGATCCCCTTCGGCATACCGCGACCGCGCCTCGGCGAGGGCGGTGGCGGCGACGATCCGGCTCTGCTGCTCGATCGAAGAAGCCGGAGCCGGCCGCGGCGCCGGCCCCGGAGCGGGCGTGGACGGCTCTCGCGAGGCCGAAATGGCGAAAAAGGTACCGACCCCCAGCAGCAGGAGTGCCGCCCCGCCGATCGCCCACCAGAGGCCCTGGTGGCCGCCGCGACGACCCTTGGGCGCCGCCACCGGCCCAGCGGCACGGCCGGCCGGGCCGCTGCCGGC
>JAIOJQ010000294.1 GCA_019911865.1 Thermoanaerobaculia bacterium
CCCCTCGCACGCACCCTGCTCTCCCGGCTCGACGCGCCGCCAGTGGCGCGTCGAGCCGGGAGAGCAGGGTGCGTGCGAGGGGTTCCGCCATCAGCGTCGTCCCCGTCCGGGTCCGGACGGGGGACGATCATGAGGCGGAAATCAGGCGTAAGTCAAGCCGGGCGCGGGCGGGTCCGCTGGCGCGGCTGGGCCACCGGGCGCGGCGGCATGTCGTGCCGGCTGGCGTGCTCGAGGACGTACTCCTGGACGCCGTGCTTGCCGAGGTGGCTGCGCGGCGCCACCAGGCCGGGGTGGAGCCGCTCGACCTCGGCGTGCGGCAGGCGCGGCGCCGGCAGGGTCTCGATCACCAGCACGTCTTCCGACAGCGTGCCGGGCGAGAGGATCCGGTAGTGACAGGGGCGCGCCGGCATGGTCGCGCTGACGCGCGCCAGCAGGTGCAGCGCCCCGGCCGGGTTGAGCCGCTCGGTGAGGCGCCGCGCCAGCGCCGGCCAGCGCTCCTTGCCGAGGTAGTTGGGCAGGTCCCAGGCGAGGACGAGGTCGAAGCGCTCCCCCTCGCGCAGCGGCAGCAGCTGCGCCAGGGCGCGCTCCCAGGCCGCCGGCGGCGCCTCGCGCACGCCGAGCTCGTCGATCGCCGCGTCGAGGTCGGCGATGCGCAGCCGGGCGCGCAGGTCGTTGAAGCAGGCGAGGTTGGCCGCCAGCGCCGGGCCGAGGTCGAGCACCGAGGCGCCCGGGCGCGGCAGGTGCTCGAGCACGTGCTTGAGCCCCGCCGCCGGGTGTTCGGCCGGCGGCGGCGGGGCGGTCGGCAGCGGCAGCTCGCCGAGCGCCTCGTCGCGGCCGGCCGTCTGGCGCAACCAGCTCATCGGCCGGTCAGCCCGCCTGGGCGGTGGACTTCGAATCGACCGGCCGCGGACCGCTTTCTTCCTTGCCGCCCGGGCGCGTCGCCGCGGCGGGGGTGGGGGCGGGAGCGGCGCCGGAGCGCTGCTTGGGATCCATGTCGATCGTCCCCTTGAAGCGGGCGCCGTCCTCGATCGTCACCCGCGGCGCGACGAGGTCGCCGCGCACGCGCGCCGACTTGCGCAGCACGATCTGCTCCTCGGCGGCGAGGTTCCCCTCGATTTCGCCTTCGATCAGGATCGCGCGGGCGTGGACCTCGGCCGCCACGCGCCCCTTGGCGCCGACGGTGACGACGTTCTGGCGCAGCATCACCTTGCCCTCGACGCGCCCCTCGACGAGCAGGTCCTCGTCGCCCGAGATCTCGCCGCGCAGGACGATCGACGGCGACAGCACGGCGCGCTCGCCGCTGGCGGCGGCCGGGCGCGGCGCTTCGTTCTCGCTGCGCGGGGCGGCGGCCGGCGCGGCCGGCGGCGGGGTCGACATCGGCGACGGCGTGGCCGGGGTGGCCGGTTCGTTCTCTCGCTTCCACATGGCTCGGACTCCTCCTTCGTGGGCTGGCGGTTTCGCGGCGCGCCGCGGCCGAACCCCGATCAGGACACGGCCCGGCGCCGGCGCGCTATGGAGCATTTCATCACGCCGCGGGCCGTGGGAGGATGCCGCCGCGATGCAAGCCTCGCAAGTCCTGGTGGTGGGCGGCGGGATCGTCGGTCTCGCCACGGCGCGCGCCCTGGCGCTCGCGGCGGGGCGCCGGGTGACCCTGCTCGAGGCCGAGCCGGGGCTCGCCCGCCACCAGACCGGCCACAACAGCGGCGTCCTCCACGCCGGCCTCTACTACCGCCCCGGCAGCCGCAAGGCCGCCACCTGCGCCGCCGGCCGCGCGGCGCTCTCCGCCTTCCTGGCCGAGCGCGGCCTGCCGCACGAGCGCTGCGGCAAGCTGGTGGTGGCCCTCGGCGAGGCCGAGCTCGGGCGCCTCGACGAGCTCGAGCGGCGCGGCCGGGCCAACGG
>JAIOJQ010000295.1 GCA_019911865.1 Thermoanaerobaculia bacterium
TTTCGCCCTCGGCGCGCCGGGCGGCCGCCTGCTGCTGGTACGGCGCGCCGAGGGCGAAACGGTGATGCCGGGTCTCTGGGAGCTGCCGACGGTCGAGGCCGACGGCCTGCCAGCCGCCGAGGCGGCCCTGGCGACGCGCTACGGCGGCCGCTGGCGACTCGGAGAGCCGGTGGCCCGGGCGCGCCACACGATCACCGTCCGGCGCCTCCAGGTGGCACTTCACGAAGCCGAGTGGGAGCCGCTGGAAGTCGCCGAGACGGCCGCCGCGGCCGACTGGATCGCGCCCGGCGAGACGGCCGCGCGCGCCCTCACCGGGGTGACGCGCAAGCTGCTCGCCGCCCTCGCCGCGTCGTCGGGCTAGCGCACTTCGGGCGCGTCGCTGCCGCCCGAGAGGATGTACCAGCCGACCAGTTTGTCGTCGATCTCGCGCAGGCGCTGGGCGACGAGGCTGCAGAGGATGCGCAGCAGGCGGACCGAGGAGACCTTGTGCATGTCGAGCAGCTGCTCGACTACCATCTTGGGGATCGACAGGACCACCGCGTCGCCGCCGTGCGCCGTCGCCTCGGCCGAGCGGGGCTGGCGGTCGATCAGCGCCATCTCGCCGAAGTAGTCGCCCCGCTCGAGGATGGCCAGCGCCTCCTCGCCGGCGCCCGGGATCTGCTTGCTGATGCGCACCCGGCCGTCGAGGATGATGTACATCGCGTCGCCGGGGTCCCCTTCGTGAAAGAGCACCTCGCCGCCGCGCAGCTTGCGCTCGCGCGACAGGGTCGACAGCAGGTTGATTTCGAGCGAGGAGAGGTGCTGCTCGGTGAACAGGTCGCGCTTGGTGCGCAAGTCGACCCGGAAGTCGCTGCTCGTCGGCCGCTCGCCGCCCGGGCCGCGCACCGCCGCCGGTGCGCCCTGGGCGAAGAACCGCGACAGCTTGTCGTTGGTGCGTCGCAGCTTGGCCGACAGGCTGCGCCAGCACGTCCAGTAGAAGGCGGTGGCGAGGCGCGGGTCGTCGTCGAGGGCGGGCTGCAGGCGCTGCGGAGCGAAGGCGAGCAGCTGCGCCTCGGAGGTCGACCAGGCGTCGCCCGAGCGCTCCTGGGTGTCGACGAAGCTCGCTTCGCCGAACAGATCGCCCGAAGCGAGCACCGCCAGCGCGTAGTTGCCGTAGGGGGTCGAGCGCTGGATCCGCACGCCCCCTTTCTCGATCAGGAAGGCGTCGGCCGAGGCGTCCCCCTGACGCACGACGAAGGATTCGGCCGGCGCCCGGCGCTCCTCGACCAGCCCGGCGAGCTCGGCGAGCTGCGGGCGCGGGAAGTGCGAAAAGAGCGGCGCGCGGGCGAGCCGGTCGGCGATCGACACGGCGCGAGTGTAGCCCGAAACGGCGCCGCCGCGAGAGTGCTCCGCCGCGTCGCCCGCCGGCGCTCCGGCGGGCGTGAAAGGATCCGCCGCGATGCCGACCTGGCGCCTCGACCTCGAATACGAAGGGACCCGTTACCGTGGCTGGCAGGAGCAGAAGAACGCCCGCAGCGTGGCCGGCGAGCTGCGCCGGGCGATCGAAACCGAGCTCGGCCAGGCGGTCGAGCTGGGCGGCGCCGGACGCACCGATGCCGGCGTGCACGCGCTCGAGCAGGTCGCCCACCTGAAGTGGCGCGGCCGCCTGCCCGCACCGCCGGCGAGCTTCGCCGCGGCGGTCAACGAGCGGCTGCCGGCCGACATTCACCTGCGCCGGATGATCGCCGTCGACGAGCGCTTCCACGCCCGCCACCATGCCGGCACGCGCAGTTATCTCTACCAGGTCTCGCGCCGGCGTACGGCGCTCGCCAAGCGTTTCGTCTGGTGGGTGCGGCGGCCGCTCGACGCCGGCGCCATGGCGGCGGCGGCGCAGCAGCTGGTCGGGCGCCACGACTTCGCCGCCTTCTGCGAGAAGCCGGAGGAGCAGACCTCCACCCTGGTGGTGGTCGAGGCGGCCGAAGTGGTCGAGGCCGGCGACCTGGTGCTGGTGCGGGTGGCCGCGTCGCACTTTCTGTGGAAGATGGTGCGCCGCCTGGTCGGCGCCCTGGCGGCGGTCGGCGCCGGCGAGATCGACGCCGGCGAGCTCGCGCGGCTGCTCGGCCCGCGCCGGGGCGGCGCGGGATTCGACCCCGCGGCGGCCACGGCGCCGCCGTCGGGGCTCTTTCTCGAGCGGGTGATCTACCCGGGCGATGCTCCGCTCGGGCCGCTTGCGCCGGCGGTGCCGGTCGCCGCCGTGCCGATCCCTCAGCCGGTCCCGGGCGGCAGCAGCTCGAGCTGGTCGGGGCCGAAGCGGTCGCGACAGACCCGTTCGACCTGATCGAGCCAGTCGTCCGAGCGCGCCGGCTCGAGCGTCAGCACCGCCAACTCGCGCCGCGCGATCTCGCGGTCGAGCCGCTCGTCGACGGCGAGCTGAAAGCCGGGGTCGGCGGCGCGCACGCCGTCGAGCGACGGCGCGGCGAGGATCGGAACTTTGACCAGCAGGTCGTAGGTCGGCAGCCAGCGGTCGACCAGCGGTCCGGCGAGCTCGTCGTCGCCGCCGGTCAGCAGCAGGTAGACATAGTTGTCGAGCACGCTGCGGTCGCACAGCACCAGCGGGTAGCGCTCGGCGGCGACGATCTCTTCGGCGATCTGGGCGAGCAGGATCCAGCGCTGCGCCGGCACGGTGGTGTCGCGGTTGATCGGCAGCGGCGAGCGGCGGGCCACCTCGTGGACGATTTCGAGCGCGAAGTCGCGCCGCTTCAGACGCGCCGCGAGGCCGTAGCAGAGCGTCGTCTTGCCGACCCCGTGCGAGCCGATGAAGGCGACCTTGAAGCGCGGTTCAGGCATGGGTCGCCGCGACCTCCTCGAGCGATGCCGCGAGAACGGCGAACGCGGCGTCGAGCTGCGCCGGGGTGAGCACGAACGGCGGCACCAGCTGGACCGTCCGGTGCTCGGCGCCGCCGGCGAGCAGCAGCACGCCGCGGGCACGGGCGGCGCCGGCGAAGGCCATCGCCGCGGCCGGGGAGGCGAAGTCGAGCGCTCCGAGCGCGCCGATGGTCCGCCCGGCGAGCAGTGGCGCGCCGCCGCGGGTGAGCGCCGCGATCCCGGCGGCCGCGGCACAGGCGAGCGGGTGAGCGAGAAAGGTGCCGGTGTGCAACGCCTCGCCGTCGCGCCGCCAGACTTCCATCAGCTCCCGCCGCCCGATCGTGGCGGCGATCGGCAGCCCCCCGCCGAGCGCCTTGCCGCAGCAGAGCAGGTCGGGGCGCACGCCGTCGCGCTCGACGGCAAACAGAGGCCCGGTGCGGCCGAAGCCGGTGAAGATCTCGTCGGCGACCAGCAGGGCGCCGTGCGCCCGCGTCGCCGCCGCGAGCGTCGCGAG
>JAIOJQ010000296.1 GCA_019911865.1 Thermoanaerobaculia bacterium
GCCGAAGCGATCCCAGAGCTCGCGGTCGGCGAGGCGCGCCAGCGCCAGGGTGGCTTCCGCCGGGCGCTCCGGGCAGAGCGTCACGAAGCTCTCCAAGGCCGCCACCCGGCGGGCACGGCGGGCGGGCGGATCGTCCGGGCGGGCGAGCAGCGCCAGCGACAGCCGGGCCCAGGGGTAGGCGGGGAAACGCAGGGCGAGCGATTCCAGCTCGGCCTCCCAGGCCGCGCCATCGAGGTCGAGTTGCGCCAGCAGATGGGCGAAGGCCGGCTCCTCCGGCGCGGCGGCGGCCGCGGCGGCGTACTCGGCCACCACCGGCGCCGCGACTCCCTCTCCCAGGCCTCGCGCCGCGGCGCGTACCGTCAGCACGTAGGCACGGTGGGCGTCGTAGTCGACCGGGTGACGGTCGCGCAGGGCGCGCGCCGCCTCGACGCCGGCGCTCCAGCAGGCGTCGTCGTCGGCGCAGCGGCGGGCGAGCTCCGCCGGTTCGACCACGCCGGCCGCCACCTGCGGATCGCGCGGACACCCCGCCCAGTCGATCGCCGCCAGCTGGCCAGCGGCGGGAAGCGCCGTGAGCAGCGCCAGGGCCGGCAGGAGGCGGAGCGGCGAAACGCCGGCGCGGGCCTCGCGGCGCGGGCGCACCGGGTCAGCCCGCCAGGTGGCGCAGGAAGACCGACGCCAGCGCGAAGTAGACGAGGATGCCGAGGACGTCGTGCACCGCCAGGAGCAGCGGGCCGGAGGCGACCGCCGGGTCGAGGCGGAGCCGGGCGAGCAGCGGCGGCGTCAGCGCGCCGACCAGCGCCGCCAGCGGCATGGCCACCAGCAGCGCCAGCCCGACCGCGGCGCCCAGCCAGGGATTGCGCTGGAAGGCGAGCGCGGCCGCGGCCGCGAGCACGCCGCAGGCGAGCCCGAGGACTCCGGCGACCTTGAGCTGACGGCCGACGAAAGCCGGCAGGTTGCCGCTGCCGGCGAACTGCCCCGCCGCCAGGTCGCGCAGCGCCACGGCCGCGGCCTGTCCGCCCACCGATCCCGGCAGGCCCATGATCACCGGCACGAAGGCGAGCAGGAAGAGCGCGTCCGGGAAGCGCGACTGGAAGCTGGCGAGCAGCACGCCGGTCGCCAGCAGGCCGGCGAGACTGATCAGCATCTGCGGCAGCCGCAGGCGGGCCACCCGCAGCACCCGCCCCTCGTAGAGCAGCTCCCCTTCCGAAGTGCCGGCCATCCGCAGCAGGTCGTCGGCGGCCTCCTCCTGCACGACGTCGATGATGTCGTCGACCGTCACGATGCCGACCAGGTGATTGTGGTCGTCGACCACCGGCACCGCCAGCAGGTCGTAACGCGACGCCTGGCGGGCGACCTCTTCCTGGTCGGTCTCGACGTGCACCTTGATCACCGAGCGCTGCATGATTTCGGACAGCGGCGTCTCCGGCTTCGACATCAGCAGCTGGCGCAGCGAGGTGACGCCGATCAGGTGACCGTCCCGGTCGGTGACGTAGAGATAGAAGATCATCTCGACGTCGCGCTTCTCCTGGATCGCGGCGATCGAGTCGCGCACCGTCACGGTTTCGGGCAGCGCGAACAGGCCGGTGTCCATCAGCCGGCCGGCGCTGTGCTCGGGATACGCGAGCTGGGCCTGGACACCGGTCAGCTCGCGCAGATCGACCAGCTCGAGCAGCTGGTCGTGCAGGGCGGGCGGCAGCGACTCGAGGACGAACACCGCGTCGTCGACCGGGATGCGCTCGAGCAGGCCGGCGATCTGCTCCGGGGTCAGCTCCTCGAGCAGGGCGAGCCGGCGGGCCGGCTCCATGCCGGTCAGCACGTCTCCCGCCGAGTCGGGGAAGTCTGAGATCAGCAGCCGGAAGATGTCGAGCCGCTCGGCGGCGTCGAAGCGCTCGAGCACCGCGGCCACGTCCTCGGGTCGGACACGGCCGAGCAGCTTCGTCACGTTGGCGTGGGCACCGCGCGCCAGGAAGCGCGCGAGCGTCTCGGCGAGGACCTCCTGGCGCCGGTCGCTGGACGTCTCCATGAGCGGCCGGCAGAATAACACGCGCCCGGCAACCGCCGCGGCCGGAGAAGGTACACTTCCGGACGATGAGTTCGCGTCCACTCGCCCTCCTCGTCGACGACGAAGCCGGCATTCTCGAGACCCTCGCCGGGGTGCTCGGCGACCAGGGCTTTCGCATCCTCTCGACGACCTCCGGCGAGGAGGCCGTCGATCTCTACCGGCGCGAGCTGCCCGACGTGGTCTTTCTCGACGTCTGGCTTCCCGACCGCGACGGCATCGAGACGCTGGCGCTGCTGCGCGAGTTCGACCCGGCGGCCGCCGTGGTCATGCTGTCGGGACACGGCACGACGTCGACCGCGGTGCGGGCGATCCGCATGGGGGCGCACGACTACCTCGAGAAGCCCCCGTCGTACGAGCAGGTGGTCGGTGCGCCCGCCCGAGTGCAGGCCGAGCCCGTAGAGCACCGTCGAGCACCTGCTCTCGGCGCTCCACGCCTACGGCGTCACCAACCTGCTGGTCAAGGTCCACGGCGAGGTGCCAGTGCTCGATGGTTCGGCCGTCGAGTTCTGCCGCACGTTCGAAGAGATCGGCCTCGAGGAGCAG
>JAIOJQ010000297.1 GCA_019911865.1 Thermoanaerobaculia bacterium
GCGGTGCGGACCGCGCTGGCGACGCCGGCGCCGCCGGCGGCGATCTTCGTCTCGCTGCCCGGCCTCGAGACCGCTTCGCTGGCCACCTTCGGCGGCTTCGTGCGCGCCGACCTCGAAGGGGAGCGGGCCGGCGAGCTGCGACGCGCCGCCGACGCTTACGCCACCTACCTGTCGGGCCTCGACGCCGAGCTGGCGGCGCTCTGGGAGGCGATCCCCGAGCCCCGCCTGCTGGTCGTCTCCTCGGCGCGCGGCGCCGGGGTGGCCGGCGGCCTGGTGCGCTTCTTCCGCGATCTGCTCGGCGTCCGCCGTGTCGAGGGGACCCTCGACGGCCCGCCCGACGGCCTGCTGCTGGCGCGCGGCCAGGGGATTCGCCGCGGCTCCCAGCCGGGCGCCGGGCGGATCGTCGACCTGGCGCCGACCCTGCTCTACGCCCTGGGTCTCCCCCTGGCGCGGGACTTCGACGGCCGGGTGCTGGCGGATCTGTTCGAGCCGGCGCTGCTGCAGCGCCGGGCGCTGTCGTTCGTACCGAGCTTCGAGGGCCTGCCGCCGCGCCAGGCGCTCCCGCTGCCGGACCTGCCCCCGGCGGCGGCGGTCAGGCGCGCGACGCCGCCTTGACCAGCAGGTCGTAGAGCCGCATCAGCTCCTCTTCGGAGTGAAAGCGGATGCGCAGCGCGCCGCCCTTGCCGCGGCGGTCGATCTCGACTTTCGTCTGCAGCAGTCGGGTGAGCTTGTCGGCCGCTGCCGCGGCATGCGGCTCGGCCTCCGGCGCGGTCCGGCGCTTGCTGCCAGAAGGTGACACAATGGCCTCGATGGCGCGAGCGGCGAGCCCCTGGCGCACGGCCCGCTCGGCGAGCCGGACGGCGGCGGCGGGATCGTCGAGGGCGAGCAGCGGGCGGGCCTGGCCGGCGGTCAGTTGGCCGGCGCGCAGCAGGTCGAGCACGGCTTCGGGCAGGCGGAGCAGGCGCAGGGCGTTGGTCACCGCCACCCGGCTCTTGCCCACCCGCTCGGCGATCTGGTCGTGGGTCAGCGCGAACTTCTCGGCCAGCAGGCGGTAGGCGTCGGCCTCTTCGACCGCGTTCAGGTCGGCGCGCTGGACGTTCTCGACCAGTGCGAGCTCGAGCCGGTGCTGGTCGTCGCGCACGTCGCGCAGCACGACCGGCACCGTGGCCAGACCGGCCCGCTGTGCGGCGCGCCACCGGCGCTCGCCGGCAATGATCGCGTAACTATTAGCGTTCAGGGCGTTTACAACGATGGGCTGGAGAATTCCCTGGGCCCGGATCGACGCCGCCAGCTCCTCGAGCCCGGCGTCGTCGAACTGGCTGCGGGGCTGCAGACGGTTCGGCTGGAGCTGTCCGATCGGCAGCTCGCGCACCCCGGCGTCCCCCTCTTCCCGGGGCAGCAGGGCCGAGAGCCCTCGCCCGAGGCCGCGCTTCTTTTCGCTCATGGATTCCTCTTCAGCAGCTCGCGGCCGAGGGCGAGATAGGCCTCGGCGCCACGGCTCTTGATGTCGTACTGCAGGATCGGCTTGCCGTGGCTGGGAGCCTCGGCCAGCCGCACGTTGCGCGGCACCACGGTGGCGAAGACCGCCTCGCCGAAGTGTTCGCGAACTTCCGCCTCGACGTCGCGGGTCAGGTTCATCCGGTCGTCGTACATGGTCAGGATGATGCCGCCGATGGCGAGCCCCGGATTGAGGCTGGAGCCGACCCGGCGGACCGTGGCGACCAGCTCGGAGAGCCCTTCGAGGGCGAAGTACTCGCACTGCAGGGGGACGAGAACCTCGGTGGCGGCGGTCAGAGCGAGGACGGTGAGGCGACCGAGCGAGGGCGGGCAGTCGAGAAAGACGTAGTCGTATCCGGCCAGAACCTCCGCCAGTCGGTCGCGCAGGCGGGCTTCCCAACCCGGCAGGTCGGCGAACTCGATCTCCACACCCACCAGCTCCCGGTCAGCGGGCAGCAGGTCGAGGTGGGGAAAGCCCGTCGGCCGGATCGCCGCGGCGGCTGGAGTCTCGCCGGCGAGCACCGGGTAGAGATTGGGCGGCGAGGCTTCGTGACCGAGTCCGCGGGTGGCGTTGCCTTGCGGGTCGCAGTCGACGAGCAGGACGCGCATTTCGAGCGCGCCCAGGGCGGCGGCGAGGTTGATCGAGGTGGTGGTCTTGCCCACCCCCCCCTTCTGATTCACCACGGCGAACACTGCGGTCATCTCGGCCCCTCGAGTCGGTACTCGCGCACGTAGCGCCCGGTGCTGCCCGGCAGCAGCAGCTGGCGGCCGGAAACGACTTCGGGCGGCAGCCCCGGGGGGTCTTCCCCCGTCCAGAGGAGGAGGCGACCGCCCGGGCGCAGCCTGCCGGCGATCCCCGACCAGACAGCGGGGGGGAGCTTCAGGGCCCGGACCGTCACCAGGTCGAGCTCCGTGGGCAGATCGTGCGGACGGCCGGATTCGACTCTAGCATCCGAAATCTGCACCCTCAACGCGAGTCGCCGCGCCACGGCGGCGAGAAAGGCGCGGCGCCGTTCCCGGGGCTCGACGAGCTGGACCTCCAGGTCGGGACGGGCCGCGGCGAGAACCAGACCCGGGAAGCCGGCCCCGGAGCCGAGATCGGCCATCCGAGCCGCTTCCGGCGGCAGCCAGGGGAGCGCTGCGAGCGACTCGGCGAAATGCCGTTCGACCACCTCGCCGGCCGTGCCGGGTCCGATCAGGTCGACCCGGGGAGCCCACCGCCGGAGCTCTTCGTAGTAGACCCACAGGGCCTTCCCCCGGTCTTCGGTCAGCTCGACTCCGGGCAGCGCCATCGCCAGCCGGCGGGCAAACTCTTCTGGGGGGAGGGCCGGAAGCTCCATCGGAGCCGAGGATCCTAACCGGGCCACGGGGCAGGCGAAAGCGGAACGTTTCCCGTGAAACATCGCTCCCGCAACGCCCTGGCGGACCGGATGTTTCTCGTGAAACCTGCCCGGCGAGGGCCGACCGGCTCAGTCGCCGCCGGACGGCAGCGGAGAGATGCGGATCCGCTTCAGGTGACCGTCGCCGAGACTCTCGGTATCGACCCCGGGGTGGGCCGACAGGGTCTGGTGAACGATCCGGCGCTCGGCCGGGTTGAGCGGCGCGAGCAGCTCCGCCTCGCCGCCGGCCGCGACCCGCCCGGCGGCCGCTTCGGCAAGTGCGACGATCTCCTGCTCGCGCTCCGCGCGCAGGCCGGCGCCGTCGACGCGCACCCGGACCAGGTGGCCACAGAGCCCGTGGATAGCGCGCGGCAGCAGGTGCTCCATCTCCTCGAGAAAGGGGAGACCGAGCGCTTCCAGCCGCCCGAGGTCGGCGCCTTCGAGCTCGACTTCGAGACGCTCGTCGCCGCGCCTCACCCGGGCCGTCAGGTCGAGACCGGAGAGGGCGAGCAGCCGGGCCGCCGCCTCGCCGGCCGCCATCTCCGCCTCCGGGCCGGGAGCCCGCCAGGGCTCGCGC
>JAIOJQ010000298.1 GCA_019911865.1 Thermoanaerobaculia bacterium
GCCTGGATCCAAGACGTTCCCCATGCGACGGAGGGAGCCACAAGCTCCACGTCGCGGTCAACGTCTCGGCCCCTACGGCCTCAGGAAATGGCCGGTTTTGAGGTGTCCATTAATGGCCGGTTTTGGGTGTCCACCGAGGGACAGCGGCCACCCCTTGCGCGCGGCGTAGCCCATCGCCTCGGTCAGCGCCATGTGGCGCAGGCCATGCGGCCGGGTCGGCTAGGCCTCGCTCGAAACTGAGTCGGAAGCGCCTCCAGAGCGACAAGTATTCGGCCTACGGTGAACTCCCAGAGCCGGCCACCACTTGAAGCCGTAGGACTGATGCGTCAGCGGCGGAGAGTGGGCCTTGGCTCCCCACGACGGGAGTCCGGGCATCGAAGCAGCGGTCTCGGGAGCTCAGCCGCTGCGGTGCGGTCGGCGCCGGGTGGTCCGCCGGGCCAAAGGAACGCTCCCGGCCCTTTCATTCGGCGAAGGTCTCCCACGTCCCCCAGATCTGCCGATCGCTCCCGATCTCGAGCAGGCCCACTTGAATCTGGAACGTTGGCGGGACCTCCGACCGGTCGATCGAGCACTCAGTACCTTCCGGGGCCTCAACCCGACGCCAAGCCCGCTCCGGCTCGTCGACGCTCGTTCGGAGCCGGCAGGCGAGCGCATAGCCGGCGGGCACCGCTTCGTCGATGGCCAACCAAAGCTCGTCGTTGGAGAAGTCCACGGATGGAATCAATGCCGGTAGGGCAGCGATCTCGTCGCCCAACAGCCGGAGATCTGCCTGCAGGGCTGCCTTCCATGCACCGATCTCGACCTCGAGATCGTAGCCCGCTAGCTGGAAGGCTATCTGCAGGCGTTCGACTCCGGAAGGGCGAGTAGGAAAATCCTCACTGCCGAGCGTCGAAAGGACGCCTCGAATAGCGTCGACGCCATGCCGATCCCGGAACGAGGCGAAGAACCTCTCGCCCAACGGATAGACAACCTCCTTCGCGTACCGAAGGTTGAGTGCCTCCGGATCGAGAAGTGTGGAGATTGAGATTCGCTGACGCTCGTCGATCGCGGCAGCCATCAGTCGGAGGCGACGTCGCTCCCGCTCATCTCGAAACAGGTCGTACTCGATCAGTGTCGCCAAGCCCTCCTGAAAGAAGCTGGAGAGCGGGTCTCCATCGACACGCTGCTTCGAGATTCTGGAGATATGGACGTGAGCCGTTTCGTGACCGAGCACCGCCTTCAGTTCTTCGGGGTCTCGAATCCCCCGGAGGTTGAGGCGGATCTTCGACCATCCAGCATTTCCTGCCTTTCCTGGCGCAGCTCCCGTTGCGTCCACCGTGATAGCGGTGAGGTCGCTGGCAGCGAGAACGCCGGCTACCTCGTCGTGGACCTGGTCCGCTCGCGTAAGCAGGACCCGGGCTCGATCCGCAAGGCTACTCGGATACGTCATCGTGAAGCGCTGGGTCTGAGCCTTGGCGATGGCTCGGCGCGGCTTGGTGAGAGATCCTTCGGCTGGCTCCGGGTCCTGGATCACCAGGTAGACGCCGGTCGCAACGGTCACTACAAGCGTCAATGGCGCGACGCTCCCTCGAATCCAGCGTCGCGCCCCAGAAGCTGAGGTGTCGGGCTCCTCGGGAGCGAAGCGTTCACCCGCATGGATGTAGATTCTGTGAGCCAGTGCAACAGCGACGAACGAGGCTCCCAGAAGGACCGCGACGTGAGTCGTCGGCAAGGTTGCAGGTGTCTCCTTGAGGTACCCGGTACCGAGCGAAAAGGGATCCAGGAGCCGGACCTGCGGTTCGTAGCTCACGAGCAGCCGCTGGATCCAAAAGAGCAGACCAAAGCCGATCCACGCGAATGGCCGCGCGAACGACAGCAACAAGCCAATACCGAAGAAGAAGACCAACTGCGTGCCCGTGAGGATCGCCGAATCGAGAATCCACGGCCACGGTATTTCCGGTCGCAGCGAATGTTTGCTCAGATCGAAGACCACAGCGGCGAGCGCGGCGCGACTGAGAACGAGGATGCAGAGAAGCGAGAGCGACAGGCCAATCTTGACTGCGAACGCGACGGAGCGTGATAGGGGAAGCGCGTCGAGAAACTCCTGGGTACCTTCATCGAGTTCGCGGACCAGGAGCCCGACGCTGAAGCTGAACACGAGGAGGAACGTCGCAATGGCGGTGGCTGTGTCGTACGCGCCCACGACCTCCAGCAGTGAGTCGCCCCGCGCCAGCTCGGGCGAACGAGCGATCAGCTTGTCCACCCAGTCGATCGCGACGAAGATCAGAACGAGCAGCAGGAAGGGAGCTTGAAGACGAGCCTCCTTGGCGACTAGCGACCTGATCACGGAATCGTCCTTCTCGTCGCTCCGAACCGACTCTCGCATCCGAGTTCGGTCGAATAGGCCGAGGCCGCGAGAAAAATCCGAGCACCCGAGGGCAGGGACGCCGGAACAGGGATCGCCACTTCGCGCTCCAAAGGCCGCTCCTCTCGCGCGAGGTCCAGGGGCGAGAGGGGCTCGTCGATCGCCGGTAGGCGCGTCCACAGGAGCGAGATCAGCCCCTCCTCCTCCGGCACGCGGTCGGCGGATCCGCTGAAGGTCGCCCTCCTCGATTGGCCGGTCTCTTCGATGGACACGGTGGCGCTCCATCGGGGTATCCGGGCGAGTCGGGGCGCCAACCTCAGTGCTTCAACCGCGAGTCGAGTGCGCCAGCGGTCAAAAAGCTCGGAGCGCTCGAGGTGAGGCTCCAGAAGCGATTCGACCGACGAAGGCCTCTCGGGATCCGCGCTGCGAAAGCCGAAGTTTGACTGAGGCTGAAGCGCCTGCCGAATCAGCTCCTGCGCAAGATCGGGGCCGACTGTCTCGCTCAACACTACGAGCCCAGACCAGGCGAACGCCGCGGCGATCGGCTCCCCGAGAGATTCCTGAACGCTATACCAGCGGTCGACGTCGCTAGGGTCAAATCCTCGGAGGTTGGCGTGGAGCGCCCGCAGCCAGAGCTCGTCGACGTTGGCGTCGGACTCGGATTGCAGATGTTGCACCGCCCAAAGCTCCGCGAGTCCGTCACGAAGCCAGCTCCGCGACTCTGCTTGGCTTTGCTCGTCGGAGACGTCGTCGATCAGTACGCCCGTGATGAATGCCAGAAGGCTGCGCAGCGCCAGCGGATTTCCCTGAAGATTGGCGCGAACGACGACCCCATCCCTCTCTCTGGCGTGGGCGAGCTCGAATCGATGGTCGTCCAGGTCCTCGCGGTGGATGATGAAGACGGGAGGCAACTCGTCAGCCCCCAGGAGGTCCGCAAGCGGCTCAAGGCTAGAGTGCAACATCTCTGCGACCCCCTCGAGTCGAGTACTCGACCCGAATGGCGGAACAATAGTCAGCGCGAGCTTGGGGGTGGCGGTTCGGATCGCCGCAGCGGACTTGATCTGGTACGGCGGCTCAGGCTTGCCGTCGGTGAGAACATCGGTTGCGAGCATCGACGTCAGCAGGACGCCAGCCACCAATACCTTCTCTCGGTGGGTCATTCGCTCGCCAAGGAGAATGGCGGGAGAGCCGCTGCGCAAAAGCAGAAGAAGGAGGCCGAACGCGACGAGCGCGACGGAGACGACGGTCGTCCAGACGAGGTCACCAGTCGGGAAATCGTAGCGCTCGGACGCGAAGGACCTGCCCAGAAGGGCCAGCAGAGGAACCCGACGGAGTTCTCCGCCGGCTTCCTCGTAGATATACAGCAACGCGAGGAGCGAGAAGTAGAGAGGCCAGCGATAGCGTCCGAGAACACTCGCGAGGAACGTGATCGCGAAAACGAACACCACAAGAACTGTCGCCTTCGCAGTCAGTATCGCTGTGAACAGCCACTCAATCGGCTCGCTGCGAGTCGCTGCAAGCAGGGCTAGGCCCAGCGCCGCCAGGGCGCCTCCGAAGAGAGGGGTTATCGCCACCACAAGTTTCGCCACGATCGGGCTCGATCGTGGAACCGGAAGCGTCTCGAGGAAGAGAATGGTCCGGTTGCGAAGCTCCTTTGCGAAAAGGGCCTGCATCACAATGCTCGACGCGACAGGGACCACCAACCAAAAGAAGTCCCGGAGTGAGGTCAAGACACTGATCGATGTGTTCTGGACGAGCGCGCGACCCAGGAGCAGCAAGAAGCACACGACTTCGAGGGTGACTACACCGAGAAGAAGCCTCCAGTGCTCGGCGAGCTCCTTCGAAACAAAGCGCCGGATCATCGACCGCGACTACCGGTTACCATCGCAATGAAGATCTCATTGAGCGGAAGGGCGCGGCCTCTGTCCGTCAGAGACGCCTCAACCCAGCGAGCGGGCTCCGCCCGGACGATGAGGTCTGTGTCGCCGAGGCGCTGAAGGACGTGAAAGTCCGGCGGGAGAGGGTCGCAGGCCGAAGAGTCGAGCAGGCGAACGGATTCCCGGAGTGTCCCCAGCGATCCCTCGTACACCGCGCGACCTCGATCGAGGATGCAAAGGCGATCTGCCAGCCTTTCAACCTCTTCCACGAGGTGCGTCGAAAAGAAGACGGTCTGGTTCGCTGCGCGGGCATGGACGGTGAGGAGATCGGAGAACTCCCTGCGTGCCACCGGATCGAGTCCCGATGTCGGCTCGTCGAGAATCAGCAACGGTGGACGCGGAGCCGTGGCGAGCGCGAGGGCGAGCTTCACGCGCATTCCATGCGAGAGCGACGAGATTCGCCGCCGGGGAGGGAGCTCGAAGACGTCGAGAAGTCGCTCGAACTCGAAAGCGTCCCAGTTTGGGTAGAAGCCCCCGACGAACCGACCGATGCCGCGGCAGGTCATCCAAGAGTAGAAGTGCTGCTCTTGCGCAACGTAACCGATGTTCCTCTTCAGCTCAGGTCGGACGCGGTCCACGCTCGAACCCAGAATCTCGATCGTGCCGGCGTCGGGTCGAAGGATGCCCATCAATGACCGAATGGTCGTCGTCTTACCGGCACCGTTCCTGCCCAGGAAGCCGTAGATCTCTCCGCGGCGCACGGTGAGGTCCAGTCCCTGGATGGCTCGGACGGTTCCGAAGGAACGGTAGAGGCCCCGCAGGGCGAGAACGACCTGAGAGATTGGCTCGGTCGGCGAAATCTCGGAATTTTCGAGCACCGCGATCTCCAGACTTCCGCGTTTCGATCAAGAGCAACAGGCCTCGCCCAACTCTCGAGCGGGACCTTCGCTCCACCGGGCGTCGATCTGGAGGGAACTTATCCCACGATGCGGGACCGGTGGAGTCGAGGTCGGCTCAGAGCCTGTGAATCAATCCCGCCGCGTGGTGGTTTGGCGGGAAAGAGGCTTCATTGAGGGTGGATTCTTCGGCCGGCGTGCGAGCTGCGAGTTCCTGCAGCCGAGCACGAGGCGGAGTGCGGGTAGAGGCGCGCG
>JAIOJQ010000299.1 GCA_019911865.1 Thermoanaerobaculia bacterium
GCCGTGACCTCGGGCCGGCCGGCCGGCCCGAGGTCACGGCGCGCATCCGCTCCCGCCACCCGGGAGTGACGGCGCGGGTGCGGCCGCTCGGCGAGGGCCGGGTCGAGGTCGACTTCGCCGAGCCGCAGCGCGGCGTCGCGCCGGGGCAGGCCTGTGTCTTCTACGACGGCGACCGGGTGCTCGGCGGCTGCTGGATCACCGACCGGATCTGAGCCCGCCGGTCCAAGGATCCGGATCGGCGGTGCGGCGAACCGGAGTCACCGCGCTCGGTCGCCGGACGGCACGTCCAGCCGGCCGGAGTCCGCCTCCGCCGGCGGGCCGAGGACGACGACGTGCTCGCCGAGCGGCTTGCGGCCGGCGACGACTGCAGCCAACTCTCCGAGCGGGCCGCGCAGCACCTCTTCGTGCAACTTGGTGAGCTCGCGCGCCACCGCCGCCGGGCGGTCGGCGCCCAGCTCGTCGGCCGCGTCGGCGAGGCTGGCGGCGATGCGGTGCGGCGACTCGAAGGCGACGACCGTGTGCCCGAGCGCGCCGAAACGGCGCCAGAAGGCGCGCCGCTTGCCGCTTTTCGGCGGCGCGAAGCCGGCAAAGGTGAACGGGTAGGGAGGGAGCCCCGAGACGACCAGCGCGGCGAGGATCGCCGACGGACCCGGGATCGCTTCGATCCTGTGCCCCGCCTCGACGGCGGCGCGGGCGAGGGGGAAGCCGGGGTCCGAAAGCAGCGGCGTGCCGGCGTCCGAGGCGACGGCGATCGTCTCGCCCGCCGCGAGCGCCGCGAGCAGCTCGGGCAGGCGCTGGCGCTCGTTGTGCTCGTGCAGCGAAAGCAGCGGCTTGCGGATCCCCAGGTGGTGCAGCAGCCGTCCGGTGTGACGGGTGTCCTCGCAGGCGATCCGGTCGGCCTCGGCGAGCGCCCGCGCGGCGCGCGGCGACAGGTCCTCGAGGTTGCCGATCGGCGTGGCGACGAAGACGAGGCGGCCGGCCACGGGCGGACTCCCGGCTCGCCCGTCAGTCGCGCGGGATCTCGCGGTCGAGGTTGACCGCGCTGCCCGACAGGCGGGCGATCAGCATCAGGCGGCGCTTGAAGCGGTTGGTGCGCTCGCGCTCGACCACCTTTCCCACGATCTCCGCCGGGTAGCCGCGCTCGACGATCTCCTCGTCGGTCATCCCCTGGTCGAACAGGAGATAGAGGATCTCGTCGGCGATCCGGTAGTCGAAGCCGAGCTCGTCCTCCGAGGTCTGCCCCGGCCAGAGATCGGCCGACGGCTTCTTGCGCAGCACCGCCTCCGGCACCCCGAGGTGTTCGGCGAGCTGCCAGACCTGCTGTTTGTAGAGGTCGCCGTTCGGGTTGAGCGACGAGGCGTTGTCGCCGAACAGGGTGGAGTAGCCGAGCAGGATCTCGGTCTTGTTCGAGGTGCCGAGCACCAGGGCGCCGAGGCGCTTGGCCTGGTCGAACAGGATGGCCATCCGCTCGCGCGCCATCTTGTTGCCGCGCCGCAGGCGGTCGGCCTCGGGGTCGACGGGGTCGAAGTAGGCGTCGATCTGCGGCGAGATGTCGATCGTCTGCAGGGCGAGGCCGAGCGCCGCGGCGGTCGCCGCGGCATCCCCGGCCGAGCGCGGATCCGAAGTCCGGTAGGGGAGGAAGAAGGCGTGCACGCGGTCGGCTCCGAGCGCGCGGACGGCGACGGCCGCCGCGAGGGCCGAGTCGAGCCCGCCCGACAGGCCGACCACGACGCCCGCGGCGCCGGCGTTGGCGACCGCGTCGCGCACGAACGAGGCGAGCGCGTTGCTGGCCAGATCGGGGTCGAGACGCAGGCGGGCGGCAACCTCCTCGCGGTGGATCATCGCGGCCACTCGATGTCGGTGCGCTCGGCGTCGAGGATCGGCAGCCGCCAGCGCAGGCGGTCCACCTCGCGCAGGTCGATGTCGGCGACCAGCAGGTCCTCGTCGAGGTAGGGGGCGCGCGCCAGCAGCTCGCCTCCCGGCCGGACGATGTGGCTGCCGCCGGTGTAGAAGCTCCCCTCTTCCCAGCCGACCCGGCCGCAGTAGAGGACCCAGCAGGTGTTGAGCAGGGCGGAGGCGCGGGTCAGCGACTCCCAGGCCTCCTGCGACGGCGGCATCGGATCGGGGCCGATGCGGCCCGGCGAGGCCGAGATGACGCACAGCAGCTTCGCCCCGGCGCGCGCCAGCTTCTCGCCCGGGTCGGAGTGCCAGAAGTCCTCGCAGATCAGCATGCCGAAAGGGTTGCCGAACAGGCGCGCCAGCTGGAGCTGGCGGCCTTCGCCGAAGAAGCGGCCCTCCTGGAAGATGCCGTAGGTCGGCAGGTAGAGCTTGCGGTGCAGGTGGGCGATACGACCGCCGGCGAGCAGCAGGGCGCTGTTGAACAGGAAGCCGCGCTCGTCCTCCTCGACGCAGCCGACCACTACAGCCAGATCGCCGGCGGCGCGCGCCAGTTCGGCGATGACCGGCGAGTGCTCCGGCTGCAGGGCGACGCGCGGGGTCAGGTGGAGGAGGCGGTAGCCGGTGAGCGAGAGCTCGGGAAAGACCAGCAGCTCGACGCCTTCGCGCCGCGCGCGGTCGATCCAGGCGAGGTGGGTGGCGAGGTTGGCGTCGACCTCCCCCAGCCGCGAGTCGATCTGCGCCAGGCCGACCCGGATCCGCGTCCTGCGCTCGCTGCTCACCGGGGGCGATGCTAGCATTGCGCTGTCGCTCTTCCGATGCGCCCGCGCCCCGCATTCGCCCCTCTCCCGCTGCTGCTCGTGCTCCTCTTCTGTCCGTCGCGGACGGCCGCCGCAGGCCCCGTCCTGGTCGAGCGCGTCGTGGCGGTGGTCGACGAGGATCCGCTCCTGCTCTCCGACGTCGAACGGGTGCTCGGTCTCCGCCTGGTGGCGCGCCAGCCGGAAGAGAGCGACGCGGCGCTGCGTCGCCGGGTCCTCGACGGGCTGATCGAGCAGCGGCTGCGGCTGCACGAAATCGGCCGCTTCGGCTTCGAGGATGCGCCGCTCGAGGAGGTCGACCGGCAGTTCGCGGCGCTGCGCGAGCGGTTCCCGGACGAGGCCGGCTTCGCCGCCGAGCTGGCGCGGCTGGGGCTCGACGAGGACGGCGTGCGCCAGCTGCTCGCCCGCCAGCTGGCGGTGCTCGGCTACGTCGAGGAGCGGCTCGGGCCGCGCGTCTTCGTCGGCGTCGAGGAGATCCGGCGCCACTACGACGAGGTGCTGCGCCCGGAGCTCGAAGCGGCCGGCGCCGCGGTGCCGCCGCTCGAGGAGGTCCGCGAGCAGATCCGCGCCGTGCTGCGCGAAGGGCGGCTCAACGAGGAGATCGAACGCTGGACCGCCGAGCTGCGCCGCGAGGCCGACGTGGTCGACCTGCTCGACGCCCCCCAGCGCCCGCTGCCCCCCGAACGCTTCGCCCTGCCGCAGCGCGGCGACTGATGCGCATGGACTCCGCCGCCATCGCGGTGTGATCCGCTTCGCCGCGCGCCTCCGCTGCGCGGGCTAGCCTTCGTCGCGACACACCGCACCGACCCAACGGAGGCTCGGCATGTTCTTCGCTCCTCAGCGCCGCCCGCCCGGCCGCACCCGGCCGCCCGGTGCCCTCGAGTCCTCGCTGCGCAGTTCTCCGGTCGCTGCGAGCGTCGCCACGTCGGCGCTCCCGATGCGCCGACGCGGCCGTCGCGGCGGAACCGGCGCCGCGCTTCAACCGCCCCTGCCACCTCTCGGCGTGCTCGTTTGCACGCGCGCCGGCTTCGGTGCGCGGCCGGGAGACGTGGCCGCCTTCAACGCGCTCGGCGCGACCGATCTCGAGCGGCTCACGGCCTGGACCGACCAGCAGCTCGTGCCCGGTTCGATCACGGACACCGAGTGCGATCAGCGCCTCGCGGCGTCGGGCTACGTCACGCTCGGCAAGAGCCTGTCTCAACTCTGGCAGGACCACTTCGTTCCCGACGACAACGAATGGGACGAACGAATCCAGCCGGCGACCGAGACCGAGCTCGCCACCTGGACGCGCGCGGTATACAGCCGGCGCCAGCTGTTCGAGTCGATCGTTCACTTCTGGCACAATCACTTCAGTTCCTACGCCTACGAATTCGTCGAAGGGCCGTTGTGGGCGCACTGGGACCGCGACGTCCTGCGCGTCCACGCACTGGGCAACTTCCGGCAGATGCTGGGGGCGGTTTGCCGTGCGCCGGTGATGCTGGCCTATCTCGACAACTACGCGAATTTCGCCGCAGACTTCTCCGGCTATTCGAACGAGAACTTCGCGCGTGAGCTGCTCGAGCTCCACACGCTGGGCGCAGCGGCCTCGTATGGCCGGATCCCGCGCTCGCAAGTGCCGCTCGACCCTCAGGGACGGCCGCTCGGCTATTGCGAAGACGACGTTCAGGACGTGGCACGGGCGCTCACCGCCTGGACTTTCGACATCGACTGGGAATCGTGGCGGTGGGGCGGCGGTCATACCGGCGCCTTCGTCCACGCCGACCAGTTCGAGCCGTCGCTCCACTCGCGCGAGGCGAAGATCGTCCTCGGTACACTTCTCCCCTCCGGTCGCACCGCCGAGGTCGACGGCAACCAGCTGCTCGACGTGCTCGCCGCCCACCCCGCCTGCGGCCGCTACCTTGCGGAGAGGCTCTGCCGGCGCCTGGTCGGCGACTCACCGCCGCCACCGCTGGTCGACTCCGCGGCTGCGTTGTGGACATCTCTCTGGCAGGATCCGGCGCAGATCCGCAAAGTCGTGCGCCACATCCTGGCCGAGCGGCCGGAGTTCCGGACCACCTGGGGGGAGAAGGTGAAGCGACCCTTCGAGGTGGCGGTGTCGGCGCTGCGGGCCAGCAGCGCGTCGTTCCGCTTCTTCCAGCAGGTTCCCGCGCCGCCCGACTGGAACGACTGGCACCCGGACTTCCAGCACACCGCGGCGCTGCACTGGCTCTACGAACCCGCTGGACAGGTGATCTTCGGCTGGCATCCTCCCAACGGGCATCCCGATGTCCGGGGCGCCTGGCAGAGCAGCACGCCCCGTGTCGCGCTCTGGCGCACCGTCAACTGGCTGGTCGAGCCGGACGACGACGGCAACGACCGCTTCTTCAACATCGTCGACTGGACGCTCGCTGCGCTTCCCAGCGCTGAACGCACGGCCACGACCATTGCCGGAGCATGGATCTGGAGGATTTTCGGTCGCGGGATTCCAGCCGCGGAGCGCGAGGAGCTGATCGAGTTCATGGCGCAGGGCCACAACCCGGATTTTGCTCTCCCCATCCACACCAACGAATGGCCCGACTACTGGCAGGACCGCCTGCGCGGCCTGGTCGGGCTGATCTTCATGTCGCCCGAGTTCCTCTGGCGCTGAGGCGCCCGGAAAGAGCCCATGGTCCGCAACTGCCAGATCACCCGTCGCGGCTTCGTCACAGGCTGTTCGGCGGCAATCGCTGCTCTTGCCGGCTCCCGATTCAACTCGCTCGCCTTCGCCCAGGGCGGCGGGGTGAACGACGAGATCCTGGTGGTCCTGTTTCTGCGCGGCGGCCAGGACGGTCTCAGCCTCGTCGTGCCCTCTGCGGGTTTCGACCGCGGGCGCTACGAGGCTCTGCGACCGGCGCTCCGACTGCCGGCGTCATCGATCGCGGCTCACCCGTTGGGCTCCCTCCCCGGTCCCGACGGCGCCGTTCAGCTGGGCCTGCATCCGGCAGCCGCGCCGCTCCACGAGCTTTATGTCGACGGCCACCTTTCCGTCGTGGTGGCCGCCGGCATGGCGGCCAACGAACGGAGTCACTTCGACTCGATGAACTGGATGGAGCTCGGCACGCCCGGCGTCAACAACACCACCACGGGCTGGATCACCCGTCACCTGGCGAGCGCCGCCAATCTTCCTGCCTCGATGTTGATGCCGTCGGTCTCGATCGGAGGGCTCCAGGCGCTGTCGCAGCTCGGCAGCTACGAGACGGTCAATCTGGGCGGCATCGAGGACTTCACGCTCTCTACCGGTCCCTGGTCGGCGCGGGAGGCACAACGCGTGGCGCTGCGCAACCTCTACGAGGGAAGCGACTCCTGGCTCCACCAGGCCGGGCTCCAGGCGCTCGACGCGGTCGACGTCGTGGAACTCTACGCTGGCGGCGGGTACACGCCGCAGCCGGGAGCGGTCTACCCAGAGACCTGGTTCGGCGACAACCTGAAGACCATCGCCCAGTTCGTCAAGCTCGGCCTCGGCCTGCGGATCGCGACGCTCGACCTCGGTGGCTGGGATCACCACGACAACCAGGCGGCTGCGGGCGCGCCGACCCAGGGGATTTTCGCGGATCTGGTCGACGAACTCTCGCGCGGACTCCGGGCTCTCTGGGAGGATCTCGGGGATCCGGCGGCGGGCAATCCCGCTCAGCGGCTGACGCTGCTCGTGATGTCCGAGTTCGGCCGGCGCGCCTCCGAGAACGCCGATCTCGGCACGGACCACGGCCACGGCAACAATCTCCTCGTCCTCTCCGGTCACGCTACCGGAGGGCTGCACGGCGCCTGGCCCGGACTGCGCGGGGACCTGCTCGACGAGGGGGATCTCGCGGTCACGACCGACTTCCGGCGTGTGCTCTCGGAAGTCCTCGTTCGTCGACTCGGCAATCCCCGGCTCGACCTGGTCTTTCCCGGCTACACCGGCTACCAGCCGCTCGGCGTCGTGACGGGCGTCGATCTGCCGGTCGGAGAACCGGTCTTCGCCGACGGGTTCGAGACCGGGGATGCCCGCAACTGGACGCTGTCCGGTTGACCTCCCGGTGACGGCGGTCCTCCCGGTGAATTCGGTCGCTCGCTGCTGCGACGACGAGGGCGCAATCTCGGTCGCTACTCGAGCCGACGTTGCGCTTCGTTTCCTGCTTCCGACGAGAGGCTCCGGCGTCGCAGCAGATCCGACCGGCTCCCGAACAGCCGCCCGGAGAAGCGACTTCGAGTCCTGCGACCGCTGCGCCCGAAGCCGGGGAGGCGCGCGACGGGGACCAACCTGCCGGACGGTTCGCGGGCTCCGCCTGAGATAGAGTTTCGGGCGCCATGAGCGCACCTCTCGCCCGCACGCCTCTTTACGAACGACACCTCGCCGCCGGGGCCCGGATGGTGGATTTCGCCGGCTGGGAGATGCCGGTCCAGTACCGCGGGGTCATCGACGAACACCAGGCCGTGCGTACCGCCGCCGGGCTGTTCGACGTCTGCCACATGGGCGAGGTGCGGGTCGCCGGGCCGGGCGCCGAGGCCTTCGTCCAGCGGCTCACCCCGAACGACGTGACCAAGCTCACCCCGGGGCGCGCCCACTACTCGGCGCTGCTCACCGAGGAGGGGACCTTCGTCGACGACCTGCTGGTCTACCGGATCGCCGCCGACGAGTTCTTCATCGTCGTCAACGCCTCGAACGCCGACGGCGACTTCGCCTGGATGGCGGCGCAGCCGCACCCGGACTGCGAGCTCGAGAACGTCTCGGATCACTGGGCGCTGCTGGCGCTGCAGGGACCCCGGGCGGTCGGCATTCTGCAGCGGCTCACCGCGACGGCGCTCGACGGCATCCGCTACTACCACTTCACCCGCGGCGAGGTCGCCGGCCGGCCGGTGATCCTCTCGCGCACCGGCTACACCGGCGAGGACGGCTTCGAGATCTACTGCGCCCCGGCCGACGCCGCGGCGCTGTGGGACCTGCTGCTCGAGACCGGGCAGGGTGACGGGCTCGTACCGGCCGGCCTGGGGGCGCGCGACACCCTGCGCCTCGAGGCGGCGATGTCGCTCTACGGCCACGAAATCGACCGCGAGACGACGCCCTGGGAGGCCGGCCTCGACTGGATCGTCAAGCTCGACAAGGGCGAGTTCCTCGGCCGCGCGGCGCTCGTCGCGGCGCGCCAGGCCGGGCCGCGCAAGCGCCTGGTCGGCTTCGAGGTCGAGGGGCGGGGGATCGCCCGCCAGGGGCATGCGGTGATGTCCGGCGGCCGCCGGGTCGGCGTCGTCACCAGCGGCACCCACAGCCCGACCCTCGCTCGCGCGCTCGGCCTGGCCTACGTCGAGCCGGCGCTCGCCGCCCCCGGCACCGCGCTGGCGATCGACGTGCGCGGCCGCGAAGTCGCCGCCCGCGTCGTCCCCGTGCCGTTCTACAAGCGGGCCCGCTGAGGCCCGGCAGCGACCTTTCCCTGCAACGCAGGAGGAGCCCGAGACATGTATCCGACCGATTGCCGCTACACGCGCGAGCACGAGTGGGTGCGCCAGGAAGATGACGTCTGCGTCGTCGGCATCACCGACTTCGCGCAGCAGGAGCTCGGAGAGGTGGTCTACGTCGAGCTGCCCGAGGTCGGGCACGTCTTCGACGCGCACCAGGAGATCGGGACGATCGAATCCGTCAAGGCGGTGGCCGAGGTGTTCACCCCGGTGGCGGGAGAGATCGTCGAGATCAACGAGGTACTGGCCGACGACCCGGCGGCGCTCAACGAGGATCCGCACGGCGACGGCTGGCTGGTGCGCGTGAAGTTCTCTTCCTCGAAGGACTTCGAGGAGCTGATGACCGCCGAGCAGTACGAGGCCTTCATCCAGGAAGGGAAGTGACGTCTTGAACCATCCGCTCTATCGGCCGCTCGACAGCTTCGCGCGGCGGCACCTGGGCTCCTCGCCGGCCGAAATCGGCGAGATGCTCGCGACGATCGGCGCCGATTCCATGGAGGCGCTGGTCGCCGAGACCGTGCCGGGCGGCATCCGGCTCGGCCGCGAGCTCGACATCGACGCCCTCGGCGGCGGCGAGGCGCCCGGCGAGGCGGAGATGACGGCGCGGCTGGCCGCGATGGCGGCGCGCAACCGCCGGCTGCGCAGCTACCTCGGCGGCGGCTATCACGGCACGCGGATGCCGGGCGTCATCCAGCGCAACGTGCTCGAGAGCCCCGGCTGGTACACCCAGTACACCCCGTACCAGGCCGAGATCTCGCAGGGGCGGCTCGAGGCGCTGCTCAACTTCCAGACCATGATCGCCGACCTCACCGGCCTGCCGATCGCCAACGCGTCGCTGCTCGACGAGGCGACGGCGGCCGCCGAGGCGATGCACCTGGCGGCGGCGGTCCACCCGAAGCTGGAGGCGATCGACAAGCCGGTCTTCTTCGTCTCCGACCGCTGTCACGTGCAGACCATCGAGGTGGTGCGCACGCGCGCCCGCGCGGTCGGCATCGAGGTGCAGGTCGGCGACCCGTTCGAAGCCGACTTCGCTGCGGAGCGCATCTTCGGCGTGCTGGTCCAGTACCCGACCACCGACGGCCGCATCCTCGACTACGCACCGCTCGCCGAGCGGGCCCACGCGGCCTCGGCGCTGCTCGTGGCGGCCTGCGACCCGCTCGCCCTGGTGCTGCTGCGGCCGCCGGCCGACTTCGGCGCCGACGTGGCGATCGGCTCGACGCAGCGCTTCGGCGTGCCGATGGGCTGGGGCGGTCCGCACGCCGCCTACCTCGCCACGCGCGAGGAGTTCAAGCGGCAGATCCCGGGCCGCCTGATCGGCGTGTCGAAGGACGCGCGCGGCAAGGCGGCCTTCCGCATGGCGCTGCAGACCCGCGAGCAGCACATCCGGCGCGAGAAGGCGACGTCGAACATCTGCACCGCGCAGGCGCTGCCCGCCATCCTGGCGTCGATGTACGCCGTTTACCACGGCCCCGAGGGGCTGCACGAGATCGCCCTGCGGGTCCACCGGCTCACCGTCGCGGTGGCCGAGGCGGCGCGCCGCGCCGGGCATCATCTGCCCAACGACCCGTTCTTCGACACCCTGGCGGTGGAGCTGTCGGGCGGCGGCGCGGACGCCTTCATCGTGCGCGCGCACGAGCAGGGGATCAACCTGCGTCGCCTCGGCGAGCGCGCCATCGGGATCACCCTCGACGAGACGGTCGAGCGCGACGACGTCGCGGCGCTGGTCGCCCTGTTCGGCGTCTCGGCGGCCGACCTCGACGACCTGGCGGCGGTCGCCGCGCGCTCGGAGATGCCGACGCCGCACGGGCGCACCTCGGCCATCCTCACCCACCCGGTGTTCAATCGTTACCACTCCGAGCACGAGATGCTGCGCTATCTCGGGCGACTCGAAGGGCGCGACCTGTCACTCGCCCACTCGATGATCCCGCTCGGGTCGTGCACGATGAAGCTCAACGCGACGGTCGAGATGGCGCCACTGTCGTGGCCCGATCTCGCCGACCTGCACCCGTTCGTGCCGCTCGACCAGGCCGCCGGGTACCTCGAGATGACGCGTGACCTCGAGCGCTGGCTCGCCGAGGCGACCGGCTTCGCCGCGGTATCGCTGCAGCCCAACGCCGGCTCGCAGGGGGAGTACTCCGGCCTGCTGGTCATCCGCGCCTTCCACGAGTCGCGCGGCGAGGGGTTCCGCAACATCTGCCTGATCCCGGTTTCGGCGCACGGCACCAATCCGGCTTCGGCCGTGATGGCGGGGATGAAGGTCGTGGTGGTGGCGTGCGACGAGGCGGGCAACATCGACGTCGACGACCTGCGCGCCAAGGCGGAGGCGCACGCCGCGAACCTCGCGGCGCTGATGGTCACCTATCCGTCCACCCACGGCGTTTTCGAGTCGGCGATCCGCGAGATCTGCGACGTCGTCCACCGCAACGGCGGCCAGGTCTACCTCGACGGGGCGAACTTCAACGCCCAGGTCGGACTCTGCCGGCCGGGCGACTTCGGCGCCGACGTCTGCCACCTGAACCTGCACAAGACTTTCTGCATCCCGCACGGCGGCGGCGGTCCCGGCATGGGGCCGATCGCCGCGGCGCAGCACCTGGCGCCGTTCCTGCCCGGTCACCCGCTGGTCCCCTGCGGCGGCGAGCGCGGCATCGGTCCGGTCGCGGCGGCGCCCTACGGCAGCGGGCTGATCCTCGCCATCTCCTGGATGTACATCGGGTTGATGGGGGGCGCAGGGCTGCGGCGTGCCACCGAGCTGGCGATCCTCAACGCCAACTACCTCGCCCGGCGCCTCGAAGGCGACTACGAGATTCTCTACCGGGGCGACAAGGGGCGCGTGGCGCACGAGTTCATCCTCGACCTGCGGCCGTTCAAGGCCGCCGGGATCGAGGCCGAGGACGTCGCCAAGCGGCTCATGGACTACGGGTTCCACGCTCCGACGATGTCGTTCCCGGTCCCCGGCACGCTGATGATCGAGCCGACCGAGAGCGAGTCGAAGGCCGAGCTCGACCGCTTCTGCGAGGCGATGCTCGCCATCCGCGAGGAGATCCACGCCCTCGAAGAGGGGAAGATGGACCGCAAGGTCAACCCGCTCAAGATGGCGCCCCACACGGCCGAAGTGATCGCCGGCGACGACTGGGATCGCCCGTACTCGCGCGAGCAGGCGGCCTTCCCGCTGCCCTGGGTGCGCGACGGAAAGTTCTGGCCGCACGTCTCGCGGATCGACAACGTCTGGGGCGATCGCAACCTCGTCTGCCTCTGCCCGCCGGTGGAGGAGTACGCGAGCCGGTAGTGCTGCGCACCGAGACCTTCGTCGGTGGCTTCTTTCTCGCCACCTGGGTCGTGGCGGTGATCTACCTGGCCGGGTGGCTCGAGCCTCCCGGCCTTCGGCTCTCCCTCTACGGCCTGTTCAGCCTCGCCGCGGCCTTCGGCTGGGTGATGGGCAACCTCTCGGTGATGCGCGAACGGAGCCTGCGCGGCCGCGCCCGCCGCGTGCGCCTGCGCCACCGCGCCCTCTACGTCGTCGTGCCCGCCGGGCTGCTCGCCCTCGTGCGTTCGATGATGCCGCTCGAGCTGCGCGCCCAGGCGCCGCTCGCCGGCGCGCTGGCGTTCGCCGTCTACTGCGTCTTCTTTCTCGTTCCCGTCACCCTGCGGCCACGCGGCTGAGAGGCTAGAATCGATGCCGTCGTCGCCGCCCGTTTCCGCGGCGCGGCGCCCGATTCCACCCTGACGAAAGGAAACTCTCGTGACCTACGAATACGGCGTCGTCATCCGCCGTCAGCCCAAGGGCAAGCCGGCGACCTGGCAGTTCTGGCTCGGTGCCGGTTGTCTCAAGGAGCACTCCAGCTTCCTGGCAGTGATGGACTGGGCCGGCGGGCTCGGCTTCGAGGCCTTCGCGGCCGGCAACTTCGACCAGCTCGGCGTCCCGGAAGTGCTGATGAAGCGCGCCCTTGCCGCGCCACCGCCGCCGCAACTGCCGGCGTCGAGCGGCGGTGCCGGTGAGGAGTTCGCCGCCGCGACCGCCCGCAGGCCGGCGGCGCCGAAGGCGAAGGCGAAGGCCGCGCCGCGCAAGCGGGGCGCCTGAGACGGACCCGGCCGTGCGCTCGGTTGCGGTCTTCTGCGGTTCGCGGCTGGGCGCTCGCCCGATCTTCCGCCAGGCGGCGGAGGCGTTCGGCCACGCCGTCGCCCGGCGCGGCCTGACGCTCGTCTACGGCGGCGGCAACGTCGGCCTGATGGGAGCGCTCGCCGACGCGGCCCTGGCGGGCGGCGGCGAGGTGGTGGGTGTCATCCCGCGCTTCCTGATGGATCGCGAAGTCGGTCACGCCGGCGTCAGCCGCCTCGTCCTGGTCGACTCGATGCACGAGCGCAAAGCCCGCATGGCCGAGCTGGCCGACGCGTTCGTCGCGCTGCCGGGCGGGCTCGGCACGCTCGAGGAGCTGTTCGAAGTCTGGACCTGGAGCCTGCTCGGCCTGCACGCCAAGCCGTGCGGCCTGCTCGAGGTCGGCGACTACTTCGCGCCGCTGGTCGAGTTCCTCGACTCCAGCGTGCGCGAGGCGTTCGTCTCGCCGCAGCACCGCGCGATCCTGTCGCGCGCCGGCGACCCGGAGGAGCTGCTCGATCTGCTGGCCGCGCCGCCGCCGCCGCCGCCGGCCAAGTGGCACGAACCGGGAGCGGCGGACCTCGAACGGAGCTGAGTCAGTCTCCGGCCCGCCGCTCGGCGAGCATGGCGTCGCCGTAAGAGTAGAAGAGGTACCCCTCGGCGATCGCCTCCCGATAGGCAGCGAGGATCCGCTCGCGGCCGGCGAAGGCCGAAACCAGCATCAGGAGGGTCGAGGCGGGCAGGTGGAAGTTCGTCAGCAGCACGTCGACGGCGCGGAACTCGAAGCCCGGGGTGATGAAGATCTCCGTCGAGCCGGCACCGGGGCGGATCTCGCCGCCACCGTCCAGGGCGGCGCTCTCGAGGGTACGCACCACGGTCGTCCCCACCGCGACGATCCGCCGACCCTGCCGCCGCGCCGCGGCGATCGCCGTCGCGGTGGATTCGGGAATCCGGTACTGCTCGCGCTCCATCCGGTGCTCGTGCACGAGCAGTGCGGTTACCGGCTTGAAGGTGCCGAGCCCGACGTGCAGTGTCACCGCGACGCGTTCGACGCCCGCCGCGTCGAGCGCCGCGAGGATCTCGGCGGTGAAGTGGAGGCCGGCGGTCGGCGCGGCGATCGCTCCCGGCTCGCGCGCCCAGACGGTCTGATAGCGCTCGCGGTCGGCGATCTCGTCGGGGCGGTCGATGTAGGGCGGCAGCGGCACATGGCCGAGAGCGTCGAAATGGGGCTCGACCGGTTCGGAAAAGCGGATCTTCCGTCGGCCGTCCGGCGTTTCGGCGACGACCTCGGCGGTGAGGCTCTCGCCCAGGGCGAGCCGCGTCCCGGCGCGTGCCCGCCGACCGGGGCGCGCCAGGCACTCCCAGGTGCACTCGCCGAGCCGTTCGGCCAGCAGCAGCTCGACCACGCCGCCGCCGCTGCGGCGGGCGAAGAGCCGGGCCGGGATCACCCGCGTGTCGTTGACCACCAGCAGGTCGCCGGGGCGCAGCAGGCGCGGCAGGTCCGAGATCCACCGATGGCGTTCGGCGCCGGCGGTGTCGAGCACCAGCAGGCGGCTTTCGCCGCGCGGCCGGGGTCGCTGGGCGATGCGATCGGCGGGCAGGGAGAAGTCGAACTCGGAAACCAGCACGCTTGCGGAGCTTAGCTCGCCCGGCCGCCGGCCCGCGCGTTCCAGCGCGAGCGCAGCCCCTCGCCAACCAGAGTGCAGGCGACGCCGACCAGCACCAGCGCGAGTCCCGGGAAGAAGGCGATCCACCAGGCCGAGGCGACGACGTCCCGGCCCTCGGCGATCAGGTTGCCCCACGAGGGGGTCGGCGCCGGCACGCCGAGGCCGAGAAAGGAGAGCGCCGCCTCGGCCGTGACGGCGCCGCCGAAGGCGAGCGAGGCCTCGACGGCGATCGGCGCGGTCATGTTGGGCAGCAGGTGGCGCAGCGCGAGGCGCAGCGGTCCGACCCCGGCACAGCGGGCGGCGGCGACGAACTCGCCGGCGCGCAGGCGCCGGGTTTCGGCGCGCACCAGGCGCGCTACCGGCATCCAGCCGCTCAGGCCGAGGATCGCCACCGTGGTGACCGCGCCCGCCGGCAGTACGGCGACCAGGACGACGAGGAGGAAGAGTCGCGGAAAGGCCTGCGCCAGCTCGATGCCGGCCAGACAGAACCGGCCGGCGGCGCCCGGCGCCAGGCCGGCCAGCAGGCCGGCGGGGATCCCCACCGCGAGGGCCAGCGCCACCGCTGCGGCGGCGACCGCGAGCGAGATGCGCGCGCCGCAGAGCCAGCGCGCGGCAACGTCGCGGCCGAGTCCGTCGGCGCCGAGCCAGAAGCGGAACTCCCCCGTCGGTTGCCGCGCGTCGACCCGGTCCGGCTCGACGTGACGGATGCCACCCGGTCCCTCGAGTCGCCAGGACCCGGCGTCCCGGGCGAGGTGGGAGGTGGCGAGCTCCCGGCCCGACGCCAGGCGGAGGGTGCGAAAGCTGCTGAGCGGCGGCGCCAGAGCGGTGACTGCCGGATCGAGGGTCCGTGTCGGATCGCGAGGCGCCAGCCAGGGAGCGAAGAGCGCCAGCGCGGCGAAGATCGTCAGCGCCGCCGCGCCGGCGCGCAGGGCGAGCGGTGCGCCGGGCTCAGACATCGCGGACCCGCGGGTCGAGGGCGGCATGAGCGATCTCGGCCGCCGCGCTGGCCAGCACCACGGCGACCGCCGAGAGCCCGGCGCCGGCGACCAGCACCGGGTAGTCGCGCGCCGCCAGCGCCTCGAATACCACCCGGCCCATCCCCGGCCAGGCGAAGACGACCTCCACGGCGAGCGAGCCGGAGAGGACGGTACCGGCCGAGAGACCGGCCACCTGCAGCAGGGGTGCGGCGGCGACCGGCAACTGGTGGACGACGATCTGACGTGCCGGAGTGAGCCCGCGGGCGCGGGCGGCGAGCAGGAAGGGCTCGTGCGCCACTTCGACGAGGGCGGCGCGCACGAACTGCGCGGATCCGGCGGCGGCGGGCAGGCCGATGGCGAGCGCCGGCAGTGCCAGGTGACGCAGCAGCTCGGCCGGCCCGACCGGCGAGTCCTCGAGCAGTGTGCCGACGCCGCCGGCCGGCAGGATCCGCCAGCGCAGCGCCAGCAGGGCGAGCAGTCCGAGCGCCAGCCAGAAGTCCGGAATCGAATGGACGGTGACGCCGACGGCGCGCAGGAGGTGGTCGAGGCCCCCCCCGGGCCGCCGCGCGGCGGCGAGGCCGAGCAGCAACCCTCCGGTCAGCTCGATCGCCAGGGCGGCGCCGGCGAGCAGCAGGGTCCACGGCAGCGCGGCGGCGAGCACCTCGGACGCCGGCCGGTGCCGTGCCAGCGAAGGGCCCCAGTCGCCGCTTGCCGCGGCGCCGAGGAAGCGGACGAACTGCTCGCCGAGCGGGCGGTCGA
>JAIOJQ010000300.1 GCA_019911865.1 Thermoanaerobaculia bacterium
CCGTAGCCTGGCGCGGCTGCGCAAGGCCGCCGGCCGCCTGCCGGGGCCGGAGGAGATCCGCACCCGGCTCGCCGCGGTCACCGCCGCGGCGAGCTGATCGGGTCGCGGTTCAGAACGGGATGTCGTCGTCGCCGAAGTCGGCTTCGCCGCCGCTCGCCGGCGCGCCGGAGGCCTCGGGGCCGCCGGCGTAGCCGCGGCCACCGCCACCGTCCCCCTTCGAGCCGAGCATCTGGAAGTTGTCGCAGATGATCTCGGTCCGGTAGTGCTTCCGGGTCTTGTCTTCCTTGTCTTCCCAGGAGCGGGTCTGGATGCGCCCCTCGAGATAGATCTGCTTGCCCTTGGTCAGATACTGCGCCGCGATCTCGGCCTGCTTGCCGAAGACCACGATGTTGTGCCATTCGGTCTCGTCCTTGCGGTTGCCGTCGCGGTCCTTGTAGCGCCGCGAAGTCGCCAGCGAGAAGTTGACCACCGGCTGCCCGCTGGGCAGCGAGCGCGACTCGGGGTCGCGCCCCAGATTGCCGACCAGAATCACCTTGTTCACCATCCCGGTTCTCTCCTTGTTCCGTTCGCCGCGGGGGTGGGCGACGGTATCATGGGCCGCCCTTCGCGGCCTTCAACGGAAGAGGACGACATTCGATGCGTCTGGTCTTGCAGCGCGTCTCGCGTGCCCGGGTGGAAGTCGACGGCGAACGGGTCGGCGCCATCGGGCGGGGCCTCGTGGTGCTCGTCGGCGTGGCGGCCGGGGACAGGCCGGAGTCGGCGGAAGTCGCGGCCGAGAAGCTGCTGCACCTGCGGATCTTCGCCGACGCCGCTGGCAAGATGAACCTCGACCTTCGCCAGGCCGGCGGCAGTCTCCTGCTGGTCTCCCAGTTCACCCTGGTCGCCTCGCTCGACCGCGGGCGGCGGCCGTCTTTCGAGGGCGCTGCGCCCCCCGAAGTGGCGCAGGAGCGGTTCGAAGAACTGGCGCAGCGACTGGCCGCCGCCGGGGTGCGGGTCGAAACCGGCCGCTTCGGCGCCCGGATGGAGGTCGAACTCGCCAACGACGGCCCGGTCACCTTCGTCCTCGACTGCTGAGCACTGCGGCGCGGCAGCGCGTCACTCGCCGAGCAGCGCAACGATGCGGATCGGCACCGGAAGAAAGCAGAGGGCGAAGATCAGGGCCGCCGTCGCGACGAGCCAACGGCCCCGGCGGTCGAGCGGCGAGCGCTCGTCGAGCACCGGCGGGTGGCGCAGGCCGAGCACCAGAACGATCCCGCACCATACCCACCAGCCAGGCCAGCGCAGGCCGAGCAGCGCCAGCGCCGCCCACAGCGGCCAGGCCAGCCGCCGCTGCCAGCGACCGGCGGCGGCGTAGAGGACGTGTCCGCCGTCGAGCTGCGCGAGCGGCAGCAGATTGAGCATGGTGGCGAACATGCCGACCCAGGCGGCGAGCAGGAAGGGGTGCGGGTTGAGCGTGTCGACCGCCCGGGAGCCGTGCAGCGCCGTCACCACGAGGGTGGTGAGGAGGTTGCTTCCCGGCCGGTAGAGCCAGACCGCGGAGGCGTCCAGATCGCCGGTCACGGCGAGGGTCACCGGCTGCGAGCGCGCCACCCCCCAGACCAGAAACGGGAGGAGCACGAGGAATCCGGCGATCGGACCCGAGACGCCGACGTCGAGCAGCTGGCGCTTGCCGCGGATCGCGGCGCGGATGCGGATGAAGGCCCCGAACGTCCCGAGGCCCAGGGGCGCCGGGATGAAGTAGGGGGGCGTCGCCGGCAGGGCATGGCGGCGGCAGGCGAACCAGTGGCCGAGCTCGTGCGCGAGGAGGATGACGAGGGTCGGCAGGGCGAAGCTCAGGCCCCAGGCGAGCAGAGCCGGTTCGGTCCACACCGCCCGCACGGTCGCCGGAGTCAGGAAGAGCCCGAGATCGGTCGTCAGGTCGGTGCGGCTGACGACCGCGAAGATGCCGCCGAGCGTCGTGGTGGTGAAGAACGTCAGCGCGAAGAGAAGCACCGCGATCCCCCACGATCCGGGGCGGACCGGGGGGGGCGCGCCGGCCGGAGGCGGCGGGGGGAGGTCGTCGAAGCGCAGGGGCTCAGAGATTCTTGAGGTCTTTGCCGGGTTTGAAGCGCACCGTCCGTCCGGGGGTGATCGCCACCTCGACGCCGGTTTTCGGGTTGCGGCCGACACCCTTCTTGCGGTCGCGCACCTGGAAGACGCCGAAGCCGCGCAGTTCGATCCGCTTGCCGGCGCCGAGCGCCGCCTTCATCGAGCCGAGGATGGTATCGACCGCCTGGACGGCCTTGATCCTCGGAATGTTCGACAGCTCCGCCACGCGGTTGACGATGTCCGCTTTGATCATGGCTCGGGGATCCTTGCGATCAGACTAGTCGACGCTCCCGGGGGTGTCAACGAACCGCTCCTTCCTTCAGGCCCGATGCAGTTTCTTGCGCATGATGCAGAGCTCGAGTGCGATCGAGGCCTTGGCGACCAGGCTCTGCAGATCGGCGAGCTGCTGGGCGCGCGGCGCGGCG
>JAIOJQ010000301.1 GCA_019911865.1 Thermoanaerobaculia bacterium
GGGGAGCGGCCAGCCGGGCGACAGGGCGCGCGCCCGGCGCAGGTGCGCCTCGGCCTCGGCGCGCCGGCGCGGATCGGCCTCGGCTGCGAGCTCCCAGCCGAGATTGTTGAGCACTTCGGGATCGTCGGGGGTGAGGCGATGGGCGGCGCGCAGGGCGGCGACCGCCTCGAGGCGGCGTCCCTGCGCGGCCAGCACGACGCCGAGGCCGTAGTGCGCGGCGGCGGTCTCCGGGGCGCGGCCGACGAGGGCTCGCAGCGCGGTTTCGGCCTCGGCAAGTTGCCCGCGGCGGGCCAGCAGCTCGGCCAGGTCGAGGGCGGCCCGCGGATCGCGGGGTGCCAGCTCGCCGAGCAGCGCGATCGCCGCCGCGTCGTTGCCGAGAGCCCGGTGAAGCGCGACGCGCCGCGGGTCGAGGTCGGCAGGGCGCCAGAGCGCGAAGCGCGTCCGTGCCTCGGCATGGTGCAGGGCGCGCCGTGCCGCGGCGCGGGCCAGGGGGCCGTCCCCGCTCTGCAACTGCCAGGCGTTCCAGGCCCGATCGCCGCGCCACTCGTGCCAGCGCAGGCGCGCCGCATGGGCGGTCGCCCCCCCGGCGAGCAGCAGCAGTCCGACGAAGGCGGCCCCGGCGGTGGTCAGCCGGCCGGCACGGCGCAGCCGCCAGCGCTGCCAGCGCACCTCGGGCCGGCGGGCAAGTCGCAGGGCAACGACCGCCGCGAAGGCGGCCAGTCCGGCCAGGGTGAGTGCGAGCAGGAAAGGGACGAGGCGGTAGAGCCCGCGCGTGGCGAGCAGCACGACGAGGAAGACCGCGGCGGCCAGCAACTCTTCGCCGCGACTCGTGTCGTAGGGGCGCGCCACGCCGCGCCGGGCGAGCAGCGGCGGCCGGCGGAAGCCGAAGGCGAGGCCACCGGTCGGGCAGACCGCTACGCAGTCGAGATCCTTGAGGCAGTCGCCGCTGGTCACCTGGCCGTGGCGTGCCACCTCCTCGTGCACCCGCAAGCCGGTCTCGCAGACCGCCGTGCAGAGCGCGCAGCCGGTACAGTCGCCCGCCAGCACGATGCGCCCCGGAGCAAAGCGGTCGGCGGCCGAGAACAGCGCGCCATACGGACAGACGTCGCGGCAGAACGAGCGCGTGCCGAGCAACCAGACGACGACGAAGCCGCAAACCAGGAAGGTCAGCAGCGCCATGCCCGGCCCGGGCAGATTGCGCGCGAAGTCGCTGGTCACGAAGGAGGCCCAGCCCTCGGCCTCGGTCGCGACACGGAGCCGGAAGTCGGGGCGCGGGCCGACCAGAGGGGTGAGGCTCGGCCAGGAGCGCACCAGCAGGCGTGCCACCTGCGGCCAGACGAACATGTAGACTGCCGCGCCGAGCGGCACCAGGCGCAGCAGCCGCGAACGCACCGGAACCGGATGAATGCCGGCACGCCGCAGCAACCAGGCGCACAGATCCTGGAGCGCCAGCAGGTGGCAACCCCAGGAGCAGAAGAATCGACCGACGACCAGCACCGAGAGCACCGCCGTCGCCATCAGCAGGAAGCCGGCGGTAACCAGTCCGAGCTCGAGCGTGTGCATCACTTCGTTGAGCTCCAGCGGGGCGAGCGTGCGGCCGGCGATTTTCCAGTGAGCGAGATGAAGACCGATCAGCAGATGGACGCCGATCAGTACCGCGGCGCGGCGACGCGCGAAGCGGTGGCGATCGACGCCGGGAAGTGCGGGAGCGGCAGGCAAGGAGAGAGATCCTCGCCGGGCCCACCGGCCGCAGGTATGATCCGTGTCATGTCGGCGCCCGTCGGCGGTTGCTAGCTTCGCGCCTTCCCGGAGGACCGGAATGTCGAATCAGGCTCGGGTTTCGACGGTGAGATGGCGCATGTGGATCGTGCTGCTGGCGGTTGCCGGCGCCGCGCTGGCCGCCCTCGTGCCGCTCACCCTCGAGGACTTTCACCTCTCCGGTACCCAGATCGGCGACGTGCCGGCCGGCGTTCTCGAGACCTCCGGCGAGTGCCGGGTCTGCCACGGCGACTTCGATCCCGAGGACGAGCCCTACTCCACCTGGGCCGGCAGCCTGATGGGGCAGGCCGGACGCGACCCCCTGTTTTTCGCCCAGATGACCAACGCCAACCAGGACGCGGCCAACGCCGGCACCTTCTGCATGCGCTGCCACGTGCCGATGTCGTTCGTCACCGGCCACGCGCTCGACCCGAGCGGAGCCAGCCTCGACGCCGTCGACCGCGACGGCGTCACCTGCCACTTCTGTCACTCGCTGGTCGACCCGGTCTACGTACCGGGCAGTAGCCCGCCCGAGGACGAGGCGATCCTCGCCGGACTGGACGAGGTGCCGGCCTTCTACGGCAATTCGATGTTCGTGCTCGACCCCCAGGGGCGCCGGCGCGGTCCTTACGAGGAGACCGACGCGCCGCACCTGACGATCGCCTCCGACTTCGTCCGCCGCAGCGAGATGTGCGGCACCTGCCACGACGTCGGCAACGTCGCGGTCTCCCGCCGCCCGGACGGCAGCTGGCGCTACAACACGATCGACGAGCGGGTCCCGGACGAGGACCCGTGGACCCAGTTCCCGCTCGAGCGCACGTACACCGAGTGGAAGCTGAGCAGCTTCGGCGCCGGCGCTGTCGACCTGGGAGGCCGCTTCGGCGGGGCGCGCGGCCCGCTGGTGTCGACCTGCCAGGATTGCCACATGCCGACCACCACGGCGCGCGGCTGCTACTTCGGACGCGTGCGCGACGACCTGGCCCGTCACGAGTTCGCCGGCGCGGCGGCGCCGGCGCTCGACCTGATCGTCGCCCATTACGCCGACGACCCGGCGGTCGACCCGGCGCTGGTGGCGGCGGCGCGCGCGCGGGCGGTTTCGATGCTCGAGCGCGCCGCGACGCTCGGCCTGGCGCGCGAGGGTGGCGAACTGGCCGTGCGGGTCTACAACCAGAGCGGCCACAAGCTGCCGACCGGACACATCGAGGGGCGGCGGGTGTGGATTCACGTGCGCTTCCTCGACGCGGCCGGCGCCCTGGTCGGCGAGCACGGCCACTACGACGCGGCCGAGGCGCACCTGGACGAGGCTTCGACGACGGTATTCGAGATGAAGGTCGGCCTGTCGCCGGACGCCGCCGCGGCGACCGGGCTGCCGGCGGGCGAGACGACGCACATGGCGCTCGCCGACACGATCGAGAAGGACAACCGCATCCCGCCGCGCGGCTTCGCCAACGCCGCTTACGAGGAAGGCGGCGCGCCGGCGGTCGGCACGGTCTATGTCGACGGCCAGTACTGGGGCGAGGCGCGCTACCCGATTCCCGCCGGCGCCGTCCGCGCCGAGGTCGAGCTCTTCTACCAGAGCCTGACGCGGCACTACATCGAGGCGCTGCGCGACGGCAACACCACCGATGACTGGGGGGAAATTCTCCACGAGCTCTGGGTCGAGACCGGCCGCGGCGCGCCGATCCCCATGACCCGGCGCTCCCTCGTGCTCGACGCCGAAGTGCTCTTTCTCGACGACTTCGAGACCGGCTACCTCACCGCTTGGTCCACGGCGCTGCCCTGAGTCCGCCGCGCCGGTTTCGCCGCCGGGATCGGCGGTGAGATTCGCGACCCGGGCCGGGGGAGAGGCGATCACTTCGCTGCGTGCCTGCCGGCGCGCCGCCACGGACGACGAGCGGAGGAATCGGATATGAACGACACACGGGAGCGCCGGCGGGAAGCGGTTGGCCGTTGGGCACTGCCGCTCGCCACGCTCGCGCTGATGCTGGTCACCGCAACGGGCTACGGCATCTTCCGCGACGAGCTCTACTACCTCTCCTGTTCGCGCCGCCTGGCCTGGGGCTACGTCGACCAGCCGCCGCTGGTGGCGCTGCTGGCGGCGCTGGTGCGCGCCGTCGCCGGGGAGTCGCTGGTGACGCTGCGGGCGCTGCCGGCGGCGGCTCTCGCTGCCACCGTGCTGCTCGCCGGCGACACGGCGCGCGCCCTCGGCGGCGGCCGCTGGGCACGCCTGCTGGCGCAGCTGCTCACCGCCACGGCGCCGGTCTTCCTGGCGCTGGCGTCGATCTTCTCGATGAACGCCTTCGACCTGCTGGTCTGGGCCGGCCTCTCGCGGCTCGCCGTGACGCTGCTTGCCGGCGGCTCGCCGCGGCTCTGGCTCGCCTTCGGCGCGCTCGCCGGCGTCGGCCTCGAGAACAAACTCGACGTCGGGCTGCTCGGCGCGGGGCTGGCGGCGGGGATCCTCGCCGCGCGGCGCGACCTGCTGCGCGAGCGCTGGCTCTGGCTCGGCGCGGGGCTGGCGGTGGCGCTCTTCCTGCCGCACGTGATCTGGCAGGTGGCGCACG
>JAIOJQ010000302.1 GCA_019911865.1 Thermoanaerobaculia bacterium
CGCCGCGGTATCGCCGCGGCGGTCGACGCGGCGCGCCTGGTGCCGCTCGACGCCAGCGGGGTGGTGGACTGGACGACGGCCGGCGACCCCGGCCTGACGGCGGGGGAGCTCGAGCCGGCGCCGGTGGCCGGGGCGGGTTTCGCGCCGCTTCCTTCGCGCGCCGCGCGGCCGGCCTCGTGGGCGACCTGGGAGCGCGCCTTCGCCACGGCGCTCTACCGCACGGTCGCCATCCGCCTCTGGAGGAGCCGTGCGCTGGGCGAGACGTCGCGCCCGGAGGAGGACGAGCGGGAGTTCCGCGCCCGCCTCGCCGACGCCGCGCGTTCGGCGCGCGACGCGAAGATGGATCAGCTGCGCGACCGCTACGCGACGCGCCTGCGCACGCTCGACGACCGCATCCGCCGGGCGGAGGGGACGCTGGAGGAGCAGAAGCAGCAGGCGAGCTCGCGCAAGCTGGACACCGCGGTTTCGATCGGCGCCACGGTCCTCGGCGCCCTGTTCGGCCGCCGCAAGCTGTCGACCACCACCCTCGGCCGCGCCGCCACATCAGCCCGCTCCGCCAGCCGCTCGGCCAAGGAAGCCGGCGACGTCGAGCGCGCCGCGGAGAGCCTGGAAGCCGTGCGGGCGCAGAAGGCGCAGCTCGAAGCCGAACTCTCCACCGCCCTCGCCGAAGTCACGGCCTCGATCGACCCGGCCACCGAATCGCTGGAGGAGGTCCTCGTCAAGCCGAAGAAGGCCGACATCGAAGTCCTCCGCGTAGCCCTCGGCTGGGCCCCCCACGCCACCGACGGAACGCCGCTGTGGAAGTCAGGGTGAGGACCGGTGAGATTTCCATGTCGCAGCTCGCGCAATGACTGGGGACTTAGAGACTTCGCGCCGGCGAAGTCTGCGGCCCTCCGGGAGCCTGGGGATCCCTTGAACGCGCGAACTGCGAAGAGCAGCGCTCATTGGAACTTCAAGTTGGACAGTCACTCTGGCGGCCGTAGCAAGCCGGGAAGGGGCTCGAAGGTACTCCTCACCGCCTCCCCGCCGCATCCTCTTGAGATGCCTGAACGCGACTTAGTAAGGCACCGAGCGCATTTACCGAAAGCAACAGTTGGCTCCCGGTCGGCCGGCGATCTTCCGCGGTACAAGAATCGAACGACTCGAGCAGGCGCAGGGCCTCCTGGACGTTATCCTCGGTTTGGACGTCATGTTCGCTTGTCAGGCGACAACCCCATTCCCCCATCACTAGCAGGAGCGATAGCACCTCCCTTGCGTCCTGCTGGCTATTCGCACCTATCAGAGTCTCGATGCCACCGCCGGGACCGTACTTCGCCATGGCATTGGCAGCGCGCCTAAATAACGACTGGAGTTCGGAGAGTTCTCTCGCTTGGCGGTGCTGCAGAATGCCCATTCGAGCGCGCTCGGCCTCGGTGGCGGCCATCGCGGCCTTTCGCGACTCCCTGATGGACACCCACGCACCGCGGAACGAAGCGACCGTTCCGAGGACCGTGATCACCGCCTCCCAGGTCATTCTGGAGGCGCTGCGAGAATGCTCGCGAACTCTGCAGCTAAGAGGTGAAACCGGTCAGTTGCTCGATTCCAGGTCGCGAGCATTCCACGGTACTTAGGAGGCACAGGGTGGTGGGAGTTAAGACTGCGTCCCGTGGGCAGCGCCTGATCAGCGGCAGTCTTCTGAGCGTCAGGTAATGAGTCGGCAAGTTCAGGAGTCTGTCGGGTGGAAGCGCGTTTCCCCTGTAGATCAGAGGAGTTCGCGCACTGCTGGCCGGATCCGTAAGGCCGATCCGTAAGAATCTCCCCTCGAAAGGGCTCTACTCGGACGCCTCGGCGATCCGGAACCCACCGTCGAAGTCGTCGAATCGGAAGATCCGGCGGGCGTCGAGTTCGGCCGAGCGAAGCGCCGCGAGCGCGGGTGCCGCATCGGGGGCTCGCTTCAACCGGTCGAGTAGGCGAGGGGTGCTCGCCGCTGCGAACGGGCCGTCAAAGTACTGGCGCCAGCTTCCCAGAGCCGAACGCAACCGACTCACGGCCTCGTCCGCCTCCGCGCCCTGGCCGGCGGCTCGGAGTCGAGCCACAGCCGCGCCAGCTTTGGCTGCCAGGCGTTCGGATTCGCGCCTGTAGTCGTCGAAGTCGAGCAAGGGAGCGCCGCCCGCGAGCTTGAACGCGACCCTTAGCGCATCCGGGAAGCCGACGAGGCACAGCCGCTGCACGCGGTCGCCATCCTCGCTCGACTCCCAACTGGAAACGACCTCGCGCCCGTTGAGAAGCTCGCCGAGTTGCGCGCCCAAGTCCTCGGTTGGAATCACGGCGACACCGTCAACGAAATGGGCCGGGTGTCCGTCGACCCGGTAGCCCGCACGCGAGCCGGGCTCGCGCTCGGCCGAGCTTCCAACCGTGACGCCGACCTCGCCGCCGACAATCCAGAGCTTCCAATCGGAAAGCTCGGACTTGTACGCGGCGCCCACCCACCGGTCAATGCTCACGGTCCGCTCGTCGGAGAGCGCGTCCCCCTCGCAGCACACGCGCCAGGCAAGTTCCGTCGAGCCGTCTAGCGCAATGGAAAAGACCGGGTTCATTCGTCGTCCTTGGTCGAAGGCGATGGCTCCGCGCCCGGTTCGTCCGGCACCTCGCGGATTGGCGAGGACTCGTCGACTATGCCATTTCGCGCCATGAACCCGGGCTCGCGCTGCTCGATGATTCGGGCCAGGTCGCGGCGCACACCGCCGATCAGGACGAGAGCGCGCTCCAGGCTCCAGGTCACCCGGCGGCGCTGTTCAGAGCCCGAGGAGTCGCTAAGCGATTCGAACAGGCTCGCAAGAATCGGTTGGTGCGGTTCGAAAGCGGAGGAGCGAAGTTCCAGGACGGCCCGCAGGTACTCGCGCGCCAAGCCGTCCAGCTCCGCGTTGTAGGCGGACGAGGAACTGAGGGAGTACTTGTCTTCAAAGCGCCCGAGGTGAAAAACGAGCAGCTTCGACGCATGGAGCGCGCGTCGGCGCCGCCCGAACTCGTCGATCGCGGCAGAGGTGATAATCCCGCTAACGATGGCCAGGCCGGCGCCCATGACGGCGAGTAGCGCGTCGGACATGGTGACCCTCTCCTAGTCGAGCATCGCCCAAGCGGCCGGGCCGTCGCCAGCGGAGAGGAGGGCCACGTCGCCGCGTCGCGGTCGCTCGCCGGCAACGGCTCCAAGCTCGCGGAGTAGGGGGGCCGCGTGTCGCGCGAATCCGGGAGAGAAGTAGACGCTGCCCTGGTCGGTCGCGATCATGGTCCGCCCTTCCGTGGCGAACGCCGCGCCGGCCGCCATGGCCTCGGCAGCGGCGACGCGGGCGCCGGATTGGATCGCGCCGGGAACTTGGAGCATCCCCTCCATGACCCACCGCTCAACCCGCGCAAGAACATCCCCGAACTGCGCGGCCGGAACTGTCACCACCATCCAATGGTCCGTCACCGATGAATCCTCCTTCCCCCGCCCCGCGTCGGAGCGTAGCGCGCTCGGCGCGCCGCCGAGTCCATGGCAGCCACGCCTCACCGAATCAGGCTCAGCCGCTCGGCCAGATAACCACCGCGACAGCAGCGGCGAACAGGCCAACTTGGAGCGTCGTAAGGGCCGACTGCCAGAACGTCCGGCGAGCGCACTTTCGCGCGCTGGCCAAGGTGTCTCCGGCGTCCTTGTCTACGATCATCTTCACGAAGTAGCGCGCGGGGCGCGGAACGGCCTCCAACATCAGGGACCCGAACAGTTGGACCGGAGGGAGCGGGAGGTCGACGTCCAGCTCTCGCGCCTCTTTTTCGTGTGCGTCGAGCACTTCAAGCACGGCCTTGATCGCGCCGACAACGCGAGCGATAAACACGGCGTGCCACTTCGCAACGAAAGCCGCGATGGATGAGGCGGCAAAGAGCACGAAAATGCAATCGACCCGCGCTTTAGGAAGTCGATCGACCAAGGCAGACTCGTTGCTCAAGATTAGAGCGACAGCGCCGCCGAAACCTGCCAATAGCCAGCCCGAGAACGTGGCAGTGATCGCGGAGGCTCGTTCGCAGACCCCGGACACAACGCGAAGCAGAATGAACTGCTCATAGGGCGGCAGGTGGCTCCCGGTCTTCCCGGCCGATGCTCCCGGCATGATTCCCCCCTCGCTTCGATACCCTCGACTGGTCCAGAAAACGCGACGACCCCATGCCCTTCGTCAGAAACCGTGCGGCTCGCTACTTGCGGAAGGAATCCAGATACGAGTCGTTATGCGGCACGCCTGGATTGGTCACTTTCGTAACGCCGATTCGATGTTAGCCGCGCTCTTAGCGAGCTTATCGAGTGATCTCGATATTGCCTCCACCGGACGGGTCGAGGCGTCGGTCGCCCAGTACGAGCGGACCTCGAGCAGTGAGTTGCCGGTAACCTTTCGATCTCCGTCCAGGTACTCGAAGTTGACCGCTAGCGGCTTTCCGCCGAGAGCCTTGGTGAGTCCGCCAATCTGGCCCCAGGTGATCAAACGTGACTCACCAGGCGCGAGCAGCGGGATGCCTTCGACGAGAGGGCCGTCGGTCATCGTCTTCTGCTCTCGCTTGTCTGGTTCGGCGATGCCGAAGGCATGCGCGGGTATGGGCCGTTCGGGAAAGAACTTCACATCCCGAGCGACGCCGTGCCCTATGTTCTTCACCACCAACATGAAAATCGTCGTGCGCTCTAGGTCATGCGTGACGTACAGAATGACCTGAGGTTGCATCTGCAAGCGAACGAGGCTGGCGGTGAGAAATGTGTACCGCGCCGCTACGACCGCTGAAGCAGCGGCGGCCAGCGCCGCCAGAGCCGTCCAGAACGGTACCCAATCCGGACTGAACATTGCCTTACCTTTCGCCGCCTAACGGAACCCGAGTTGAGCAGCGGGCCGCACGGTGCTCACCGGGCGAAGCGAGGCGCAGCGCACGTGGCCCGTCCGCTCGAGCGAGATGAAGCTCATGCAGGCCTCCCCTGGAGCTACCCACGGGGTAGCTTCTCGGGTGGACAAAACCTCTACCAGAGGAGGCACTGCATGCGATTGTACTCCGGGTCCCATCAGTTCAGCTGTGGCGTCGATCTGCACGCGCGCT
>JAIOJQ010000303.1 GCA_019911865.1 Thermoanaerobaculia bacterium
AGTTCGACTCGCTCGTCTCGCCGCTCCACATCGCCAGCCCCGCTCCGCTGCCGCCGGCCAGCACGAGGCCGTGGGCGCGGCTGGCGATGTGGAGCGGCGAGACGAGCGAGTCGAACTGACGGGTGCCGGTGGCGGTGCCGCGCACGTCAGCGGCCGCCACCACCCCCTCGGGGCAGAGAATCACCGTCACCCCGGTCGCCGCCTCCCGGTCGGTACCGTGGCCGAGGGCGAAGCCGGGCACCTCGAGGCGGCGGCCCGGGGCGGGGAACGGCGGCAAGGGGGACAAGCGGATCCATCTTAGCGCCCGACGCCCGTAGAATGGCCCGGTGAAACGCTTCCGACCCCTGCACGGCATTCTCCTCGTTCTCCTGCTGATGGGCGCCGTGCTCGGCGCCGAGCGGCTGATGTCGAAGAACCGCAACCGTTACCAGCGGGTCGGCCCCGATCCGCAGGGGCGGGTGGTGCTGCCGGTCGGCGACCTGGCACCGCTCGAGGTGCGCTGGTTCCGCTTCCTAAACGCCGGCAATCAGGAGGTCCGCTTCTTCGTCGGGCGCGACGGCGGCGGCGCCCTGCAGGTCGCCTTCGACGCCTCGGAGAACGACTTCAAGCTCAAGCGGGGCTTCCGCGCCGACGGCGCCTGGATCGTCAACAACAAGTGCGAGACTTCGGTGCGCCTGGCCGAGATCAACCAGCGGCCGAGCGGCTGCGCTCCGGTACCCATCCCCTTCCGCGCCCAGGGGAGCGACCTGGTGCTGACCGAAAACGACCTGCTGGCCGGCTGGCGCTATTTCCGCTGACCGGCCCGAGTGTCATAGAGTTCACACTTTCCGGGGCCCGGAAGGGTCCGCAGCCAGGAGCATCCAGCCACCCATGTCCGCGGTCGAACTGGTCCTGTACGAAGAAGAGTTCCAGCGCCTCAACGAGGCGCTGAAGAAGCTTCGTCAGGAGGCCAACGCCCGGGTGATCTTCCTGATCGACCGCACCGGCCAGCAGATCGCCGCCGCCGGCGAGGTCGACCAGTTCGACACCACCAGCCTCGCCTCCCTGACGGCCGGCAACGTCGCCGCCACCGACGGCCTCGCCAAGCTGATCGGCGAACGGGAGTTCTCGGTCCTCTTCCACGAAGGCCAGCGCGATCACATCCATATTTCGATCGTCGCCAAGCGCGCCATCCTGCTGGTGATCTTCGACGAGCGCTCGTCGCTCGGTCTGGTCCGCCTGCGGGTGCGCCGCTCGAGCCAGGAGCTCGACCAGATCTTCGAGGACATGTCGCGCAAGGGCGAAAAGCCGGTCGGACCCGCGCAGCAGGCCGCCTCGTCGCCGTTCGCCGAGATCACCGACGAGGACATCGACGCCCTCTTCTCGGAGTAGGGCTGCCCGGGGCCGTCGCGCGCGATGACTTTCATCAACTACGCTACCCGCGAGATCAACTGCAAGATCGTCTATTACGGACCCGGACTCGGGGGCAAGACGACCAACCTGCAGTTCATCTACAACAAGACTTCTCCCGATGCGAAGGGGAAGATGATCTCGCTCGCCACCGAGGCCGATCGCACCCTCTTCTTCGACTTCCTCCCCCTCGACCTCGGCTCGATCCGCGGCTTCACCACCCGCTTCCACCTCTACACCGTCCCCGGCCAGGTCTTCTACGACGCCAGCCGCAAGCTGATCCTCAAGGGGGTCGACGGCGTGGTCTTCGTGGCCGACAGCCAGGTGGAGCGGATGGAGGCCAACATCGAGTCGATCCGCAACCTCGAAGAGAACTTGCGCGACCACGGCTTCGACCTGACGACCATCCCCTACGCGCTGCAGTTCAACAAGCGTGACCTGCCGGAGGTCGCCACGGTCGACGAGATGTACCGCGTCCTCAACTTCAAGCGCGAGCCGACGTTCGAGGCGGTAGCGACGACAGGCATCGGCGTCTTCGAGACGCTCAAGGCGGTCGCCAAGCAGATCCTGGTCGAGCTGCGCAAGAAGTAATCGCAGGCGCCGGCGCCCGCCGGTTCCCGCACCCACGAGCCCTTCCAACCGTGACCGCGCCGAACGCCACCGGCAGCGCGAGCCCGCCGGGCGGCCGCGTCGTCGCGGTGGGCGGCGGCACCGGCCTCGCGGCGCTGCTGTCCGGCCTCAAGGAGCGGGTCGGCGACACCATCGACGACCTCGCCGCGGTCGTCGCGGTGACCGACGATGGCGGCTCGTCGGGTCGCCTGCGACGCGATTTCGGCGTCCTGCCACCGGGCGACATCCGCAACTGCCTCGCCGCCCTGGCCGACGACAGCGACCTCGCCACCCGCCTCTTCCAGTATCGCTTCGAAAGCGGAGAGGGGCTCTCCGGACACTCCTTCGGCAATCTCTTCCTGACCGCGCTCACCGCGCTGACCGGCGACTTCCCGCAGGCGATCCTCACCGCCGAGCGGGTGCTGCGCACGCGTGGCCGCATCCTGCCGGCGACCCTCGCCTCGGTGCACCTGGCCGCCGAGACGGTGGGCGGCAGAAGGATCGAGGGCGAGACGTCGATTGGCGCCACCCGCGAGCGCATCGCGCGCATCGAGCTGGTGCCCGCCGACGCGCCTGCCTTCGAACCGGCGGTCGAGGCGTTGCTGGCCGCCGACCTCGTCCTGCTCGGTCCCGGCTCGCTCTACACGTCGATTCTGCCCAACCTCCTTTTCGGCGAACTGGCGCGCGGCATCGCCGCGACGCGGGCACGGGTGGCGCTGGTGATGAACCTGATGACGCAACCCGGCGAAACCGATGGCCTGACCGCGCTCGAGCATCTCGCGGCGCTCGAGCAGCACCTCGGCCACGGCGTCGTCGACCTCGTGCTCGTCCATGCCGGCGAGCTGCCGGCCGACCGCACGGCGACCTACCGCGCGGCCACGGGCGCCGAGCCGGTCCGCCTCGACCGCGCGGCGCTCGCGGCGGCCGGGGTGGAGATCGTCGAGGCGGACCTGCTCGCCCCCGAAGGACTGCTGCGCCACGACTCCCGCAAGCTCGCCGCGGCGGTCGCCGCACTGCTGCCGGCGCCCCGGCCGTGAGCGGGTCGGCCGCCGTCACGCCCGCCGCGCCGTCGGCGTCCGGCGGATCGCTGCGCTGGATCGAGGTCACCGATGGCTGGGCGGTGCTCGACAAGCCGCCCGGCCGCACCGTCGTCCCGGCGCGCGACGAAGATCCAGCGCTCTGCCTCCACCATCAGGCCGAATGGGAGCTCGGCGGGACGCTCCTCGTCGTCCACCGGCTCGACCGCGACACCTCCGGAGTCCTCCTCTTTGCCCGCAGCGCGGCGCTCCATCGCGATCTCTGCCTCGCCTTCGAGCACCACCGGATCGCCAAGCGCTACCTCGCCTTCACCGCCGGCATCGCCGAGCCGCGCGAAGGGGTGATCGACCTGCCGCTGCACGCCGCGCGGCGGGGCAAGAGCCGCCCGGCGCTGCCCGACGAGCCCGGCGCCCGGGTGGCGCGCACCCGCTATCGCGTCGAGCAATCGGGCGACATCGCCGGCCAGCCGGTTGCCCGGGTGAGCCTCGAACCGGAAACCGGCCGCCTGCACCAGCTGCGCGTCCACCTGCGCGCCATCGGCACGCCGATCCTCGCCGACCCGCTCTACGGCAAGGCCGCCCGACCGCTGCCCGCCCACCTGGCGCCGCCGCGGCTGGCCCTGCACGCCGCCCACCTCACCGTCCCGCTCGGCC
>JAIOJQ010000304.1 GCA_019911865.1 Thermoanaerobaculia bacterium
GACCTGGCTGGTGGAAGAGCGCGGCTGTAGGCGTAGCCGCGCTCTTCCACCAGCCAGGTCACACCGTGCATCGCCGCGACCTCGCCCTCACCCTGCTCGGCGGCTCGCTGCTCTGCTACGGCGCCGCCACCAGGCCGAGGCCGCCGAGGATCCAGAACGGCGCGCGCCACCCCCAGCGCGGGGCGAGCCAGCCGGAGGCGATCAGGCCGACCGCGGTGCCGAGCGGAATGCCGGCGTAGTAGACGCCGCTCGCCATCGCCAGCCGGCGGGGCGGAAAGGCGTCACCGAGCATCGAAAGCGCCGCCGGAGTGAGGGTCGCCTCGCCGACGCCGACGAAGAGGCGCGGCAGGGCGAGGCCGGCGAAGCCGCGCGCGGCGCCCGACAGCGCGGTCATGGCGCTCCACAGCGCCACTCCGGCGGCGACCAGCGGGATGCGGCGCCAGCGGTCGGCCGCCAGGCCGAGCAGCAGCCCGACGAAGCTGTAGAAGAAGACGAAGCCGAAGCCGGCGAGCAGGCCGATCTGCGCCCGGGTCAGCCCGAGGTCCTCGATCAGCAGCGGTGCCAGCGCGGTGATCAGGATGCGGTCGACGAAGTTGAGGACGTTGAGCAGGGTGAGGAAGGCGAGCAGGCGCCAGGCGTCGGCGGCGGGCGGTACGGCGGGGCGCGGATCGATCGGGGAGGGCACGCGGCTCGGGCTCCGGGTCGGTTCGGGTTCGCCGCGGAGGCCGTTGGGGCGCGCCCGCGATGGCGGCCGGCATCTTATCCGGCGCGTCGTGGCCACCCGGCGAGGCGGGGGCCGTCTGCCCGCCGGAGGGTTGGGCGGCGGCGGCGGCGGTGGTCTCGTCGATCCATGATCGAAAGCGAGTCTCCCGCCGCCCGCCCGGCCGGTACGGCTGCCGCCGCTCCCGGCTCCGCCGCCCCCTCCGACGACCTGTTCGCGCGCTTCGCGCGCGCCCGGCGCGTGGCGATGCGGCGCGTCCTCGGAGCGGAGCCGCCGGAGGACGAGATGTACGGCGTCGTTTCGCTGCGCGAGGCGCTGTGGGAGAAGGCGCTCGAGCAGGTCTATCTGGAGTCGTGGCGCCTCGGGCGCAACACCGCCCGCGCCGCCGGCCACCCGCTGCCGATGGACGAGCTCGTCGAGCGCCTGCGCGGCGGCGCGGGCGTCCCCTGCCTGCTCGGCAGCTGGCAGCGGGAGGGAGAGGGCTACCGGCGCGAGAGCCCCGGCTGCGCCCAGGGCGTGGTCGGCGGGGCGCGCGTCTGCGACTGGTTCCGCGAAGCGCTCGACGGCCTGATCGCCGGCATCGCCGAGGAGATCGGATTCGGCCGCCGCGCCAGCCTGGCGCGCTGCGGCACCCACTGCGAAGACGTCCTGTTCGCTTACGCGGCGCCGGAGCTGCGCCTGCTGCCGGTCTCCGGGCAGATTGCCCAGCACCTCGACGGGCCGATCCAGCGGCTGGCGGCGCAGGGGGTCGAGCTGCGCCCGCTCGGGGTGGCCGAGAACCGCCTCTACGTCACTCTGCTGGCGACCGACGGCCAGCGCGCCGTGCCCCGGCTCTACTTCGACCTGCTGGTCGAGCACGTGCGCCTGCGCTTCCCCGAGCTCGAGGTGCGCGACGCCACCGGCCGGGTGGCCACCGCCTGATCCACCGCCAGCCGCGCGGGAGTAAGATCCGGTGCGATGAGTGACTCTCCGATGCAGTTCGCCGACGGAGTCGAGCGGCTGCGCGCCGAACGTCCGCGCCTCGAGTTCGGCGCCGCCTGGGACTACGCGCCAGCACCCGAGGCGACCGATCATCTGCGCCTCGACGGCCGCTACGGTCTCTACATCGGCGGCCGGTTCGTCGAGCCGAAGTCGGGGCGCTGGTTCGCCACGATCAACCCGGCCACCGAGGAGCCTCTGGCCGAGGTCGCCGAGGCGGGCGAGGCGGATGTCGACGCCGCCGTGCGCGCCGCCGAGTCGGCGCAGCGCCGCGTCTGGGGACGGCTGCCCGCCGCCGAGCGCGGCAAATACCTGTTTCGCATCGCCCGCCTGCTGCAGGAGAAGGCGCGCGAGTTCGCGGTGCTCGAGACGATGAACGGCGGCAAGCCGATCACCGAGGCGCGCGACGTCGACGTGCCGCTCGCCGTGGCCCACTTCTTCCACCACGCCGGCTGGGCCGACAAGCTCGCCGACGCTTTTGCCGGGCGCGCACCGCGCCCGCTCGGGGTCTGCGGCCAGATCATCCCGTGGAACTTCCCGCTGCTGATGGCCGCCTGGAAGATCGCCCCCGCCCTCGCCTGCGGCAACACCGTGGTGCTCAAGCCGGCCGAGACGACGCCGCTCACCGCGCTCCACCTGGCGAAGCTTTTCGACGAGGCGGGGCTGCCGCCCGGGGTGGTCAACATCGTGCCCGGGGCCGGCGAGACGGGCGCCAGTCTGGTCAACCACCCGCGGGTGGCCAAGATCGCCTTCACCGGCTCGACCGAGGTCGGCAAGCTGATCCAGCGCGCGGTGGCCGGCACCGGCAAGCGGCTGACCCTCGAGCTGGGCGGCAAAGCGGCCAACATCGTCTTCGCCGACGCGGCGCTCGACCAGGCGGTCGAGGGGATCATTCGCGGCATCTACTTCAACCAGGGGCACGTCTGCTGCGCCGGTTCGCGGCTGCTGGTCGAGGAGTCGATCGCCGAGGATCTGATCGCCCGGCTCGACTGGCGCATCCGCTCGCTGCGGGTCGGCGATCCGCTCGACAAGAACACCGACGTCGGGGCGATCAACTCGCGGGCGCAGCTCGAGAAGATCCGCGAGCTGGCGCGCGCCGGGGTCGACGACGGCGCGGTGATGCACCAGTCGGACTGCGCGCTGCCGGGCAAGGGCTATTTCTTTCCGCCGACCTACTTCACCGGCGTGGCGCAATCGCACCGCATCGCGCGCGAGGAGATCTTCGGCCCGGTGCTGGCGGTGATGACCTTCCGCACTCCCGACGAGGCGATCGAGAAGGCGAACAACCTCCCCTACGGCCTTTCGGCCGGCGTCTGGACCGACAAGGGGGCGAAGATCTTCGCCATGACGCGACGCCTGCGCGCCGGCGTCGTGTGGGCGAATACCTTCAACAAGTTCGACCCGGCGAGCCCCTTCGGCGGCTACAAGGAGTCCGGCTTCGGCCGCGAGGGCGGGCGGCACGGCCTCGAGGCCTACCTCGAGCTCTGATCCGGCGGCCGGCGCCGGCACCGCCGGCGACTGACCCGGCCGGATAGCCCTCCGGTTGTCCTCGGGCGCCTCCCTCCCTTAAGGTGCGCCGATGATCCCGGCCACTCCCGGCAGCCCCTGGTACCGCAAGCTGCACTGGCAGATCCTCGTGGCGATGGTCGTCGGCATCCTCGCCGGCGCCATCGGCGGCGAGGCGGCGGCGCTGCGCGTCGGCTGGCTGGGCACCCTGTTCATCACCCTGCTCAAGATGGTCGTCGTGCCGCTGGTGCTCGCCTCGATCGTCTCGGGCATCGGCTCGATCGGCAGCAGCGCGACCTTCGGCCGGCTGTTCGGCAAGACCCTCGGCTTCTACGTGCTGTCGAGCCTGCTGGCCATCCTGACCGGCCTCGCTCTCGCCAACCTGCTGCGCCCGGGCGACGGCATCGATCTGGCCGGCGCCTCCGGGCAGGCGCTGCCCGAGGGGCTCCAGACGCCGTCGAGCGTCGCCGATCTGCTTCTCTCGATGGTGCCGGAGAACATCGTGGCCGCCGCGGCCCGCGCCGACCTGCTGGCGGTGATCGTCTTCGCGATCCTGTTCGGCATCGCGGTGGGCGGCCTGCCGGAGTCGCCGCGCGCCCAGATGCTCGGCTTCTTCGAGTCGCTCTTCCAGACCATGCTGCGGCTGACCGACATGGTCCTCAAGGTGGCGCCGATCGGCGTCTTCGGCCTGGTCACGCGGGCGGTCGCCACGTTCGGCCTCTCCGCTTTCCGCTCGATGGCGCTCTACATGGCGATGATCGCTTTCGGGCTGGCGATCCACTTCTTCCTCACCCTGCCGCTGCTGCTGCGCCTGCTCGGCGGCATCCGCGCCAGCGTGCACTACCGGCGGATCAGCGAACCGCTGGCGATCGCCTTTTCGACCAGCTCCTCGGCGGCGACGCTGCCTTCGACCATCGCGGCGGTGGAGGAGAAGGTCGGCGTGTCGCGCCGGGTCTCCTCGTTCGTGCTGCCGATGGGCGCCACCGTCAACATGGACGGCACGGCGCTCTACGAGTGCGCCGGCGTGCTGTTCATCGCCCAGGCGCTCGGTTTCGACCTGTCGTTCGCCCAGCAGGCGATCGTGGTGGTGACTTCGCTGCTCGCCTCGATCGGCGCCGCGGCGGTCCCCTCGGCCGGCCTGGTGGTCATCTTCATCGTGCTCGAGGCGGTCGGCCTGCGCGGCGCGCAGGTCGAGACGATGGTCGGCTTCATGCTCGCCGTCGACCGGCCGCTCGACATGGCGCGCACGGCGGTCAACGTCACCAGCGACACGGTCGCCGCGGCGATCATCGCCCGCAGCGAGGGCGAAACCGGCGTCGACGTCGAGCCGGCCCCCGCCGGCTGACTTCGCGGATCTCGGGGGTACCCGGCGGCGCCGCCCGGAGGTCGCCTGCAGCTACCGTTTCCAGCCTTTTCCCCTCTCTGGGCATTGGTCTTTGCTTTCAGTTCCCTGCCTTCAGGTATTTTCCCTGGTTCCCTTCCATTCCTTCGCAGGATTCTGCCTTCCGGCCCTGCGGCCGGTCGGCCGGCGCGAATCGGGGACGAGCCCGAATAGAATGCCGGTGATGACCCTGCCCGTCCCCAAGACCTCGAAGCTCTTCGTCGGCGGCGAGTTCGTCCGCTCGGAATCCGGCCGCTACGACCCCGCCGTCGACGCCAAGGGGCGCCACCTCGCCAACGTCTGCCGCGGCTCGCGCAAGGACGTGCGCGACGCGGTGGGCAAGGCGCGCGCCGCCTTCGGCAAGTGGTCGGGAGCGACGCCCTACCTGCGCGGCCAGATCCTCTACCGGATGGCGGAGATGCTGGAGGGGCGTGCCGCCGCCTTCGAGGCGCTGGGAAAGGCGACGGCGAGCGGTACGGCGGCGGCGGCGAAAAAGGAGGTCCGCGCGACGATCGACCGGATCGTCCACTACGCCGGCTGGGCGGACAAGGTGACGACGCTGCTGTCGTCAGTCAACCCGGTGGCGTCGAACTACTTCGACTTCTCGGTGCCGGAGCCGATGGGGGTGGTGGGGATCACGGCGCCGGAGGCCCCGGCGCTGCTCGGCCTGGTGTCGCAGGTGCTGCCGGTGATCGTGACGGGCAACACGTGCGTCGTGCTGCTGGCGGAGCGCAATCCGCTGCCCGGCCTCGAGTGGGCGGAGGTGCTCGCCACCAGCGACCTGCCCGGAGGGGTCGTCAACCTCCTGTCCGGACGCCGGGAGGAGCTCGTCCCCCACCTCGCCCGTCACATGGACGTCAACGCCCTCTCGCTCTCGGGTCTGCCCGCGGAGCTCGACACCGCCGCCCGCCAGGACGCCGCCGTCAACGTCAAGCGCACCCCCGACGTCACGGTCGACGACTACTACGCCACGCCTCTCCGCAGCCTCGACCTCATTCGCCGCTTCGTCGAAACCAAGACCACCTGGCACCCGGTGGGCTGGTAGCGCCCCGCACCGCCGAGTCAGTCGGCGGGCTCTGCCGGCTCCTTGCCGCCGGGCGGAGAGCTTTCCTCGGCCTGGCCGGACCCGGCTTCCGACGGCGACTCCGCTGAGCGGCGCCACGGCTCGTCTTCGTCCGGTTTAACCTCGAACTCGTAGCAGTGTTTCCCTTCGGGATGAGCCCAGAAGTCGGCTTCCCGGTCGGGGGGTGGGGGCGGGGTAGGCAGAGCGAATTCGGCGCAGAGGCGGTAGCTGCGATCGCCGAGAACTTCGTACCCGAACGGCTCGTGGGAATCCGGGTCGAAGGTGACCTGGCCGGCCCAGGGTAGCCGGGCGAGCGACTTCAGATCGGCTGGCAGGACCTTCTCGGAACGCAGGTGCAGGTCGATGCTGCTCTCGAGGTGGCGCAGGCGCTGCACCCGCTCTTCGTCCAGCCGACGCAGCCGGCGTTCGGCGGGCGAGCCGAGGTGGAGCAGCGCAGCGACGACTCCGGCGAGCACGGCTGTCGCCGCCGCGGCGGCGCCGATGAGGTGACGGCGTTCGCTGGCCATCAGCGGAGCTCCTTCTCATCGACCCGCAGATCGGTCAGGTAGTAGCCGAAGACACCTCCGGCGAGGATCGCGACGGTCAGCGACTTGAGCAGGAAGCGGGTCGTGAGCTCGCCTCCGAGCGCGTTGTAGACCAGCGTCGCGACATCGGCCAGCAAGGTGGTTGCCGCCACGTAGAGGGTCAGGTAAGTCAGCCACTTGCGGACCCGCGAGGAGCGCTTGGTCGGTTCGGCGCGGACGCTCTTCTGCAGGCTGTGCGACAGGCCGAGAAACACTGGGAACGCGACGATGATCCACGAGACCGCCCAGCGGATCGACTCGTCGGCGCCTCCGTACGAACCCTGCATGGCCGGATCGGGCCAGGCCTCGTTGATCAGGTCGAAGACGAGGGAGCCGAGACAACCGATCCAGATATAGAGCGAGGTGAACAGCACGAGATAGAGAAACGCCTCCTTCGCAGAAACGTAGGTGCGGCGCCTGGGAACCGGCAGTGGAAGCCCGGCATCGGCGAACGAGCCGAGCGCCTCCCGCACCTCCTCGGGCCGCCATCCAGCGCCGCTCAGCGCAGTTTCGATCTGGTCGCGCGGCACACTCCGTGTCAGCGCTTCCTCGACGAATCGGGACAGACGATCCTCGACAGCCATGGCATTTCCTCCGAGATACTGCCGGATAGTAGCAGCCAGAGGTCATGGTGAGCGACCGCCACCTGAGACGGACGACTGCGCCGCGGATTCGCACCGGAGGTGGAACGCAAGGAAGCCATCGCCGGATGGCCGGCATCGGATGCCGCTCGCGGATGACCGGAGAGCCGGACGGCGGTAAGCTGGTCGCTCCACCCGAAAGCGCGAGGAGGACGTCATGGAACTTGCGAAGAGAGTCGTTTCGCTGTCGCTGCTGCTGGTCGTCGGACTCGGCTGCGCGAAGCCGGCGGCGCAGGAGAGCGCGGCGCCGGCCGGGGAGGTGGCGGCCGCCGACGAGCATGGGGCGCGCATGCAGCACGAGCACGCCGGGGAGGCGCCGGTGGCGACCCCGGCGGCGGAGGTGGCGCCGCGGCAGGAGGTGCTGGCGCAGGACGTCGTCTACGCCGACCTCGACGGGACGCCGGTGCAGGGGCATCTGGTGCGGCTCGTGGCGGCCGAGGGGCCGCTGCCGGGGCTGATCGTCATCCAGGAGTGGTGGGGCCTCAACGACAACGTGCGCGCCATGGCGGCGCGGTTCGCCGGCGAAGGGTACGTCGTGCTGGCGGTCGACCTGTACGAAGGGGCGACCGGCGCCACCGCCGAGGAGGCCGCGGCGCTGATGGGCAAGGCGATGGAGAACCCGGCGCGGCTGGCGGCCAACCTCCGCCAGGCGCACGCTCACCTGAAGGAGAGCGCCGGGGCGACGAAAGTCGGCGTGGTCGGCTGGTGCTTCGGCGGCGGCTGGTCGCTCGCCACCGCGCTCGATCTCGGCTCCGGCATCGACGCCGCGGTCATGTACTACGGCCGGACGATCGACGACAAGGCGGAGCTGGCGAAGCTCGAGGCGCCGCTGCTCGGCCTGTTCGGCGGCGTCGACGAGGGGATTCCGCTCGCCGGGGTGCGCAGCATGGAGGCGGCACTGGCCGAGCTCGGCAAGCAGGCGGAGATCGTCGTCTACGACGGCGCCGATCACGCCTTCGCCAACCCGAGCGGCGGGCGCTACGACGAGGCCGCCGCGAGCGACTCCTGGAAGCGGACGACGGAGTTCTTCGCCCGCCACTTGCGCTGAGCGCTACCGGCGGCCCGGCTTCTACTCGCCGCGGTGCTGCGGGTAGAAGTCGAGCCGCGCGCCGTGCAGCTTGGCGAGCAGGACGATCTGCCCGGTGTGGTAGCTCATGTGCTCGACGGTGTGGAAGAGCGCCCGGTAGCCCTCGAGCTCGTACTTCTGGATCTTGTGTCGCCGCGCGAGGTCGTCGGGCGACAGGCGGGCGACCACGGCGCGGCAGCGCTCGACCGTGGCGCGCAGGCGGTCCATCATTTCGGCCTTCGGCTGGCCGTTGCGCGCCGCGAACTCGGCGTCACGGTGGCGCTCGAAGGGCTCGCCGCCGAGGCCGGCGAGGACCCACTGGCCGAGGTTGCCGTGCAGGTGGATGAGCAGATTGGCGATCGAATTGCTCCCCTCGTTGGGGCGCCACCACACCTGCTCCTCGCTCAACGGCTCGATCGCCGTGCCGATCTTGCCCAGATACTCGCCCCAGTAGTGATCCGCGAACTCGCTCAGCCGGCTGTGCATGCGCTCGCCTCCGCCGCGGAGGATACGAGAGTCGCGCCGGGCGCGGGTAGGATCGCCCGCATGCCGTGGGTCTATCTGCTGCGCTGCCGCGACGGCTCGCTCTACACCGGGGCGGCGATGGTTCTCGAACGGCGGCTGGGTGAGCACGCCGCGGGGCGCGCTTCCCGTTACACGCGCGCCCGCCTGCCGGTCACGCTGGCCTGGTCGCGCGAGGTGGAGAGCTGGAGCGCGGCGCTGCGCGAGGAGGCGCGGATCAAGGCGCTGCGACGCGCCGGCAAGGAGCGGCTGGTCGCCGCGGCGGCGGACGCGTGAGCGCGGCCCCGGCGCCCCGCCCGGTGCTGCTGTCGCTCGACGGCGTGACGAAACAGTTCGGTGCCCGGCCGCTGTTCGCCGGTGTCTCCCTCACCCTCGCCGACGGGGACCGGGTCGGCCTGGTCGGCCCCAACGGGTCGGGAAAGTCGACGCTGCTGCGCATCCTCGCCGGCCTCGAGGAAGCCGACGCCGGCACGCGGTCGCTGCGCAAGGGGGTGCGGGTGGGCTACGTGGCGCAGGATCCGGAGCTCGCTCCGGAAGCCACCGCGCTCGCCGTGGTGGTCGCCGCGCTCGCGGCGCTGCCGCTCGAGGAGCACGAGCGGGAGGCGCGCGCCGCCCGGACGCTCGGCCGCCTCGGCTTCGCCGACCGGCAGCAGCAGGTGGCGACCCTGTCGGGCGGTTGGCGCAAGCGGCTGGCGATCGCCCGTGAGCTGGCCGCCGAGCCCGACGTGCTGCTGCTCGACGAGCCGACCAATCACCTCGACCTCGAGGGCATTCTCGAGCTCGAGGCAATCCTCGCGGCGCAGGCGCGCGCCTTCGTGGTGGTCAGCCACGACCGCTGGTTCCTCGAGAACGTGACGCGTCGCATGCTCGAGCTCGACCGGGTCTATCCGGGCGGCCTGCTGGCCGTCGACGGTCGCTACTCGGACCTGCTCGAACGCCGCGACGAGGTGCGGCGCAACCAGAGCGAGTACGAGGAGACGCTCGCCAACCGGGCCCGTCGCGAGGTCGAGTGGCTGCGTCGCGGGCCCAAGGCGCGCGCCACCAAGGCGAAGGCCCGCATCGACGAGGCCGGCCGGCTGCTCGACGAGCTCGCCGAGGTGCGGGCGCGCAACGCCGAGCGCGGCGTGGCGGGGATCGAGTTCGAGGGGTCGGGACGCCGAACCCGGCGGCTGCTCGAAGCGCGTGGCCTCGAGAAGTCGTTCGGCGAGCGGCGGGTCCTCGCCGGCGTCGACCTCTTTCTCGGCCCGGGCGTGCGGCTCGGCGTGCTGGGGCCCAACGGCAGCGGCAAGACCACGCTGCTGTCGATCCTTGCCGGCGAGCTGGCGCCCGACGGCGGCGAGCTCGAGCGCGCCCCTGGATTGCGCACCGTGCTCTTCGAGCAGAGCCGCGAGACGCTCGACCGCGCGGCGACCCTGCGGCGGGCCCTCGCACCGGAGGGGGATTCGGTGATCTGGCAGGGTCGCGAGGTGCACGTGGCGACCTGGGCGCGCCGCTTCCTGTTCCGCAGCGAGCAGCTCGACACGCCGGTCGAGCGGCTTTCCGGCGGTGAGCAGGCGCGCATCCTGATCGCCCGCCTGATGCTGCGCCCGGCCGACCTGCTGATCCTCGACGAGCCGACCAACGATCTCGACATACCCAGCCTCGAAGTGCTCGAAGAGGGGCTGCTCGAGTTCCCCGGCGCCGTCGTCCTGGTCACCCACGACCGCTACCTGCTCGACCGCGTCTCGACCGCCATCCTCGCCCTCGAAGACGGGGGCGCGAAGCTGTGGGCCGACCTCGCGCAGTGGCAGGCGGCGCGCCAGCCCGCCGCCGGGGCACCGGCGAAGGCACCGGTTGGCCGGTCGGCGGTGCCGGCGCCCGCCGCGCCGATGCGCCGCAAGCCGAGCTGGCGCGAGCAACGCGAGTGGGAGGGGATGGAGGCGGCGATTCTCGCCGCCGAGGAGGAACTGGCGCGGCGCCGCGCGGCGGCCGGAGATCCCGCCATCGCCTCCGACGGCGCCGCGCTGACCGAGCGCTGGGCCGCCCTGGCGGCGGCCCAGGCCGAAGTCGATCGCCTCTACGCCCGCTGGGCGGAGCTCGAGGCGCACCGCGTGCCGGGTTGAATCACGTCGCCGGCCAGCCCGCCGGAATCCCCGTCAGCCCGTGCGGGGCGCTGCCAGGCAGGCGCGGATGCCGGCTATGCGTTCGCGCGCCGCCTGGTAGCCGATCTCCTCGATCTCGCCGTGGCGACGGGTGTCGAAGATCGTGTAGCGCGACAGCTCCGGCGGGCTGAGCAGCCAGTCGACGTGATGGAACTTGCGCCGCGAGGCGTGGAACATGCCGATCTCGAGCGCGCGCTGCGATACAGCGACAGAGGAAGCGAGGCCGCGCGGCTGGACCGGGCTGAGCGGGCTGGCGTAGGAGCCGAGCAGCACGTCGCACAGCCCGAGGAGTGGCTCGACCGGGAAATTGTTGACGATGCCGCCGTCGACGAAGCGGCGCCCGTCGATCACGGTCGGCGTGAAGACGAGCGGCACCGAGGAGGAGGCGAGCAGCGGCAGGATCAGCGGCCCGGAGGTGAAGATCTCGCTGGCGGCGCTGTCGAGATCCGTGGCGGTGACGAAAAGCCGGTGGCCGAGCGCCGCGAAGTCGTCGTCCGGGAACCAGCGCCGCATTCCGGCGACGATCTTCGCCGAATCGATGAAGCCGGGCTTGCGCAAGGCGAACATCTTGAGCCGGAACGGGTTGACCTCGGCGAAGAAGTCGAGCATCGCCTCCGGTGGGTGGCCGGCGGCGTGGAGGGCGCCGATCAGCGCGCCGGCGCTGGTGCCGGCGATACAGTGCGGCCGGATCCCTTCCTCGTGCAGGGCGCGCAGCAAGCCGACGTGTGCCAGGCCGCGACTGCCGCCGCCCGAGAGAACCAGTCCGAGGGGGAACTCCACCTGACCGTCCGCCGCTCAGATCCCGGATGGGCGAGCGAAGCGCGGCGTCATGGCAATTCGTTGGCGCGCCACAGGTACCAGCTGGCGATCGTGCGGTAGGGGCGCCAGATCTCGCCGTGGCCGTTGAGCTCCTTCGGCTTCGGGAGGATGCGGCGCCCGAAGGCCTGGGCGAAGCCCTTGCGCACGCCGTAGTCGTCGACCGGCAACACGTCGGGGCGGCCGAGGGTGAAGATGAGGAACATCTCGACCGTCCAGCGGCCGACGCCGCGCACCTCGGTCAGCCGCTCGACGATCTCCTCGTCGGAGAGCTTCTCGGCGCGGCTCCTGGTGGGGATGGCGCCGTCGAGGGCTCGCGCCGCCAGGTCCTGCAGTGCCGCGGCCTTGGTGCGCGACAGGCCGGCCGAGCGCAGCAGCTCGAGCGACGCGTCGACGACCTTTTCCGGGCACGGACAGCGTGACGAACCGAACAGCCGGCAGAAGCGGGCGAAGATCGTCGCCGCGGCCTGGCCGGTGAGCTGCTGGTAGACGATCGACTGAGCCAGCGCTTCGTACGGGCTGCGGCGGGCGGCGATCTCGAGCCCGCACGGGCCGATCTCCTTCATCACGCGCGCCAGAGTGCGGTCGCGCCGTGCGACGTGCGCGCAGGCGGCAGCGAGATCGAAGGGGGGAGCGGCCATCGGTCGGGATCGGTTCCGTTTTACGAGCAGCGGAGGGGGCGCAGTCTACCTGATCCGGAAGAGGTGTCCGAAACGCGCCGGCCGGTGGAAGTCCGCCGGCGCCACGAACGTCGGCGACCAGGCGGAGTATTCGGCCGCGGCGCCGTCGCCCGGGCGATCGATGCGGTAGCAGTTGATCCGGTACTCGTGCAGGTCGGGCGCGAAGCCGGGAACCTGCCGCCAGGGAAGCGCCAGCTCGGCGTACCAGAGACCGGCGGCGCGGTCGATGCGCGCCGA
>JAIOJQ010000305.1 GCA_019911865.1 Thermoanaerobaculia bacterium
GGGGACAGCGCCGGCGCGAGGTCGAGGCGCTCTGCCGCGCCGCCGGCGTGGCGCTCGCCGAGGTCGAGGCCGCCGAGCTCTCGCGCTTCGGGCGCGGCGTCTCCAACGGCTTCGGCGCCGAAATCGACGCCGCCCCGGCGACGACGCCGGCCGGCACCGGCGACCCCGATTTCGTCATCCTCGCCGAGGACGTGCAGGATCCGCGCAATCTCGGCGCGCTGCTGCGCGTCTGCGAGGGGGCGGGAGTGGGCCGCGTGATGGTCCGCGAGCACGGCTCGGCGCCGCTCGGCGAGACGGCGGTCAAGGCTTCGGCCGGCGCCGCCACCTGGGTCGAGGTCGAGCGGATCGGCAGCGCCGCCCGGGCGCTCGAGCAGCTGAAGGAGCAGGGCTACTGGATCTACGGCCTGGCGATGGACGGCGAGCCGCCGTGGGCGATCGACCTGACGGGCAAGGTGGTGATCTGCGTCGGCGGCGAACACGAGGGGCTGCGGCGGCTGACCCTCGAGTCGTGCGACCGGCGCATCGGCCTGCCGATGCGCGGCCGCGTCGAATCGCTCAATCTCGCCACCGCCGCGGCCGCCGTCCTCTACGAGGCGGTGCGCCAGCGCACCGCCGGCTGAAAGTCGCTACTCGCCGAGCGCCGCGTAGCGCACCAGGCTGAATCGCTTTCCCTGTGCCTCGCGCAGCCGCGCGGCGAGCGCCTCGTGGCGCTCGTCCCACGCCGTCCAGCGGGCGAAGAATTCGCCGGCCGCCACCACGTCGCCGGCGCGCTGCAGCGCCAGCACCTCGCCGAGGAGCCTGGCGACCGTCGCCGGGTAGCGCGCCAGGTCGGCGGTCAGCCGGCCGTCGGCGTCGAAGGCGATCAGGCCCTCGGCGAGGAAGAAGTTGAACTGCGCCAGCTGCATCGTCTGGTAGGGCTGGTCGGGGCGCGGCCGGTGATTCTGCAGGGTGCGCAGGATGCCGCCGGCGCGCACCGCGGCGAGCCGCGCGTCGTCGATCGTGCCGGCGGCATGGAAGCGCTCGTGGGCGAACAGCGAGACGAGGTCCGACTTCATCTCTTCGAGCGCGTCGGCCCACGACTGCAGCGCCTGGTCGAGCGGCCGGCCGTCGGCGGTGCGATCGACGCCGAGGTAGTGGCCGATCTCGTGCCAGAGGGTGCGATGCAGCCCCCCCTCGGGCGCCAGCGCGTCGGCGAGCGGCGCGGCCACGGCGGCGCGCCAGCGCCGCTCGGCGCCGGCCGCCAGGTCGGGATGGGTGATGACGTTGGCGCGCATCAGGATCGTCCGCCCGTAGCGGCGCGAGAAGAGGGGATCGTTCGGCAGGATGGTCGCGGTGTTGGTGCCGCGCGCCTGGCCGAAGTCGGCGATCACCGCGTAGACGCCGACCGGGATGTCGGTGCGCACCGTGCGCCGTGACTCGTACGGCAGGGCGTCCTCGATCGCCTGCAGCCCGCCGAGGCCGCGCGCCAGCTCCCCGGTCGCCGCCTCGTCGCGCAGCAGCAGCGACATGCCGTGGAACGCCTTGACCCCGAACAGCGCGTCGTCGTACGTCTCGTAGGCGCCGATCTGCGCGTTGAGGTGGCGGAAGCGGCCGGTCACCCAGGCGGCGTCGCCGCTCTCGTAGTCGTTCGACAGCAGGTCGCGGCCGCGATTGCGCAGGTAGCGCGCCAGCTCGGCGTCGTCCGCCTCGAGCGCGGCGGCGGCGGCGAAGAGGTGCCGCTGCGCCGCGGCGAGCTCGTCGGCGAAGGCGACCGCGTAGGGGACAGCGTAGAGCACCGCCGGGTCGGGCCGCGCGGCGAGCTCCGCCAGTCGTTCGGCCAGGCCGGGATGCAGCACGGCGAGCGCCGGGTGG
>JAIOJQ010000002.1 GCA_019911865.1 Thermoanaerobaculia bacterium
GGCGCGCCACCCGCGCCGCGGCGCCCGCCGCCTCGCGCAGGATGCGTGCGGCGTCGAGCCGGGTCGGCCGGCCGTCGCGCACCAGCAGCTCGCCGTCGATCGCCACATGGCGTACGGCGGCGGGGGTGGCGGCGAAGGCGATGCGGTCGTGCGGGTCGACCTCTGGCGCGGCAACCAGCTCGGGGCGGTCGAGGGCGAGCACCACGAGGTCGCCGCGCTTGCCCGCCTCGAGCGAGCCGATCTCGCCGTCGAGGCCGAGGGCGCGCGCCCCTTCGAGGGTCGCCAGGCCGAGGGCGGCGCGCCCCGACAGGGAGCCCGGCCCGCCGCGCAGCGCCTGCAGCTGGGCGGCGAGGCGGATCTCGGTCCAGGCGTCGAGCCGGTTGTTGCACGGCGGGCCGTCGGCGCCGATGCCGACCGGGATTCCGGCGGCGCGCAGGCCGGCGACGCGGGCGATGCCGGAGCCGAGCTTGAGGTTGGAGCTCGGGCAGTGGACGACCGAGAAGCGACGGCGGGCGAGGCCGGCCCAGTGGCGGCGCTCGAGCCAGACGCCGTGGGCGATGCGCAGGTCGCGCGCGAGCAGCCCCAGGTCGTCGAACAGTTCGATCTCGTCGCGCCCGCCGGTGAGCCGCCGGACGGCGGCGGTCTCGTCGCGCTGTTCGAGGGCGTGGGTGTGCACCGGCCAGCCGCGCCGGCCGGCCAGTTCGGCCACGCCGGCGAGCAGCTCGGGCGAGCAGGAGAGGGCGAAGCGCGGGTTGAGCACCGGGCGCAGGCGCCCGCCGCTCTGCCGCGCGGCGCGCTCGCCCACCGCTTCGGCCTCGGCGAGAGCGCGCTCGGCCGGTTCGGCGAGCCGCGCCGGCAGCCCGTCGCCGGTGTCCATCAGGCACTTGCCGGCGAAGCCCCGCAGGCCCGAGTCGACGATGCCGTCGATGAGCGCCGCGGCTTCGGGGCCGAGGCCGATCTCCTGGATGGTGGTGGTGCCGCCGAGCAGGCATTCGAGGGCGCCGAGCTGCGCCGACCAGTAGGCGCTTTCGGCGTCGTGGGCCGCCTCGAGGGGCCAGATGCGTTCCCGCAGCCAGGCGAGCAGGCGGCGCTCTTCGGCGAGGCCGCGGAAGATCGTCTGGCCGAGGTGGACGTGCCCCTGGACGAGGCCGGGCAGGACGGCGCAGCCGCGCGCATCGAGGGTCTCGACGCCCGGCGGCGGCTCGAGGCTGCCGCCGACGCGGGTGATCCGCCCCCGCTCGACGAGCAGGTCGCCGCTCTCGTGGACGGTGCCTTGCGGATCGAGGGTGAGCAGCAGGGCGCCGCGCAGCAGCAGGTCGCCGCCGCTCGGCTCGGGCGCGGGTCCGGGGGTGGGGTCGCTCATGCGGGTACGGGCCGAAAACGAAACGAGGCCCCGGCGAACCGGGACCTCGCACGGGAACCGGTCCGCGACCGGGGGATCAGCGCAGTTTTTCTTCGACGAATTCGACGTGCTGGCGGATCTTGGGATCGTACTTCTTCATCCGGATCTTCTCGCTCGACGTCTTCTTGTTCTTGGTCGTCGTGTAGAAGTAGCCGGTGCCGGCCGACGATACGAGTTTGATCTTGTCGCGCATGGGGTGCCTCTTCGGGTGCCGCGTGAAGTCGGTGCTGCCGGAATGCCGCCCGCCGGCGCGGGCCGGGGAGCGGGGGAAACGAACTGGCGGGGCCGACGGGACTCGAACCCGCGACCTCCGGCGTGACAGGCCGGCGTTCTAACCAACTGAACTACGACCCCGCGAGAAACGCTTCCAAGGAACCGCAACTGTTCTGCTCGTGCTCGCCCGGGTCTCCCGACCCCCTGACCAACCGTCGGCCTGGTGGGAGGTGAGGGATTCGAACCTTCGACCCCCTGCTTGTAAGGCAGGTGCTCTAACCGCTGAGCTAACCTCCCTCGCCCGAGCCGGGGAATCCTATGCAACCCCACCCCCCGAGTCAACGCCCGGAGCCCGAAACCGGCCGCGGTCGTTCCGCGCGTCACCGCCCTCTCGCCCTCCAAATCCCGGCGCCAGGCAGAACCGATGGAAGAAGGCAATCGCGACGGGGGCACCCGGACGGGAGCAAGACCGCGACCTGTCCAGTCTGAACAGACTCTCGAGTCCAGCCACATCTGGTCCCCGAAAGCGATGCGAGACGCGAAGGCAAGGCTGTGCCGGGCACCGGAAGGCTCAGGGGACTGTGATCGAGGTAGCGGCCGTCGCCCAGTCCCCGGTTGCCCGGTCGACCACCAGTGCCCCCACCCGGATCTCGCCCGCAGTTACCTCGATCGTGCTGCGGTGAACCCAGAACGCCTCTCGAGCACGTTCGATGTCGGTGGCTGGGATGTCAATCGCGATCGACTCAGGCTCGCCGAGGTGCAGATCCCCAATCGAATCGCTCACGGCGAAGCGGGCTTCCACCATCCCGCTATACGTACCCTGCGCGTTGTCCTCCCGGAGACTGATCGCTCCGAGTGGGATTCGCAGGGTGAGTGGCACACTTAGGACACTCTTCCTGTCCTGTGGGCTCGACGCGTCGCCGGACTGAATGGTCAGGTTCATCAATCCATTCACCAGGCCAGCAGCTGCGGCTGCCGCAAGCGCTTCCTCGCGGCGCTCCGTCGCTCGATACCGGCGATAAGAAGCCCGGCTGCGCACTTCCAGACCCGCGCGAGTTACCCGGACGCGAATCGAATGAGGTTCAAACCCCGCCTCTGGACCGGTCAGAAAGCTGATTGAGTAGCCGCCTCTCGCGTCCGCCGCTATCGACTGCAGTTGTTCGCCCAGTGCCGGGCCTATCACGAACGCCTGTCCTCCGGTCACGTCTGCCAAGCGAGTCAGATTGGCTCTGGCGTCCGCAACCGCCGAGTCGCGCGGTGCCACAGTCCAAGTACTCAGCCCGAGCGATCGGTGTTCCGCCCCGGCCTGCACCGGCGCCGACGCCGTCGGCGTCATCGCATAGACGGTCACCCGCGCGTCCTGGGCCGCTCGGTAGATCCGCTCGAAGTCAGATGCGGCCGTGAGATCGGTCGACTGTAGCGAGCCGCGCCGTACCGGGCCACTCGCGCCGCCCGACCGATCGATCATGTCGAGTAGATCCCAGAGATAGGCCGCTGGATCGGCCGTAAACCCCGGCGACGCGACCAGCAAGCTTTTGCGGTCGTCGATCCCTCCGAAGGTTGAAGTCCAGTGAGTCAGAGCCGAGACCATTCGCCGATGCCGCCGTGTCTCCTGCTCTGCCAACTGGCGGATCTGGTTGGCGATTTCTCGTGCGCTCTCGGAGTCGGCACTCCCCGAAGAAAACCTGAAGTTGCCGCGACTGCGAATCTGCTCCTCGATATGCCGGCGCTCCAGCTCCAGAAGCGAACCTCGCCCGGAAACCCGAACCACTTCGTCGAACGCCTGCTCGATGTCGAGGGTGTCTTCCGCGCCAGTCACGATCAACTGCATCATGTCCGTGAATACGGCGACGGATATTCGCGCTCCACGGTGCGACGGATCGAGGACGAAACTCCTCACCTGTTCGACAAACTCTCTCGCCGTTCGACCGTCGAGCGCGCCCAGATCCAGGAAGATGAGCAGATGTCCGAGATCCGCGGGTGCTTGGTTGGCGGCGAGAGCTCTCGCGTGACCAGAGTCCGGCGCGCTCACTTGTGGCCCGCTGAATTGATCGATCGGAATCTGTCTGCCGTCGACCTCCAGCACGAACTCATCGCGTGCCACATCGAGAACCCGCTGACGTGCCCGGTCCGTAACCACGACGTCCACGATGACGAGCTCAACGTCGACCCTGTCGCCAAACTCCGGAACAGCGACCGACTGACCGCGTCCGCCCTCGCGCTGGCTGGCCACGACGGCCGACACCAGTGCGAAAGTTGCTCCGAAAGACAGCCACAACAAGCGACGGAGCCGCGAAACATGCCCCCCAACACCCGTGCGTACCCGCTTCATTGCCTCGTCCGTTTCTGAAATCACGCTGGCTCCGCTAAGGGAGAGCCGGCAGCCACGCAACCGTGATCTTCGAAGAAAAGTCGCATTGCATCTCCCCTCGCGACCGGCAACGCTTCGACTCCAACGCCGTCACCGCAGCCTGGTTCGCTTGCCGGCGAAGGTTGCATAAACTTGGACTTCGGAACTCTTCACCTCGTCAGCGTCTCGTTCGAAGACAATCGTCCACTGTCTGTCCAGATCCTGGAAAATTCGGCCGAGTACCCGTTGCCAGTCCTCAGGCGTCGGGGCGACGAACGCCGCCCCGCCGCCACGGGAGATGAGTCCAGCAAAGCGATCCCGCTCGTAGGTGGGCTCTCGGACGCTCGGATCGTGCGAAATGCCCATGCTGCGTGCTCGTCGGTCATGGGGATCAGGCGAACCGAAGTGCTCGATCCGCGGCGGCGACTGTGATGTGCAGTCCCACCGACCCGTACGGTCGATGACGCAAGACGCCTTCCTGCATGGCCCCCGCTCTGGCCGGACGAGATAGACCGGGATCGCCAGGTCCTTGGCGAGTTGAGCAACGCGCGTCGCAGTGGAACGGTCGGGCCGGGAGGCGATCCCCGGCGCCCCGGCTGCGCCCGGCTGCGTGGCGACGTCCGGCGCGGTGTCGCAGCCATCCGAGGCTACGATGAGCGCCGTGCGGGCGTCCGAGTTCTCGAACGATGGGAGCATCTGCAACAAGGAAGCGAACAGCGCGGTCGGCCGTTGGCCGGTCTGGGGCCGGACCGGCAGAGATGCGAGAACGGGTGCCGCGTCCCGGCGCCCCTCGGCGATCGGCAGCAAAGAATCAGAAAACGCCGCCACGAAGATGCGGTCACGCTCGGTCGTCCACTCGTCAACGAACGTTGCCAGCGCCTCCCGCAACGGAACCAGGGCCTCCACCATGCTGGCCGACTGGTCGACCGCGATCCCAACCTCGAGCGGTGCATCTGCCCCGCCGAGTACACGAGTCACATTCTGCGGGCGGTGCTTCCAGCGCACCTCGAACGTCCCTGCATCCGGCTTGCCCACCCCTGCCGGGAGAGTTACACGCACGAAGCCAGTCCGGACCACGACCTCCTCACCGAAGTCCGGCGTTCCGGACTCGGTCTGAGCCATGAGCGGCGTCTCAAAGCTCAGACGGAGCGCCAGGGAAACGGCGACCGCCAGCACTTGTCGCCATCTGCGGAAACCACCTTGCAGATCGATCGAGGCGACAACAGGTGCTATCGGTCGAGGGATCCGATGGACTCCGACCTCCGTTGCAGACCCACTGGTTGCCATTGAGTTCACAGGTTCGCCCCATGGAGCATTGGGCGATGCATTCGCCGTAGGTGTCGTATCCACCGCCAAAACAGCTGCCCCAGCAAATGTCATACCACTGCTCACAGTTTCTCAAGCACTGCGGCGTCGAACAGCCGGAAATGCAGTTTGAGAAATGCGCTCTGGCCGGAACGTCTGAGGACACGCGGCGGGCGAGGCGGCGGAAGCTAGCAGATCAGGAAATGCGCTCTGGCCGAAAGGGGCAGAGTCCCGTCCCGTCATTGTGAAGCGAACCTGTCAGCTCAGGCGGCGGAGCCGCCGTGCAGGGCCTGGTGGAGGTCCCAGTCGGCCTGCAGGTGCATCCAGATCCGGGGCGTCGTGCCGAAACGCCGGGCGAGACGCAGGGCCGTGTCGGCGGTGATGCCGCGCTTGCCGTTGAGCAGCTCGTTGAGCCGGTTGACCGAGACTCCGAGCTGGCGTGCCGCCTCGGTTTGCGTCAGCCCGAGCGGCACGAGAAACTCCTCGCGCAGCATCTCTCCCGGGTGGATCGCCGGCCCGAGCGCCGTCGGCTCACGCGTGATAGTCCTCGCAGCAGACTTCCCAGGCATCTCCGTTCTCCCATCGAAACGTCAGTCGATACTGGTCGTTCACCCGGATGCTGTACCGGCCCTTCAGCCTTCCGCGCAGCAGCTCGAGACGGTTGCCGGGCGGGCTCGCCAGATCCGACAGCCGGGCCGCCACGTCAAGCCACTTCAGCTTGCGCCGCACTACCGGCCATACCGTCACCGGAATCCGCCGTGCTGCCCGCGTCGGGCGCTCGGCGAAGAGATCCGCGGTCGTCGAATCGGCGAAAGAGCGGATCATCCGGAGATCCACGATACCCGGGGTTCGTGGAAACGGCAACCCCCGCCTGTCGAGAGGTCGCAGCCCACAGCTATCATCCCGACTCTGGTGGGACCCGCCGACTTCAGCTTCTGGCTTGTCCAGCACACAGGACAGGAGAGAGGCCTCTTCGTAGCGGCTGGAGGCAGGCACGCATCTCGAGGGAATCGCAGTCATGAACCGGAACGCGGAACGAAACTTGACGGAGCTCCCTGAGGCGAGCGTGCGGGGGCGTCTGGAGAACGAGGCGATGGGCGGCCTGGCGCTCAGCGTGCTCGCCGTCTGCCTGATGTTCGTCGCGCTGCTCCTCTCGGTCGTCGGAATGGCCAGGGGCTGGAGTCCGGTGAAGCCGCTCTCCTGGGCCGGAGTCGGCCTGCTGCTCTTCGTTGCCGGCGTCTGGATCCGCTGGCGCTCCCGGCGGCCGGGGGTGGCTCCCATCGGACACCGGCTGCATCTCTGGCTCCTCGCCCTGCCGCTCGCGCTCCTCAACGGCCTCTCCTTCGTCGCGCGGCTCCAGGCGACCGGGGAGGTCGCCTGGATGCCCGGGATTGCGGCCCTCCTCTACGCTGCCAGCGGCATCTACGACTATCGCCGGACCCGCCGGGCCCTCGCCGCGACGTGAGCGCTCGCTCCCCATCCCGCTCCCGTCGACTCCTCGCCGGCGGCGTGCTGGCTGGCCTGGTGGTGTTGCTGGTGCTCGTCGTGAGCTGGCGGGGGCGGGTGCAAAGCCAAGTGGGCTGGCCCGCGGGGAGTCCGTCGGCAGCCGCGGGCGCTGTCGATGCGGCGG
>JAIOJQ010000306.1 GCA_019911865.1 Thermoanaerobaculia bacterium
CCCGCGCGCCTCTACCCGCACTCCGCCTCGTGCTCGGCTGCAGGAACTCGCAGCTCGCACGCCGGCCGAAGAATCCACCCTCAATGAAGCCTCTTTCCCGCCAAACCACCACGCGGCGGGATTGATTCACAGGCTCTGAGCCCCGGCGGGTAGCCGGGGCCCGGAATCACTTGGCCGCGGGGGCCTCGGAGGGGACGTACTTGCGGACCGGCGGGCGGGTCACCTTGCCGCTGCGCAGGCAGCGCGTGCAGACGCGCACGCGGCGGACGGTGCCGCTGATCAGCGCCTTGACCGCTCGCAGATTGGGTTCCCAGGTGCGCGAGGTCACGTTGTGCGCGTGGCTGACCTTGCGCCCGGTGACCGTCGACTTGCCGCAGACTTCGCACTGCTTCGCCATGATGCGACTCCGGAATCTCCGTCGTGGAACCGAATGCCCGCTCGGTCGAACGAGCCGATGAATTCTAGTCGCAACGGCCGGCTGCCGCAACCGGCCGGATCGGGTGCCGGGTGGAGGGCGCAGAACGGGGTTGTGCAATACTGCACATGTATTTGGGCACCCGTCGCTCCAACCGCTTGACAGCGCTTGGGGTTGCTGGTACCTTGCCTTCACGAATCGCTAGTGAAAGTGCGGTCGGCGAGCTCGCTGGAGAGGGGGTAGATCGCATCGTGCTGTTCTCGCGCTCGAAGGGTCTGGTGGGTCTCGACATCGGGAGCTCGGCTCTCAAGCTGGTCGAGCTCCAGGAGAAGAAGGGCGAGTTTTGGCTCCAGCGACTCGGAGTCGAGCCGCTCTCGCCCGAGGCCATCGTCGACGGATCGATCATGGATTCGGCTCTCGTGGTCGACGCCCTCAACCGCCTCGTCGCGGCGACCGGGGTGAAGACCCCGAATTTCGCCACCTCGCTGTCCGGGCACTCTGTCATCATCAAGAAGATCCAGGTGCCGGCGATGGCTGCCGAAGACCTCTCGGAGCAGATCCGCTGGGAGGCCGAGCAGTACATCCCGTTCGACATCAACGACGTCCGTCTCGACTACATCGTCCTTTCCGAGGGCGAGCCGGGACGCGACAACATGGACGTCCTGCTGGTCGCGGTCAAGCGCGACAAGGTCAACGACTACGTATCGGTCATCGGCCAGGCCGGCAAGGTCGCCTCCCTCGTGGACGTCGACGCGTTCGCCATCCAGAACGCCTACGAGGTCAACTACGACCTCGACCATTCCAAGGTCGTGGCGCTCGTCAACATGGGCGCCAGCGTCACCAACATCAACATTCTGGTGCGCGGGCAGACGGCGTTCTGGCGCGACATCTCCTCGGCCGGCAACGGCTTCACCGAGGCGCTGCAGCGCGAGTTCAACCTGTCGTTCGACCAGGCCGAGCGCCTCAAGCGCGGCCAGCCGGTCGACCGCTACCAGCCGGCCGACGCGCGCGCCGTGCTCGACAGCGTCTCCGGCGAGCTGGCGACCGAGATCCAGAAGACCTTCGACTTCTTCGCCGCGACCTCTTCCGAGGGTCCGGTCGACGAGATCGTGCTGTCCGGCGGCTGTGCGCTGACGCCGAATCTCCAGCAGGTGCTGCGCGAGCGCTTCGGGGTGCCGATCGAGGTTCTCGATCCGCTGCGGCGGATCCACTACCGCGACGGCGACTTCGACCGCGACTGGTTGCGCTCGATCTCTCCGATGCTGGCGGTCGCGGTGGGGCTGGCAGTCCGGAAGGCGGGAGGCTGAGCCCATGCTCAAGATCAATCTGCTCGCCGAGGGGAAGCGCCCGGTCGTCGCGCGCAAGAAGTCCGCGGCACTGGTTGGCGGAGGCGGCGGAGGCGGCGACCTCGCCAACACCCTCCTGATCGGCGGAATCGTTCTCGGCGTGCTCGTCGTCGGCGGCTGGTGGCTGATGATGAACCACAAGATCTCGAAGAAGGCCGACGAGATCGCGATCGCCCAGAAGGAAGTCGAGGAGCTCAAGGCGGTCATCAAGGAGGTCGAGGAGTACAAGAAGAAGAAGGCGGACCTCGAGCGCAAGATCCAGATCATCAACGACCTGAAGGCCAACCAGCGCGGGCCGGTGCAGATCATGGACGAGGTTTCCAAGGGGCTGCCTGAACTCCTGTGGCTGACCCGCCTCGAGGCGACGGGGACCAACATCAGCCTCGCGGGTTCGGCGTTCAACATGTCGGCGGTGGCCAACCTGATCGACAATCTCGACCGGGTCGAGGCGTTCCAGGAGCCGATCCTCCAGGACGCCACGCAGCGCGCCGGGCGGGGAGCGCGGACCGAGGTTTACGATTTCCGGCTCACCTTCCCCTACTCATTCAAGAAGCCCGCGCCGGAGACGGCCGCAGGGGCCGCCGCGGAATCGCCCGCCGCGGCGCCGCGCTGATCGGAGACCGACGATGGCAATCCAGACCGGACTCGAAGGAAAGCCCGCCTGGCAGGGTGCCGTGGCCGGACTCCTCGTCGCCGCCGTGCTCGTCGGCGGCGGATACTGGCTCAAGTTCAAGGGGCAGTACGAGCAGCTCGAGCGCATGGATCGCGAGCTGCAGGGGTTGCAGCAGCAGATCACCGAGGGGCGCGCGGCCAAGGCGAAGCTGCCGCAGTTCCGCGAGGAAGTCCGGCGCCTCGAGCTGGAGCTCGAGAAGCTGCTGCGCATCCTGCCGGCGCGTCGCAACACGCCGGAGCTGCTGCGCCGCATCCGCCAGCTGACCGAACAGGGCAACTTCGACCTGCTCAAGTTCACGCCCGGCAACTTCGTCGATCGCGAGTTCTACAGCGAGTGGCCGATCAACGTGCGGCTGAACGGCACGTACCACAATCTGGCGCTGTTCTTCGACCGCATCGGTCGGTTCTCGCGCATCATCAACATCGAGAACCTGCAGATTCTGGGGCAGCCGAGTGCCGCAAAGGGGCACTCGATCACGGCCAGCTTCGTCGCCAAGACGTTTGTCTACAAGGAGCCGGAGCCAACAACGTCTTCGGCTCCGGGGCAGAGGTAGCGATGCGCACCGGACTCAAGATGACGCGGAACCTGCTGATCCTCCTCGCCAGTGCGACGATTGCCCTCGCGCCGGCCCGGGCCCAGGATCCAGCTCCGATCGCCGGGGATGCTGGCGCCCCCTCGGCGCAGACCGTCGCCGATGTGGGAGTCCGTATCGACGAGATTCTCGAAGGCGAAGAAGCGGTACTCCAGGGAGGGGCCTACAGCTACGACCCAGGCGATCGCCGCGATCCGTTCAAGTCGCTGGAGACTGCGCAGACCCGGCCCGAGCTGGATGCCAATCTGCCCGAAGGGGTCCCCGGGCTGCTGATCGACGAGGTCGACCTGACGGGCATTTACCACACCTCTCGCGGGTACATCGCGCAGCTCGTGTCGCCGAGCAAGGACCGCAGCTATCTCGTGCGGGTCGGCGATCAGCTCTACGACGGAGACGTCGTGCGGATCACCCAGCAGGAAATCGTGTTCAAACAGATCGTCAACGACCCGACGGTGCTCAAGCCGTATCGGGAAGTGGTCAAGAAGCTCAGCCCTTAGACGGGGATGAAGACCGTGCGAGGCGACGCTACGGAGGCGAGCGAAATGCGTGACGCCGTGATGCGAAGGATGACGAATCGGAACTTCCGGCGGGGTATCGCCGTCGCCATGGCGACGATGATCTTCGGCTGGGGCGGTGCGTCCGCAGGTGCCGATCCGCAGGGCGCGAATCCGGCGGATTCTCCGGCCGCGACCATCTCGAGGCTCGACGTGGCCGCCACGGCACCGGGAGCGGAGGTGCGGATCGAGGCCGACGCTGCCCTCGTCTGGACCACCTTCCGGGATGCCGCGGGCCGATTGGTCGTCGAGTTCCCCGACTCGCGGCCGGCGGCCGGAGTCGTGGATCAGGCCCCGGAGTCCGGCCTGGTCGCCGGTGTCAGGGTCTCCACCTCGGAGCTCGGCTCGCGCCCGGTGACCCGGGTGACCGTCGAGACGCGCGAGGCGACGGAGCATCGGCTCGACGCGGACGGCAACCTGGTCCGCATCCAGCTGATGCGGGCCGCGGGGCACGAGGAACTGGCCGCCTCTCCGGAAGTGGAGGAGGAGAGCGCGCCGGTTGCCGCCGCCCCCGCTGCAGCAGCGCCGGCCGAGACGCTGGCCGCCGCCGCGCCCGCCGTCGGGACGGCCGATCGACCGCTCGTGGCGCCGCCGCCGACCGGAGCTCCGGCCACCCGACTCGAGGGGCTCGTCCAGGTCGACTCGCAGACCGTGCGGATCGCCGGAGACGGGGAGTTCGCCTACTCGACGTTCCGGCTGGAGAACCCCGAGCGCTTCGTCATCGACCTCGACGGCGTCTTCAATGCCAGTGACCGCAGCACCCTGCCGGTAGGCGGGGCCGAGGTGGACCAGGTCCGGGTCTCGCAGTTCCGGACCGATCCCCTGCCGGTCTCGCGCGTGGTCTTCGATCTCGCCACGCAGGCGGTGCCCCGGATCGACCGCACCCCGGGCGGACTCGTCGTCCGCTTCGGCGACGCCGAGACGCTGGCCGAAGAGATTGCTGCGGTGCCTGAGGCCGCTCCGGCGACCGTGGTCGACGAGCCGGCGCCGGCTGCCCTCCCGGCAGCGCCGGCTCCGGAAGCGGCGATCACCGCAGCAGTCGCCCCGACCCCTGCCACCTCGCGGCCGGCGTCCACCCGCGCGACCGTCGCCGATTTCGAGGCGGCGGACATGCAGCAGGACGAGTCGCCCGCGATGGTCACCTCGGGAGTTCCGGTCGAGGCGCCGCGGACTCTCGCCTCGATCGAGGCCGGGCAGACGCTGACCGGCGCCAAGAAGGAGTATTTCGGCGAGCCGATCAGCATGACCCTGCGGGACGCCGACGTGCGCGAGGTGCTGCGCTCGTTTGCTCGCATCTCCGGCCTCAACGTGGTCATTCAGCCGGGGGTCAAGGGGACGGTGACGGTCGAGCTCGAGCGGGTGCCGTGGGACCAGGCGCTCGACCAGATCCTCAAGATCAACAATCTCGGCTACGAGCTCGACGGCAACATCATGCGCATCGCGCCGGTGGAAGTCCTCGAACAGGAGGCCCGGCGTACCCAGGCTCTGCAGCAGGCGCAGGCGCTCTCGATTCCGCTGCGCACGGTGGTCAAGCGCCTCTCCTACTCGACCGCCGGCGAGATCGCTGGACTCCTGAGCCGTGGTGGCGCCGAGGGAATCCTCTCCCAGCGCGGCACGGTGATCATCGACGCGCGCACCAACACCCTGGTGATCAAGGAGCTGCCGAGCTACATGGACACGGTGCTCGCGGTCATCGACACGCTGGACGTGCCCGAGCCGCAGGTGATGATCGAAGCCAAGATCATCGAGACGACCAAGCAGTTCAGCCGTTCGCTCGGCATCAGTTGGGGCTTCGAGGGCATCGCGGACGCCGCGCACGGAAACTCGACCACGCTCCAGTTCCCCAACCACGGCACGGTCGACGGTGGCGTCGGTCTGCTCACCGGCGGCGCCAACGGATTCATCGACATGACGCTCGGCAACATCCTCGACACCTTCTCCCTCAACGCCCGCCTGCAGGCGGCCGAGAGCGAGGGTCTCGTCACGGTCCTGTCGGCGCCCAAGATCTCGACCCTGAACAACAACTCGGCGTCGATCCAGAGCGGTGTGCAGCTGCCCATCCAGACGGTGGCCAACAACACGGTCACCGTGCAGTTCGTCAACGCGACGCTCCGTCTCGACGTCACGCCGCACGTGACCGCCGAAGGAACGATCCTGATGGACATCAACGTCCAGAAGCGCGAGCCGCAGCTCGCCTTCATCGTTCCGGGCGCTTCGAACGCGCCGATCTCCACCAAGGAGGCACGCACTCGCGTCATCGTGCGTGACGGTGGCACGACGGTCATTGGCGGCATCTACAAGGTGTCGAACGACAACGGTCAGGACCGGGTTCCGGGGCTCTCGAACGTGCCGCTGCTCGGGCACCTGTTCAAGAACCGCAGGATGCGGAACGAAAACGACGAAATGCTGATTTTCATCACCCCGCGGGTCATCAAGCTCTGAGGGTCCGGGGGAGGAGCCAGATATGAACCGTTTCGTCAAGATGTTCGCCCTGACACTCGTCGCCGTCGCGGCGCTTGGCTGCGAGGGCCGCACCGACAAGGTCGACGCCGGCGGCGTGATCCTCTCGGTCACCGACTTCGACGGCCTGCCGATCTCGATCAGTGCCTCGGGCTCGTTCCCGCTGGTCCAGGTCGAGTCGATCACCGTGTCGAACGTCGCCAGGAACAACTCGCAGCCGACCAGCGACCTGATGAACGTGGAGATCCACAGCTACGAGGTGACCTACACGCGCGAGGACACCGGCACGCGCGTGCCCCCGGTGCTGGTCAACCACGTGTTCGGCATCGCGCCGGTCAACGGCACCTTCGTCCTGGACGGCGGGCCGATCCTGCGAACCGACCAGTTCAACAATCAGCCGCTGAAGGACTTGATCGACTACGGCAGGGATCTCGAGACCAATACCCAGGTCGTCCGCCTGCGCGTGTCGATCCAGTTCTTCGGCCGGACGCTGAGCGGGGATCCGGTCTCGTCCGCGCGCGCCTACTTCACGCTCGAAGTCTTTCCCTGAGCCCGCGGGAGAAGAACGCACATGAACGCACGCAAGATGTTCCTGCTTTCGGCCGCGATCGTGGCGGGTCTCCTGCCGCTCGGCTGCGACACCAATGAAGCCAAGCTCCCGAGCCAGCCGCGGGTCCAGCCGGTCGAGCCCGAGGTCGTGCCGATCGTCACCGTGACGACCAGCCGTGGCCGGCTCTGGGTCGGCGACGACCGCTTCGCGATGATCAAGGTCACCGCGACGGACCCGCGCACGGGGGCTTCGGTGCCCAACCTGACGATCGCCGAGATGTCGACCAACCTGGGGAACTTCCAGAGCATGGCCGGACTCCAGGAGCTCGAGCTCGAGTTCTTCTGGGGCGAAGTCAACGTGCCGCTCTTCCCCGGCGCCGAGGCGGGTGATGCCCGCGTTCGCGCCGAGGTGGACGGCGGGGTCGGTGTCGTGACGGTGCGGATGACCTGCCCGGAAGAGGGCTGTGCCGCCCCGGAGCCTCCGGAAACCCCGTACTCCTGATTGTTCGCTTCCCGCCAGCCCGCCGGGCGCCCTTGGCGCTCGGCGGGCTGTTTGCATAGAGTGTCCGGGATGAAGCCGAAGTCGCTCGCGCTCGCCTGCCTCGCCCTCGTCGGTCTCTTCGCCGCCGCCTGCGACGAAGGCACTCCGGTCGGCCCCGAAGGGATGATCCTGCAGATCTCGGCGTCGCCGACCCGGATCTCCGGTACGGGGACCTCGAACATCACCCTGCAGGCCCTGCGCTCGAACGGCAACCCGGTCAATCCGGGAACCGAGATCCGGCTCTCCTCGACGATCGGCACGATCGATCCGGTGGTCTACACCGATGCCGACGGTATCGCCCGCGCCCTCCTGCGCGGCGACGGACGCTCCGGGGTGGCGACGGTGAGCGCTTACTCGGGCGCCAACGAGGCGGTGACGACCGAGGTCGAGGTCGGCGCCCGCGCCGCCGCGATCAGCCTGAACGCCGATCCGAACAACCTGCCGCAGGAGGGGGGCGTCGTCGACCTGATCGCCCTGGTGCGCGACGACGCGGGGCAGCCTCTGGCCGGAGCAACGGTGAATTTCCGCACCGAGGCGGGCTCGCTGCGCTCGGGCGGCCGGTTCATCACCACGGATGCCCGCGGTCAGGCGCGCGACGTGCTGACCGTCTCGGCGGCCGACACGCAGTCCGAGCCCGACCGGCAGATCACCGTCACCGTCGAGAGCGGCGGCGAGAGCGGCATCATCTCCGACAGCGTCAACATCTCGATCCAGTCGCCCCCCATCGCGGCGTTCAGCTTCTCGATCTCGGGCCGTGTCGTCGCGTTCACCGACACTTCGTCCGGCAATCCGACGAGCTGGAACTGGAACTTCGGCGATGGCGACTCCTCGAGCGAGCGGAGCCCGGTCAACGAGTTCCCGGGACCCGGGCAGTACGTCGTCCGGCTGCGGGTCAGCAATGCCTTCGGAGAGAGCGAGACGAGCGCCGTCGTCACGATTCTCTGAGGGCCGGGTCCGCTCCGGGGCTGGGCGAGGGGCGCGGCATGGGCCCTCCGGCGGGCCCCGGACGGCGCGTTCTGGCGCCCGCCGGGTCTCGAAGTGCTAGAGTCCGCTGAATCATGATGCGAAATTGTGCCCGCGGAGCTCACTGGCAGGCTGCGGGGAGCGACAGCCGGTGACGGACGCTTTCTCCCCGGAACGCCTCGCGGAACTCGCGCAGCGCTGGCAGCGCGAACCGGGGGCGCGCATCTTTCTGCAACTCGCCGAAGAGTACCGGCGTGGCGGACGGCAGGGGGAGGCCATCGACGTCCTGCACCAGGGCCTGGCGCACAATCCGGGGCAGGTCTCGGCGCTGGTGCTGCTCGGCCGCTGCGAGCTCGAACGCGGTGACGCGGCGGCGGCCCGCGAGGCCCTCGAACAGGCGGTGGTGCGCGATCCGGCCCAGCTGGTCGCCAACCGGCTGCTGGTCGATGCCTACCTTGCCCTCGGCGAGGCGGGCAAGGCGCGCGAGCGGATCGAGTTCTACCGCCTGTTCAACGACCGCGACCCGGAGATCGATGAGCTCGAGCGCCGAATCGAGGCGGCCACCGGCGCTCCGGCCACGGCCGTCGCGACGCCGCCGGCGAGCGCCGGAGCGGCCGCAGCGATCTCCGGCACCCGGGCCCCGTCCGCCGACGAGCCTTCTCCTTTCGGTGTCCTCTTCGAGCCGCAGGCCACCCGGACGCGACTGGCCGAAGCCTTCAGCCGCGAGGGGCTCTTCCGCCTGCCGGAACCTCCCGCGGCACCGGCGACCGGCGCCGAGAAGCCCGTCCATGGCGAGCCCGCGGACTCCCGGGAGGCCGCGGGCGGGCCCGGGT
>JAIOJQ010000307.1 GCA_019911865.1 Thermoanaerobaculia bacterium
ACGGCGCCCGCGGCTCCGGCCGCCGCTCCCGCCGCCGCCGCACCGGCGCCGGCCGCCAGGGCGGCGACCGGCTTCCACGTTCCGGCCTACACGCCGAACGAGAACGTGGTGATCGAGCCGATGTCGAAGATCCGCCAGATCACCGCCGCGCACATGCGCTACTCGAAGGACACGTCGGCGCACGTGACGACGGTCTTTCACATGGACTTCACCAAGGTCGACCGCGCGCGCGCGCGCGCGAAGAGCGGCTTCCTCGAGGCGAACGGCACGAAGCTGACGTACATGCCTTTCATCTTCAAGGCGATCTGCCACGGTCTGAAGTCGAACCCGAAGCTCAACGCGGCGATCGACGGCACCAACGTGGTGTTCAAGAAGGACATCAACCTCGGCATGGCGGTGGCGCTCGACTGGGGGCTGCTGGTGCCGGTGATCAAGAACGCCGACCACCTGAACCTGGTGGGCCTCGCCAAGGCGGCGAACGACCTCGCCGACCGGGCGCGCGCCAAGAAGCTCAACCCGGACGAGGTGAAGGGCGGCACGTTCACCATCACCAACCCCGGGGTCTTCGGCAGCCTGTTCGGCACGCCGGTGATCAACCAGCCGCAGGTGGCGATCCTCGGCGTCGGGGCGATCGAGAAGCGGCCGATGGTGATCACCGACGCCGACGGCTGCGACACCATCGCCATCCGCGTCATGAGCTACTTCGGCATCACCTACGACCACCGCCTCGTCGACGGCGCCGACGCCGACCACTTCATGAACGACGTCAAGAAAGCGATCGAGTCCGACGCCTGGCCCGAACTCGAGCCCTACTACTGACGCCCCGCTTCACCCCACGGAACCACCCGAGGCCGCGGCAACCCCGCGGCCTCGTCCTATTTCGGGAACAGGTGAGCTTTTTCCGAGATTCTTCGCCTGTCCCCGCTATCGCCCGCTATCGCAGGCAGCCCGCGACTACGGGCAGCGACCACGACCACTGGCAGTGGTCCCCGGACTCGAATCCGTCGCTGAACACCGGGGCCGCCACGCGCCGACCATAGATGCCGCCCCAGTCCCCGTCCTGGAACAGGCTGGTCCAGACGACCACGAACGCGTCGCCGCTGAGATGAGTGACCGCTGGCTTGGACTGGTGGTTCGGCGTAAACGTGTTGACCACAAACTCGGTATTCAGTGGCTCGCCCGAGGTATGAACGACGCGGCCCGCCACACTACGCCCTTCTCCGTCACTCGGGTAGAAGTTCGTCCACGTGACCAGGAACGAGTCGTTGGAGCCTGCGGCAACGGCTGGAGACAGCTGTCGCTCGGTCGTAACGGAGTTGATCTGAAATTCTGGTGTGAGAGGTGAACCTGCGCTGTCGAACACTCTTCCCCGAATGTCGGCCAGTGCGCTCTCGACGGCATAGCTCGCCCAGGCCACGAGAAACTTGGTCCCGTCGGGCGCCCACCGAACTGCCGGCCTCAGCTGGTTCCCGGTACTTGCGGCATTGATCTGGAACGGGTTGCCTATCGGGGCGCCGAGCGAGTCAAGTCGCCTTCCCAGGATCTCGCGATTCCAACTGTCATCGACGGAGTTTTCCCAGGCCACGACGAAGCCACCGGAACCGTCGGCAGCAACGGCTGGCGTAATGTGCGCGCCTTCCAGGTCGGCTGTCAGGCCAAACTCACTGCCGACAGGACTCCCGGTCGAGTCGAAGAACTGGCCATACAGTGAGGGGTGCTGGCCATTCCGGAGCGACCTGTCGTCCCAGACCACGACGAAGGCACCGGTTGGGCTCATCGCGACAGCTGGTTCCGATTGGTCGCCCGATGTGTAGGTATTGACAAGAAAGTCCTCGCTCAACGGGGATCCGGTCGCGTCGAACAGACGCGCTTCCACGTCCCAGGTGTTGGTTCCGGGTGCCTGTGAACTCCACACGACGACGAAATGGGACTCACCGGCGGCGCCGATGACCGGCACCCTCCGCGCTCCACCTGACCCGGAGTTCACTCTGAAGTCGGCGCCCGCTGGCGTACCGTCGGCATGAAACATGCGGCCGGTGAGGTCGTACATCGACTCCCCTGGGTAGTAGCTCTCCCAAACGACCACGAAGTTGCTTTCGCCGATAGCGGCGACCGCTGGGTAGTCCTGATCCTCGACGGTCCGGCTGTTGACTTGAAACTCTGTGCCCACAGGCTGGGCGCGCGCGGCTACCGTGGCAGGCGCCAACAGTGCTGCGCCAGCTAACGTCAACTGCAATGCAGCAGCGCAATTGTGACGCATCGGGAGCCTCCTGCGCCCTAGCCTGCCACGACAGCGAGGCCGCCAGGTCCAGTGGCACAGCTCGGGCGACAACGCTACGTTAGCATGTGGAGGGCGAAGTCGGGCGAGATTCGTGCCGATGATGCCTATTGTGGACAGCGCGATGCCGAATTGCGTCTGCACCACTTACCGCTTCTGGAGTTGTGCCTGGCTCGGTGACTGGACGTAGTGGCTGTCCTCACGCCACACCATCGCGGGAGGCGCACGGCGCACTTGAGATCCCAGGGCGCTCTTCGGGCGAGCAGGAGGTCTGGAGCCGCCTCGACGGGTTCGATGAACTGCGATCTAGTCTGGTCGTCGATCCGGCAAGCGCCGCGAGGAGCCTGGATCCTTGCTTGGGGCGCTCGCGGGCTTCTGGGCGCCGCGACAGAGTTGTCGAAGGAGCCGCTGCTTCGCCCGATGCACGAGCTAGGTCGCCTGTCCCCGAAATGCTTGTGAATGGAGCGGGCTTCGAGCACGATTCGCGTGCGACGAGTGTACCCGAGACTGTCGGTCCCGACTTGGCGACGCCGAGTCCTTCCGTATTGCGGCTGCGGTTGTTTCGGCAGCTGCGCTCGATGAGGTTTCGGCCGTGGCACATCGTCGATGCGGGCGTTTATCAGGGCGACTGGAGTCGCGGCGCGAGTGCCGTATCCCCTGAGGCGCGCTACACGCTGATCGAGCCGCAGGCGGAGATGCGGCCGCATCTGGATGCTTTCTGCGCCGGCGTCGCGGACGCGCGGTGGCTGCCGGTCGGAGTTGCGGGGGAGATCGGGGAGCGGGTGTTCACCGTCACCTCTCCGGGCGACGGCAGGGGCTTCATCTATCCCGATTCGTACGCCCGCGAGCACGGGCTCGAGCAGCGCCCGGTGCAGCTCCGGAACCTCGACGAGATCTGCGCCGACCGGCCGATGCCGGAGATCGTCAAGCTCGACGCCGAGGGCCTCGAAGTCGAGGCCATGGCCGGCGCGCGCAGCCTGATCGGGCAGACCGAGCTCTTCTTCCTCGAGGCCGCCCTGTTCGACTTCGGTGGCCGGCCGCTGTTCCACGGCGTGCTCGACACCATGCGCCGCCTGGGCTATGAGTTCTACGACATCACCGACCTCAACCGGCGGCCGATCGACATGGCGCTCGGTATGGTCGAACTCGCGTTCGCCCGGCGCGCCGGTCTGCTGCGCGACCACGCCCGCTGGTGACGCGGCGGCGCGGGGCCGGCGGTCCCGCAGTTACCAGCCGAGCAGGTAGGCGAAGATCAGGGGGGCGACGAGGGTGGCGTCGCTTTCGATGATGTGTTTGGGGGTCGGGACGTCGAGTTTGCCCCAGGTGATCTTCTCGTTGGGGACGGCGCCGGAGTAGGAGCCGTAGCTGGTGGTCGAGTCGCTGATCTGGCAGAAGTAGCCCCAGAAGGGGATGTCGTGGATCCCCATGTCCTGGTAGAGCATCGGCACGACGCAGATCGGGAAGTCGCCGGCGATGCCGCCGCCGATCTGGAAGAAGCCGATCGAGTGGCTGGCGCTCGTCTCGCGGTACCAGTCCGCCAGGCGGGTCATGTACTCGATGCCGGTGCGCACCGTGTGGACGTTGCGGATGTTCCCCTTCATCACGTGCCCGGCGTACATGTTGCCCAGCGTCGCGTCCTCCCAGCCGGGGACCACCATCGGCAGGTTCTTCTCCGCCGCGGCCATCAGCCAGGAGTCGCGCGGGTCGATCTGGAACTGCGAGTCGAGCTTGCCCGACAGCAGGATGCGGTACATGAACTCGTGCGGGAAGAGCCGCTCGCCCTTCGCGTCGGCCGCCTGCCACTCCTCGAGCACCGCGCGCTCGATGCGGCGCATCGCCTCCTCCTCCGGGATGCAGGTGTCGGTCACCCGGTTGAGGTGGCGGTCGAGCAGGGCGCGCTCCTGCTCGGGCGTCAGGTCGCGGTAGTTGGGCACCATCACGTAGTGATCGTGGGCGACGAGGTTGAAGACATCCTCCTCGAGATTCGCCCCGGTGCACGAGATGGCGTGCACCAGATCGCGGCGGATCATCTCCGCCAGCGACAGCCCGAGCTCGGCGGTCGACATCGCGCCGGCCAGCGTCACCATCATCCTGCCGCCCGCGGCGAGGTGCTTCTCGTAGTCCTCGGCGGCGCGCACCAGCGCGGCGGCGTTGAAGTGCCGGTAGTGGTGGCGGACGAAGTCGCGGACCGGGCTCTGGGACATCACGTTCTCCTCGCGGATGGCGCCCCCGGCGGGGGCAGGGCGGGTGGACGGCGCGTCGGCTGACGATTCTACCGGCTGCGCCTCTAGAATGGCGGCCGTGACCGCGCCCGCCCGCGCTACCCGCTGGAGCTTCCTCGGCCGCGTTCCCTACGCGCCGACCGCCGAGCTGCAGCGGCGCGTGCGCGACGCGCTGGCGGCCGGCGAGGGACCCGAGCGGCTGCTGCTGCTCGAACACGGCCACGTCTACACCCTGGGACGCAACGCCACCGAGGGGGACGTGCGGCTGTCGCCCACGGAGCTCGCGGCGCGCGGCATCGAAGTCGCCGTCACCGACCGCGGCGGCCAGGTGACCTACCACGGGCCGGGGCAGCTGGTCGGCTACCCGATCCTCGACCTGTCGCCCGACCGGCGCGACATCCGGCGCTACGTGCGCGACCTGCAGGAGGTGCTGGTGCGCACGCTCGCCGACTTCCGCGTCGCCGGCGAGGGGGGCGAGGGCGAGCGCATCGGCGTCTGGACCGGCGGGCGCAAGATCGCCTCGATCGGCGTCCACCTGTCGCGCTGGCGCACCACCCACGGCTTCGCGCTCAACGTCGGCACCGACCTCGGCCTGTTCGGCGGCATCGTCGCCTGCGGCCTGCCCGACGTCGACATGACCTCGATCGGGCGCGAGAGCGGCCGGACGCCGGAGCTGCGGGAGGTGGCGGCGCGCGTCGTCGTCCACTTCGCCGCCGTCTTCGGCCGCGACCTCGGCGAGGACGCCGGCTTCGCCGCGGCGGCCGCCGGCGAGCTCGTCGCCGCGGGGGCGGCCGGGTGAGCGACCTCGAAGTCGAGCTGGCGGCCGTGCTCACCGCCGTCACCGACGAACAGCCGCGCGTCCTGGTCACCGGCGAAGGGACGGGCACCCTGGCGCTGCCCACCGGGCGGCTGGCGCCCGAGCGCGACCGTACCCTCGAGCTGGCGCTGCGCGCCGAGCTGCGCGAGCGCACCGGCCTGGCGCTCGGCTACGTCGAGCAGCTCTACACCTTCGGCAACCGCGACCGCGACCCGCGTGAGCGCGGCGGCGGGGCGCGGCGGCTGGCGATCGCCTACCTGGCGCTGCTGCGCGAGGCCGCGCCGGCCGCCGGCTCGTCGGCCGCCTGGCGCGGCTGGTACGACTTCTTCCCCTGGGAGGACTGGCGCGAGGGGCGGCCGGCCGGCCTCGACGCGGCGATTCTGCCCGCCCTCGAGCGCTGGACGGGGCGCGACGCGGCGCGCCGCGAGCGGGTCGACATCTGCTTCGGCCGCAACGCGCCGTGGGACGGCGAGCGGGTGCTCGACCGCTACGAGCTGCTCTTCGAGGCGGGGCTCGCCGGCGAGCCGGCGCTCGGCGTCCACCTGGCGCTCGACCACCGGCGCATCCTCGCTTCGGCCCTCGGCCGGCTGCGCGGCAAGCTGCGCTACCGGCCGGTGGTCTTCGAGCTGCTGCCGCCGACCTTCACCCTGCTCACCCTGCAGCGCACCGTCGAAGCGCTCGCCGGCCGGCGGCTGCACAAGCAGAACTTCCGCCGCCTGGTCGAGGCGGGCGGGCTGGTCGAGGGGACCGGGCGCACCGCGGCGAGCCGCGTCGGCCGGCCGGCCGAGCTCTTCCGCTTCCGCCGCGAAGTGCTGCACGAACGGCCGGCGCCCGGCGTCGGCCTCCCCTGGCTGAGGACCCATGGCTGACCCGCTCGCCGCCGCCTCGCACCTGTCGCGCCTCTACCGGCCCCGCCTGGCGCTGCTCACCGACCTCTACCAGCTGACCATGGCGGCCGGCCACTACCGGCGCCCCGACCGCGACCTCGAGGCCGTCTTCCACCTCTACTTCCGCCGCCATCCGTTCGACGGCGGCTACGCCATCGCCTGCGGCCTGGCGCCGGCCGTCGAGTACCTGACGACGCTCGCCTTCGGGCGCGAAGACCTCGACCTGCTCGCCGGCGAGCGGGGGAGCGACGGCGAGCCGTTGCTCGCCGACGACTTCCTGCGCTTCCTCGAGGGGTGGCGCTTCCGCGGCGACGTCGACGCCGTCCCGGAGGGGACGGTGGTCTTCGCCCACGAGCCGCTGGTGCGGGTGAGCGGGCCGGTGCTCGACGCCCAGCTGGTCGAGTCGGCGCTGCTCAACCTGGTCAACTTCCCGACCCTCGTGGCGACCCGGGCGGCGCGCCTGTGCGAGGCGGCGGGCGACCAGCCGATCGTCGAGTTCGGCCTGCGCCGGGCGCAGGGGATCGACGGTGCGGTCAGCGCCACCCGGGCCGCCTTCGTCGGCGGTTGCGAGTCGACCTCCAACGCGCTCGCCGGCGCGCTGTTCGGCATCCCGGTGCGCGGCACCCACGCCCACGCCTGGGTCTCCACCTTCGACTCCGAGCTCGCGGCCTTCCGCGCCTTCGCCGAGGCCCAGCCGGGCAACTGCGTGCTGCTGGTCGACACCTACGACACCCTCGAAGGGGTGCGCCGGGCGGCGCGGGTGGGGCTCGAGATGCGCGCCACCGGGCGCCAACTGGCCGGCATCCGCCTCGATTCGGGGGACCTCGCCTTCCTGTCGATCGAAGCGCGGCGGATCCTCGACGAGGCGGGGCTCGCGGAGGTGAAGATCCTCGCCAGCAACAACCTCGACGAGCACCTGATCGAGAGCCTGCGCCGGCAGGGGGCGCGCATCGACGTCTGGTGCGTCGGCACCTCGCTCGCGACGGCCGACGACGACCCGGCGCTCGGCGGGGTGTACAAGATCGGCGCCACGCGCCGGCCGGGGGAGCCCTGGCGGCCGCGCCTCAAGCTCTCCGAGCAGACCGCCAAGACGACGACGCCGGGCGTCCTCGGCGTGCGCCGCTTCCGCCGTCCCGACGGCAGCCTGCTCGCCGACATGATCTGGGACCTCGAGCGCGGCGTCGCCGCGCCGCCGGCGATCGTCGACCCGGCCGACCCGCTGCGCAGCCGCCGCCTGCCGGCTGACGCCGAGACCGAGGAGCTGCTCGTCCCGGTGCTGCGCGGCGGCGAGCGCGCCGGCTCCCTGCGCACCCTCGCCGAGGCGCGCGCCTGCGCGCGCGCCGAGCTGGCGCAGCTGCACCCGGCGATCCGCCGCTTCCTCAATCCGCACCCCTATCCGGTCGGCCTCGAACGGGGGCTGGCCGAGGCGAAGGCGCGGCTGATCGTCGAGGAGCGCGGCGCCTGAGGCGCGCCGGCCGGAGATCCGGACATGCTGCCGCTCCCCGACTTTCACGACGCCGCCCGGGCGGCGAGCTGGACCTTCCGGCCGGACGTTGCGGCGCTCGCCGCGGCGGCGCACGACTGGGCGGAGCGGCACGCCATCCCGCCAGCCGCCGGCGACCGCTTCCGCGTCGAGCTGCTGCTCATCGACTGCCAGCGCGACTTCTGTCATCCGGAGGGGTCGCTCTTCGTCGGCGGTCGGTCGGGAAGCGGCGCGGTGGAGGACGTCGAACGGGTGACGCGCTTCGTCTACCGCCACCTCGACCGCATCTCTTCGATTACCGCGACGCTCGACACCCACGTGCCGCTGCAGATCTTCTCGCCCGGTTTCTGGCTCGATCGCGAGGGGCGGCCGCTGCCGGCGCACACCGAAATCGCCGCCGCCGACGTGCGCTCGGGCGCCGCGCGGCCGCGGCCGGAGCTGGCGGCGGAACTGGCACCGGGAGGCGACGAGAGCTGGCTCGCCCGGCACGCGCTGGCTTACTGCGAGGCGCTCGAGGCGGGCGGCCGCTACCGGCTGCGGCTCTGGCCGCCGCACTGCCTGCTGGGCGGCGAGGGGCACGCGCCGCCCCTCGCGATCGAGC
>JAIOJQ010000308.1 GCA_019911865.1 Thermoanaerobaculia bacterium
GCTGCCGGCCGTCTCGCCGCTCGGCGTCGAAGATCGCACGTCGTTCATGACCCGCTCGGGGACACTCGACCTCGAGTTCCTCCCCGGCGAGCGCGCCATCGGCCACTTCGATCTGGTGCTGGAGGCCAAGCACGGCCACGCCCGCGGCCAGACGGTCGACTTCGACTTCGACCTGTTGCTCGACCTCGCGGAGGCGCGCGACCAGGGGATCGTCAACTACGAAGGGTGCGAGCCGCCGCCCTTCGAGATCGAGTCGACCTGGCCGCGGGCGGGCACCGAGCACCTGACGCTCGAACGGCCGCGAATCCAGGTCGCCTTCTCCGATCGGATCGATCCGGAAACCTTCGACGAGGCGACCTTTCAGGTCACCTATCCGCGGATCGGGGGGGAACTGGTGCCGGTCGGCGGCAGAATCCTGCGCGACGACGAGCGCGTCACCTTCGTTCCGGACGAACCGCTGCTGCCCGGCGTATGGCACACGGTGCGGGTGGCCGCCGGCGAGACGGGCGTCCGCAGCCGCGGCGGCGAGCCGCTCGAGGACACCGAGGGGAGCGGCTGGCGCACCTCGAAGTTCGCTACCCGGGTCGACACGATTCCGGAGACCGACGGCGACCAGCTGCTCGCCTGCCACCTATTCCAGACCGCCCGCGACGCGCCGCTCGTCCCGGGCAAGCCGGCGGTCGCCCGCGTCTGGGCGATGTGGGAGCGCCAGATCGGCGTCGACGAGGCCGCCCATGTCGAAGAGCTGGCGGCGCGGGTGGTGATCAAGGATGCGTTGCACAACGAACTGGCGGCGGCCTGGCACACCTTCGTGCGGCCCGACCGCTGGGGCGAGCGCCGTATCCAGCTGCGCGCCGCCGAGCACACCGCGCAGATCTTCGGCCTCGTGCCGCGGGCCGGGCTGGCCGGACCGCTGCGGGTCGAGCTCGAGGTCCGCGACGAACCCGGCTCCGAAACGCTGCGCATCGCCCACGTCGGCCGCTGCCCCACGACGGTCTGGGATCACAGCCCGCGCCTGTCGATCGACTTCGTCGCCCTCCCCTTCGGCGAGTGGGAGGACTCCGACGCCCTGACCGCGGTGGGACCGGCGCTGAACCGCATCGCGGCGGCAGCCGCCAACCACTCCTGGCAGCTCTTCCCGGTCGTCGACGTCGAGCACGGTCCGGTGCGCACGCTCCCCTTCCCGCCCGGATACCGGCTGCCGCCGGTGGCGGACTGTCCGTCCGGCTGCCTGATGAACGGAGCGGGGGAAGGGCACTGGTGGCAGGGCTTCGATGCCTGGCTGCGCGGTCAGAGCTCGGCCGACATCGTCGTCGCCTTCGGGCCGCACGGCGTTCAGGAGGGGGGCAGCTCCGGCGGCCACGTCCGCCAGGCCGGCAGAGGGGCGGCTCTCTTCCTGGTAAGCGACAACCCGGAGCTGTTCTCGCGCTACGTCCAGGGCGTCGTCCACGAAGTCGCGCACACGCTGGATCTCGAACACCTCCCCTTCATCGCCGACGGCCCCGGCGCGAACGCGCGCCGGGACGAGCTCCTCGCCCTGAGGGAGGGCAGCAAGCCGATCGTCTACCGGGGCATCGAAGGGCTGCTGATCAGCCGCGACGGCCGGAGCGCCCGCAACAAGTCCTCCGTCGAGGGCAACGAGGACGACACCTGGCTGCCGCCGCTGATGTTCCCCGGCGGCTTCCCGACCCACCGCTCCTTCATCGCCAATCACCACTACCGCGCCCTGCAGCGCCTCTTCGAGGACCTCGGCAAGTAGGCGCGGAGCCGCGGGGACGGTCACCTTCCCGGCTCATCGAAGGATGGTCTTCCAGCACGCAGGAGGGTGACCGTCGCCGGCTGGCGAGCGGTGAGCCGTTCCGGCGCCGGATTGCACGTCATGAGGAAAGGAGAACCTCATGAACGCTCCGTTCCGCTTCCACTCCCTGCCGTTCGCCCTCGCCGCGCTCGTCGCGGCGCCGGTGGCGGCGCAGCAGCCCGCCTTTCTCGATGCGCAGCGCCAGGTCAACCAGGTGATTACCAGCGACCAGCGCGGCGCCGCCGTCGCCAAGGCCCCGGACGGCTCCGGTTACGTCGTGTGGGAGAGCTGGGCCTCGGCCGGCACCGACCAGGACGGTCGCAGCATCCAGATGCAGCGGTACTCCTCCGGCGGCCAGCCGCTCGGCGGTCAGGTCCAGGTCAACACGGTGACCGCCGGCCAGCAGAAGACGCCGGCGGTCGCGGTCGACCCGGTCTCCGGTGCGGTGATGGTCGTCTGGGAGAGCCCGGGCGCGGTCGCCGGCGACGCCTTCGACGTGCGCGCCCGCCTTTTCTCGGCCAGCGGCACGCCGCTCGGCGCCGACTTCGCGGTCAACCTCTTCGTCTCCGGCGAGCAGCTCTTCCCCGCGGTCGCCGGCGAGATCGACGGCTTCATCGTGGTCTGGCAGAGCGACGACGACGCCGGACCGACCGACGACCTGAACATCGCCGCGCGCGTCTTCGATTCGACCGGCACGCCGCTGACCGGCGAGCTGCTGGTCAACGAGGGGACCGACGGGGCCCAGGAGTTTCCCGCCATCGCCGCTTCGGGCGGCGACTTCCTCGCGGTCTGGCAAAGCGCCACCTCGGCCGGCAGCGACGAGACGACCACCAGCATCCAGGCGCGCTGGATCCTCGGCGGCTTCGGCGCCGCCAGCTTCCAGGTCAACGAGCACCCGCCGGTGATGGCCGACGGACAGCCGGCGGTCGCGGTCGCTCCCGACGGCTCCGCGGTGGTGGTCTGGGAGAGCTTCGGCTCGGTGGGCAACGACGCCGACCGCTACGCGATCCAGGCGCGCCGCTTCGCCGCCAACGGCGCCGCCGCCGACCAGATCCAGGTCAACGCCTGGACCGACGACGACCAGCGCTTCCCCGCGGTGGCGATCGATTCGGACGGCCGCTTCGTCGCCGCCTGGCAGAGCTTCGGCTCCTCCGGCAACGACGCCGACGGCTGGAGCGTCCAGGTGCGCGGCTTCGCCGCCGACGACGCGCCGCTCGCCGGCGACCGCCAGGCCAACACCTTCGTCGCCGGAAACCAGATGGCGCCCGCGCTGGCGATCGACGGCAACGGCGACTTCACCCTCGCCTGGGAGAGCTTCGGCTCGCCGGGCACCGACCAGCAGGCCCACAGCATCCAGGCCCGGCGCCTCTCGCTGCGCCTCCTGTTCGCCGACGGATTCGCTTCCGGCAACACCTCGCAGTGGTCGGTGACCGTGCCGTGACCTGCATCGTCCCGTCGCCCGGCCGCGCCGCTGTGGCAGGATGCTCCCCCGGCCGGGCGACATGGACGACCAACCCCCCGAAGCGAGCGAGATCACCGCGCTGCTCGACGCCTGGGGCGCCGGCGACGGCGCCGCGTTCGAGCGGCTGTTCCGCGAGCTCTACCCCGAGCTCAAGCGCATCGCCGAGCGGGCGATGCGCCGCGAGCGCACCGGCCACACCCTGCAGCCCACGGCGGTCGTCCACGAGGCCTTTCTCGAGCTCGTCGGCCAGGACCGCTCCCGCTTCCGGGATCGCGGCCACTTCCTCGCCGTGGCGGGCTGGCTGATGCGCCGGATTCTGGTCGAGCACGCCCGCGGCCGGGCCGCGGCCAAGCGCGGCGGCGGCCACCCGGGCGAGCCGCTGGACGCCCTCGACGAGGTCGCCGGCGCGCTCGACCCTGGCCTCTCCGAGGAGATTCTCGCCGTCGACTTCGCGCTCGAGAAGCTCGCTGCGCGCGACGAGCGGGCGGCACGCGTGGTGACACTGCGCTACTTCGGCGGGCTGTCGCTCGAGGAGGTCGCCGAGGCCCTCGGACTTTCACTCGCCACGGTCAAGCGCGAGTGGACGGCGGCGCGCGCCTGGCTGCGGCGGGAGCTCGCCCGGCCGTGAGCGCCGTCCTCTCCTGGGATCGCCTGCGCGACGAGCTCGACCGCCTGCTGGCCCTCGACGAAGCCGGGCGTCTCGCCGAGCTCGAACGGCTCGAATCCACCGAACCGCAGCTGGCGCGCGAGCTGCGCGAGCTGGTCGACGCCGCCGGCGAGGTCGCGACCTTCGACCGTCCCGTGCTCGAGCGGATGCGCGAGACGGCCGCGGCTCCCGAGCCGCCGCCCGAGACGATCGGCCCATGGCGGCTCGAGGCCGAGATCGGCCGCGGCGGCATGGGCAGCGTCTGGCGGGCGCGCCGCGCCGACGGCGCCTTCGAGCGCACGGTCGCGGTCAAGCTGGTGCGCTCCGAGCTCTCCTCGGACCTGCTGCGCCGCCACCTGGCGCGCGAACGCCGCATCCTGGCGCGCCTCGCACACCCCGCGATCGCCCGCCTGCTCGACGGCGGCACCACCGACGCCGGCGTCCCCTACCTCGTGCTCGACCACGTCGAGGGCGAACGGATCGACGCGTGGTGCGACGCGCGTGCCCTGCCGCTCGCGGCGCGCCTTCGCCTCTTCGTCGAGGTCTGCGGCGCGGTCGCCTTCGCGCACCGCCAGCTGGTGCTGCACCGCGATCTGAAGACCGCCAACATCCTGGTCGACCGCGAGGGTCGGGTGAAACTGCTCGATTTCGGCATCGCCAAGCTGCTCGAAGCCGACGAGGCGGACGGTGAGTGGACGGCGCTCGGCCTGCCGCGGCCGCTGACCCCGGGCTGGGCCAGTCCCGAGCAGCTGCGCGGCGAGCCGCTGACGACCGCCTCGGACGTCTACTCGCTCGGCGTGCTGCTCTGCGTGCTCACCGCCGGGCGGTCGCCGCACCCGGTCGAACGCACCAGCTCGCACGCCGAACAGGCGAAGCGGATCGAAGCCGCGGGTCGCGTCCGGCTGCCGACGCTCGCCGCGGCGGGCGCGGCTCCGGGCGTCGACCGCCAGCGCCTGACTGGCGACCTCGAGCGCATCGCCGCCAAGGCGCTCGAGCCGGAGCCGGCGGCGCGCTATCGCAGCGTCGGCGCACTCGCCGAAGACGTCGAGCGATTCCTCGCCGGCCGGCCGGTCGAGGCGCACCCGCCGGCGCTCGCCTACCGGCTGGCGAAGTTCGTCCGCCGCCACGCACTGACGGTGTCGGCGACCTCGCTCGCCGTCGTCCTGCTGGTCGCCTCCGGGCTGGTCAGCCTCGCCCAGGCGTCGCGAGCACGGCTCGAGGCCGAGCGCGCCGCGCGCCGCCTGACCGAGGTGCGCGAGCTCGCCGGCTCCTTCCTCTTCGAGATGGAGACGGGGCTGCGCGAGCTCGCCGGCAGCACGAAGCTGCGCGAGCAGGTGGTGACCACGGCGCTGCGCTACCTCGAGCTGCTCTCGGCCGAGGCCGCCGACGATCCGGCGCTGCTGGAGGACCTGGCGCGCGGCTACGTCAAGGTCGCGGAGATCCAGGGCAGCCCCTTCGAGCCGAACCTCGGTCAGCCCGAGGCGGCGCTGACGAGCGCCGAACGGGCGATCGCCAGCGCTTCGCGCCTGGTCGAGCTGCAGAGCGACGAGCGCGCCGGTCACGAGCGGCTGTCCTTCGCCCTGCGGCTGCGAGGCGATGTCGAGGCAACGTTCGGAAGGGCGACGGCGGCTCGCGAGAGCTACCGGCTCGGCCTCGAATCGGCGCGCCGTGCGGCGGCGACCGACCCGGGCGACCTCGAGCTGCGGCGCGTGGCGGCGTCGCTACTGCAACGGATGGCCTCGACCGACCAGACGCTCGGCCGGCTCGACGACGCGATCCGCGCGCTCGAGGAGAGCCTCGCCGAGTTCCGCCGGCTCGCCGCGGCCGACCCTGCGCGCTTCGAGCGCAGCGTGCTGGTCGCCCACGCGCTGCTCGGCCAGGCGCTGCTCACCACCGAGCGCACGCCGGAGGCGCTCGCGGCGCAGCGCGCAGCGCTGGCGATCGCCGAGCGGCGCCTCGCCGCGGCACCCGATCGTCCCGAGACGATCGGCGACTGGACCGCAGTGGCCGACCGCACGATCGTCGCGCTGCTCGGCGCCGGCGAGCCCGAGGAGGCGCAGAGACTCGCCGAGCGCAGCCTCGATCTGCGCCGGCGGCAGGTCGCTGCCGACGCGGCGAACGTCGAGGCGCGCTTCGACCTCGGCACCGCCTGGTACTGGCTCGGAATGACCGCCACCGAGAGCGCCGACCTCGACGCCGCCGCCGACGCCTTTACCGAGTCGGTCCGCGTCTTCGAGCCGCTCACCGTCCTGCGCCCGGACAACGTCGTCGACCTCCAGGCGCTGGTCTCCTCGCGCGGCCAGCTCGCCGACGTCGAGCGCCAGCGCGGCCGCCGCGCCGAGGCGCACGCGCAGTTCACCGCCGCGCGGCGCGACCTCGACCGCCTGATCGCGCTGGCGCCCGAGGGAACCGACTTCGACCTGCAGAAGCAGATCTTTGCCGAAGGACTCGCGGCGACCGGCAGGCCAGCACCCTAGATCACGGCGAGGAGCGCGGCGACGCGCACCAGCGCGAAAACGCGCGTGCCCGCGTCGCCTCCGGCGTCAGAGCAGGATCTCTACCTTGGCCTTGCTGCCCAGCTCGTTGAGCTTCTCGCCCACGACCTGCTCCATCTTGCGCTGCTTGAGCAGCTCCTCGATGCGCGGCCGCGCCTGCTCGAAGGGGACCGTCGACTGGGCGACCTTCTCCTGCACTTCGAGCAGATGGAAACCGAAGCGGGTCTCGACGACCTCGCTCAACTTTCCGACCTCGGCCGCGAAGGCCGCCGCCTCGAAGGCGGGCACGGTCTGGCCACGCACGATCCAGCCGAGCTCGCCGCCGCGCGGCGCCGAGCCGGGATCCTGCGACGACTCGCGAGCCACGGTGGCGAAGTCCGCGCCGCCGGCGAGCTTCGCGCGCAGCTCCTCGAGCTTCGTGCGCGCTGCCTGCTTCTGCTCGGCCGTGCCTTCGGGGTCGACGGTGAGCAGGATGTGACGGGCACGCACCCGCTCCGGGTTGACCATGCGCTCCTGGTTGGCGGTGTAGAACTCGCGAGCTTCGGCCTCGGTCACCTGCAGCGTCGGCAGGATCGACTCGGCGACCCACTTCTGCACCGTCAGGCTCTCGGCGATCTCGCGCTCGAGCCGCGGACGGTCGAATCCCCGCTCGGCGAGGGCCTTGTCGAAGTCGGCGTCCGACTCGAACTGCGAGCGCAACGCCGCCATCTGCGCCGCGACGTCGGCCGCCGGCGCCTCCTTGCCGGCCGCTTTCTGCTGCCGGAAGACCAGCGCGTTGCCGATCAGGTCGTCGAGCACCTTGCGGTAGAAGGTGCGCGTCGAGGGCGGCGGCGGCACGCCACGCTGGGCGAGCGCGCCGCGGGCTTCGCCGGCGCGCGCCAGCAGGTCGGCGCGGGTGATTTCCTCGCCCTCGACGCGGGCGACGATCTCCGGAATCTCCGAGTCGGCGAGCACCGGCTCCGGGGCTTGCGGCGCGGCCGACGGAGCGCCGGCGTCCTGGCCGTTGGTCGCGGCTACCGGAGCGGCAGCCGTTTCCGGCGCCGCCGTGGCGGCCGCGGGCGCGGCTCCGTTGTCCCCCGCGGCGGGCTCCTTGGCACAGCCGCAGGCGACGATGAGGGCCGCAGCCACGGCGGCGGCGGGGATGCGGGGGATGCGAATGAAGCTCGACATGCGGGTTCTCCGATCGAAAGTGAATGCGGATCGCGGCGTCACTCGGACGGCCACGAACGCGACACGACGCAGGCGTTGACGCCCCCGACACCCATGGACAGCTTGCCCGTCCAGCCGGCGGGCACCCGGCAGGCCGAATCGAACACGAACTTGCGGTGTCGCAGGGCGATCTCCTCGTGCAACTCGCCCTGCCCGAGGGGCGTCGGATACAGCGCGCCGCGCGCGGCGCCGAGGTACTGGGCGGTCAGCTCCCAGCCGCCGCTCGCTCCCATCCCGTGGCCGAAGGTCCCCTTGCGCGCGCTCACCACGACGTCTTCGGGCAGGATGCGGCGCAGGTTTTCGACTTCGAGATAGTCACCGGGCGTGGCCGTGGCGTGCAGGTCCCAGGTGACGATCTCCTCGGGACCGACGCCCGCCGCCTCGAGCGCCTGGCGGATCGCCCGCTCCGGACCCTCCTTCGACGGCGTGATGATGTGCTCGGCGTCGGAGGAGACGCCGACCGCCACCGGCTCGAGGCCGAGCGGCTCGAAGCCGAGCCCGGTCATGTGCTCGAGGTCGCCGAGAATCCAGATCGCCGCGCCGCCGGCCACGTGGGTGCCGCGCAGGGTGGTCAGGGGTTTGGAAACCTGGCCGTCCGCGGCGATCACTCGCGCGCCGTAGAAAGCCCCGACCGTCATCGGCAGCGGGGGCGGGTCGCTGGCGCCGAGCACCACCGCCTTCGCCTCGCCGCGCCGGATCGCGTCGATCGCCAGCTTGAGCGTGACGCCGAAGGTCGAGCAAGCCGCCACCGGCGCGAAGGCGAGGCCGTGGATCCTCCCCAGCATCGAGATCTGCGCCGCCGCCGAGTTGTGGATGTTCCACAGCACGTTGGGCGACACCTCGTGCCACGGAGGATTCGGCGCCCCCCACTTGCGCTGCAGCCTCTGCCGCCGGCGCTGCTTCTCCTTGATCAGGGCGATCTTGCCGGTCTCGACCGGTCCCTCGACCGACAGCGCCTCGATCTCCCGCAGCTCGGCGAGGTACTCCGCCAGCTCGGCCGAACGCTCGGTCCAGAACTCCCACCAGCGGTCCTCGGCCACCTCGACCTCGTCCGGAGGCGTCTCGTCGGGGGACTGCGGGACGGCGATCGTCGGATCGAACTGCTCCGGATGGGCGAGGTACTCCGCGAGGGCGCGGTTGCGCTCGGGCTGCGCCCAGAAACGATTCCAGCGCCGCTGCGCGTGGTAGAGGTGGATGGCGGTGTCGGAAACGCGCGCCAGGGCGCCGAGTCCCGTGCCGACGTAGACGTGCGCCTCGGTGCCGAGTCGCTCGAGCTCCTGCTCGAGTCCCGGGTTCTGGCCCAACGCCTGGATGAAGGCGCCGATGGCGAACTGGGTCGGCAGGTCCATCTTCTCCTCGAGTTGCGGAAAGCGGTTCGGCGGAAAGCGCTCGTCGATCCACGGCTTGCACGCCGCAAAGGAGAACTCGGGCATGCCGACCAGGAAGCAGTCGGGGCCGAAGCCGTTGAAGGGGGAGAGCCAGCTCTCGGAGCGCTCGAGGTTGCGCGCGAAGGTGTCGACGTCGGGCGACTTCGGGGCGACGATCCCCCAGCCGAAGACCCCGACCCGCCTCACGCCCGCACCCCCGTGCCGAGCGCCGCCATCCGCTCGATCAGGTCGACGACGCGCTGCGAGTAACCCCACTCGTTGTCGTACCAGGAGATCACCCGCGCCCAGCCGTCGCCGGTCGCCTGCGTCAGCTGCGCGTCGAAGATCGACGAGTGCGGATTGCCGATGACGTCGGTCGAGACGATCGACGCCTCGCTGTAGGCGAGGACGCGCGCCATCGCCCCCTCGGCCTGCGCCTTCACGGCGGCGTTGATTTCGGCGGCCCCGGGGCGGACGGTCAGGCGGCAGGCCAGATCGATGATCGAGCCGTCCGGGACCGGCACCCGCAGGGCCAGGCCGTCGAGCCGCCCGGCGAGCGCCGGCAGGACCTTGCCGACCGCGCGCGCGGCGCCGGTGGAGGTGGGGATCACGTTGACCGTCGCCGCCCGGCTGCGGCGCAGGTCCTTGTGCGGCACGTCGGCGAGTCGCTGGTCGTTGGTGTAGGCATGGATGGTCGAGACGAACCCTTCCTCGATGCCGAACGCGTCGTGCAGGACCTTGGCCACCGGGGCCAGGCAGTTGGTGGTGCAGGAAGCATTGGAGACGATGCGGTCGGACGGCAGGAGAGTGTCGTCGTTGACACCGATCACCACCATGCGGTCGATCGCGTCCTTGGCCGGCACGGTGAGGACGACCTTGCCCGCGCCGGCGGCGAGGTGCCGCTCGAGCTTCTCGCGCGACCGGAAGGCGCCCGTCGACTCGACCACGATGTCGGCGCCGAGGTCCCCCCACGGGATCGCCGCCGGGTCGCGCTCGGCGGTCATCGCGACCTTCTGGCCGGCGGCGTGGAGGTAGTCCTCGTCGGCCGAGACTTCGCCCGGGAACTCGCCCATCACCGAGTCCCAGCGCAGCAGGTAGGCGAGGTGATGGTTCTCGTAGAGATCGTTGATGCCGACCACTTCGATCCCGGGCCGGTCGACGAGGATGCGGAAGACCGACCGGCCGATCCGCCCGAATCCGTTGATGCCGACGCGCACGCTCACGCCGCGGTCTCCTCTCGTTCGAAGTCGCCGAGTCGTTCGAGCAACTCGACGACCCGGTTGGCGTAGCCCCAGGCGTTGTCGTAGAAGGTGAGGGTCTTCGACACCCGGCCGCCGACCACCATCGTCGAGAGCGAGTCGAAGACCCCGGAAAACGGCGTGTGCAGGATGTCCGACGAGACGATCGGCTCCGTCTCCCAGTCGATCACGCCGGCCAGCTCGCCCTCGCAGGCGGTCCGCATCACGGCGTTGATCTGCTCCGCCGAGACCTCCCTCGGATGCCAGCAGGTCAGGTCGACCAGCGAACCGTTCGGCACCGGCACGTGGATCGCCATGCCCGAGATCCTGCCCGCGAGTTCCGGCAGGAGCTCGGCCAGCACCTCGTCGGCGTTGGTCTCCTGCGGAATGATGTTCTCGCCCGCCGCCCGGCCGCTGCGCTGGTCGGGCGACGGCACGTCCGCCAGCCGGAGCTGGTTCGAGAATGCGTGCACGGTGGTCAGGAAAGCCCGTTCGATGCCGAGTTGCCGCGACAGCACGCGCAACACCGGCCCGGCGCAGTTGGCGGTCACCGAGCCGACCGAGAGGATCCGCTGGTCCGGCGCCAGCGCGTCGCCGTTGACGCCCGCGATCAGCGTCACGTCGGGAGGCTCGGCGGAAGGCGAACAGAGGACGACCCGTCGCGCCCCGGCGGCGAGGTGGGCCTCGAGCTCCTGGCGGCTGCGCGCCTTGCCGGTCGCCTCGACCACCACGGACACCCCGAGCTCGCGCCAGGGCGGAACCCCCTCGGCGGGAGGGCGGAACAGCGCCACCTGGCGGCCGGCGATCTCGAGCCCCCCGTCGTAACCGCGGATGGGGTCGGGCGAGCGCCCGAGCAAGGTGTCGAACTCGAGGAGGTACTTCACCGCTTCGGGCTCGGAGAGCTCCTCGATGGCCGCCAGGCGCACTCCCTCGTGGCGGGCCAGCAGGCGGACGAGACTGCGGCCGATACGGCCACAGCCGACCAGTCCGATGGTAAGCGGATTCATCGCGTGGGGACCTCGCCGGTTCGTGGAGGGGGCCGGCCGGAGCGGGATCCTCGACCCCCGCCGGTGCTGCCCGAGACCCGCATTATGACAAAGCGCCGGCCGGCGCCGGATGGAGGGTTCCGCTCGCCTAGAATCGGGGCATGGCCCAGCTGACCCCGTTGCGTGCCCTTCGCCCCGCCCCCGCAGTGGCGCCCCGCGTCTCCTCCGTCCCCTACGACGTCGTCTCGACCGTCGAGGCCCGCCGGATCGCCGCCGACAACTCGTTGTCGTTCCTGCGCGTTACCCGTTCCGAGATCGAGCTGCCCGAAGGTTCCGACCCCTACGCCGCCGCCGTCTACGACCGCGCGCGCGCCAACCTCGAGCGGCTCCGCCGCGCGGCGCCGCTCGAAACCGACGCCGAGCCCGGCCTCTACGTCTACCGGCTGCGCATGGGCGGCCACGTGCAGACCGGCGTCGCCGGCGGCTTCTCGGTCGACGAGTACGAGCAGGACCTCATTCTCAAGCACGAGAAGACGCGGCGCGAGAAGGAAGACGACCGCACCCGCCACATCGTCACCGTGCGCGCCCAGACCGGCATCGTCTTCCTCACCTACCGGGCGAGCTCCGAGGTCGACGCGCTGGTCGCCGGTGTGGCGTCCGGCGAGCCGATCTACGACTTCGACGCCGGCGACGGCGTGACCCATACCGTCTGGCGGGTTACCGGATCCTCGCGCGACGCCCTGGTGGAGGCTTACGGACGCATCCCGCGCCTCTACATCGCCGACGGCCACCACCGTGCCGCCTCCGCCTGGCGGGCGCGCGGCGAGATCCGCGCCGGCCGCCAGGCGGAGGCGGCACGGTGGTG
>JAIOJQ010000309.1 GCA_019911865.1 Thermoanaerobaculia bacterium
AGCCGCAGCCGGCCGGCCCCTCGATGCGCACCTCCGGCTCGGTGGCGCTCGGCTGGCGGCGCCTGAGCTCCGACGCCGGGCCGCAGAGCACCGAGACCGGCGGCCGGCTGTCGCTGCGCCTCTCCGAGATCGCCGGCCGGCCACTCACCGTGCGGCTGCGCCTGCGTTCGCGCGAGGTCGAGCGCGACGGCTACCGTTCGACCCTGGCGAAATCGCAGAGCAGCGACCGCCTCTACGAAGCCTCCGTCGCCTGGGATCCGCCGGAGGGGCGTTTCGCACTGCAGCTCGGCCGCCTGGCGGCCAGCCGCTTCTCGACCCTCGGCTACCTCGACGGCGCCCTCGCCGAGGTGCGCGTGGGGGGCGGCTTCGCGGTGGGCGCCTTCGGCGGTGCGCGCCCCGAGCTGGCGGAGCTGGGATTCGACTCGACCGGCACGCGCTACGGTGCTTACGGCCGCTGGGAAACGGCGCGAGACCGGCCGGGAGACGGCTGGGCGGAGATTCTGCTCGGCGGGGTGACCGAGACGGCGGACGGCGGCGAGACCGACCGGGACTACGTCGCCGTCGAGAGCCGCTTCGGATCCGGCGCGCGCTGGTGGCTGTCGCAGCGCGCCGAGATCGACTTCCACCGCGGCTGGCGCGAGGAGGTCGCCGGCACGACCTCACAGCTGTCGAACGCGGCGCTCGCCGCTTCGGTGCAGCTCTCCCCCGCCTGGCGCGCTTCGCTGTCGTACGACCAGCGGCGCAACCTGCTCACCTGGGAGGACCGGCCACGGCCGGAAGAGGTCTTCGTGCGTCACTTCCGCGAGGGGGCGCGCCTCGGCCTCGACTGGCGCGGCGGCGGCGGCTGGAGTGGCGGGCTCGGCGGCGGCCTCGAACGGGCGCGCGAGATCGACGACCCGACGACCTCGGCCTGGTTCTCGCTGCTCAAGAGCGGCCTCGGCAACCTGCCGCTGTCGCTCGGCGGCGACGCCTCGCTCTACTCCGGCGGCACCGCGGAAGGCTACGTGGCCAACCTGCGCGCCAGCTGGATGCTGCGCGGCGGGCACGATCTCGGCTTGACGCTCGGCGCCAGCGAGGCCCGCCTCACCGACTACGACGACCTCGATCCGCGGCTCAACCAGTGGGCCCGCCTCTCGGGAACCGCCCATCTCCCCTATCGCCTCTGGCTCTACGGCGAATACGAGCTGCTGCTCGGCGACGACAGCGAGGGGAACCGCGCCGCGCTGGAGGTCGGCTACCGCTTCTGACGCACCACAACCCTCCGCTCCGCCTTGACAGGAGTGGTGCCGCAGGGAAGGCTGGAAGGCGAAGCTCGGATCCGGAGGACGCCGTGACCAGCCGCCCGCCCTGTTTCCGGTACGTGCCGGGAATCATCTGTTCGCTCGCCCTCGCGACGGCGCTGCCCGCCGCGACGATCGTGCCGCTCTCCGACGAAGCGCTCGTCGACACCGCGCCGGTGATCTTCGTCGGCCGCGTCGAAGGGAAGCTGCCGCCGCTCTCGGCGGCGCTCGAAACCGAGTGGCTGATCACCGTCGAGCGGGTGCTCAAGGCGGACCGCTTCGTCGGCGGCTCGCTCGTCCTCGTCACCCCCGGCGGCGTCAACGCGCAGGGCGAGCAGTCGAAGGTCTTCGGCGCGCCCGCTTTCCGGCGCGGCGAACAGGTGCTGCTCTTCGTGCGCCCCAGGGGCGACCGCTTCGCCGTGGAGATGACCTGGCGCAACCAGTACAACGACACCTCGGGAACCGGCATCCCGACCCGCCTGTCCAACCTCACCGGTGCCTTCTCCTTCACCAGCCGCGCCAACCTCGAGACGCTGATCAAGGTCCTCGAGTTCCCAGACCGGTTCCTCGTCCTCTACGGCGCGCTCTCCAACCTCGAGTACACGTTCCAGCTGCGCGACACCGTCACCGGCCACACCGAGACGTACCACAACCCGGCCGGCCGCTACTGCGGGGGACTCGACAACTCGGCGTTCTGAGGCGAAAAGCCGGCGACCGGCGCGCGGCCGGTCACCGGACTCGCCGAGTTCAACCCTTGAGGACGAAGCTGACGCGCAGGGTGACGCGGTACTCGACGACCTTGCCCCCCTCGACCTTCACCTTCTGCTCGGAGATCCAGGCGCCGACGACGCCGTCGAGGGTCTTGTCGGCGCGGGCAATACCGGTCTGGATGGCGTCCTCGAAGCTCTTCGAAGAAGAGCAGATGATCTCCACGACTTTGGCAACCGACGACATGGGAGCTCCTTTCTCGATCCGCGACGCGGCTCGAATGCAGCGCCGGTGAGGCGGACGGCAGATTCCGGCGCGCCACGGGTGGACGCCGGATCGGCCGCACACCCGACATGGTACCGCCGCTGCCCGGGGATGTCTTTCCGGGCCCTGGCCGGGGTGAAACTTTTCGCGCCCCTCCCGGTAGAAGAGAACGAACCCTACGGGAGGACCCCATGCAGACCGCAAATCGCCAGACTTCGGGCTTCCGGGCCGCCACGGCCGCCCTCGCCCTGCTTCTCGCCGCCGCCTCCGCCGCCTCCGGCGAGACCCGCAAACTCGAGCGCCAGATCGACACCACCCCCGGCACCGTGGTCGAAATCCACAATCTCGCCGGCACGGTCACCCTGGTGCCGGCCTCCGGCGGCCGCCTGAGTCTCGCCGCCGACGTCCACGCCGAGGCCTCCGCCGGCCGCTCCGCCGCCGAGCTGGCCGAGGCGATCGCCTTCGACGTGAGCGAGCGGGGGGGACGCATCGTCGTCGAGACCCGCTACCCGCTCGGCGAAATCCGCCGCTATCACTACCCCGATCCGGGCCGCCGGGAGAGCGATTCGAACGGCTGGCTCGGCAATCTGGCGGGCAACGGCATGACCAACCTGCGCTACCTCGACACCAAGGTGCGCATCGACCGTTCGCCGTCGAGCGGCGCCGCCACCGTCTGGGCCGACATCCGGGTCGAGGTGCCCGAGGGCGTGACGCTCACCTTCCGCAACGCCGTCGGCCGCATCGAGTCGGCCGGCGTTTCGGCCGCCCAGTCGCTCGACACCTCGAGCGGCGGCATCCTGGTCACCGACAGCCGCGGCAAGCTGGTCGCCGACACCGGCTCGGGCGACGTCGAGGTGACCGGACACGTCGGCGATCTCGCCGTCGACACCGGCTCCGGCAGCGTCGTGCTCTCCCGCGTCGAGGCCGCGGCGATCGCCGTCGACACCGGCTCGGGCGACGTCTCCCTGCTCGACTGCAACGGCGACCTCGCCATCGACACCGGCTCGGGTGACATCCGCGGCCGCGGTCTCGTCCTCGGCGCCAGGGTCGCCGCCGACACCGGCTCGGGCGACGTCCGCCTGGCCGGCGATTTCTCCGCCGTCCGTCACCTCGGCATCGACACCGGCTCGGGCGACGTCGTCCTCGACGTCAGCGGCGAGCTTTCGGCCGACCTCGCGGTGTCGACCGGCAGTGGAGAGATCGAGGTCGGCCTCGCCGGCCGCATCGTGCGCAAGGAGCGCGGCGACCTCGAGATCGAGCTCGGCAGCGGCCTCGGCCGGGCCGACATCTCGACCGGCTCGGGCGACGTCACCATCGCCGCCCGCTGAGCGAGCGCCACTTCAGCGCGCCGCCAGCCGCTCGCCGATCCAGCCGGTCAGCTGGTCGGCGAGGCCGCGGCCCGCTCACATCCGGCGCGGCTCGCCGTAGACGGCGGTCAGCTCGACCCGCTGGCCGTCGCGCAGCACGACGGCGCCGACCGACTCCCCCGGCTCGGCGCGGCGCAGCAGGAACATCAGGTCGTTGATGTCGCGGATCTCGCGCCCCCCGAGCTCGACCAGCAGGTCGCCGCGCCGCATGCCGGCAGTCTCGGCCGGGCCGCCGGGGCGCGTTCCGGCCAGCAGCACGCCGGCCACCCCCTCGCCCGCCCCGGCGTAGTCGGGAACGATGCCGAGCGAGCCGCCGAAGCGGCGGGTATCCCCCTTGGGCGGCGGACCGGCGGCGTTGCGCTGCAGGGTCAGCGCCCCGCCGCGCGCCGCCACGGCGAGCGTCAGGTCGCCGGCCAGCGCCGCGACGCGGGCGCCGCCGGTGGCGTTGAGCAGGCGCGCGTCGTCGCTCGGCCGGTGGTACTGGTCGTGGGTGCCGGTGAACAGGTGAAGCACCGGCACGTCGGCGGCGTAGAAGGAGGTCTGGTCGGAGGGGCCGTAGCCGTCGCCGTTGGACCGGCAGGTCAGGCGCAGCGCCGAGCAGGCCGGCTCGACGATCGCCCCCCACTCGGCGGCCGAGTCAGTGCCGAAAATCGTCACCATCTCGTCGCGCAGCCGGCCGACCATGTCGAGGTTGATCATCGCCGCGACGTTCGCCGGCTCGAGGCCGGGCGTCGGATGGCGGACCAGGAACGACGAGCCGAGCAGCCCGCGCTCCTCGCCGGCGAAGGCGACGAAGACGACCGGCCGGCGCAGCTCGTCGCGCCGGCCGGCGAGCGAGCGGGCGATCTCGAGCAGCGCCGCGACGCCGGAGGCGTTGTCGTCGGCGCCGTTGTGGACCGCCGTCGAGCCGGCCTCCATCGAGCCGGAGCCGCCGAGGCCGAGGTGGTCGTAGTGCGCCCCGACCACCACCACGCGGCCGTCGGCCGGCTCTCCTGCCGGCTCCAGCCGGCCGAGAACGTTGAAGGCGGGCGCCGTCTCGCGGCTCAGCTCGACGGCGAGGCTCACCGTCGCCGGCGCGGCGAGCAGCCGTTCGGCGAGGGCGCGCGAGATCGCCGCGGCGGGCAGCCCGGCGTCGCCCAGCTCGTCGGACGAGAGTTTCGGCAGCGGCGCCTCGTCCTGGGTGTGCGCCGCCGCGTCCGGCAGGTCGGCCACCAGCAGCGCCGCGGCGCCGCGCTCGCGGGCGGCGAACGCCTTGAGCCGCAGGTCGCTGTAGCGCCGCTCGACCTCGGCGGCGGCGAACGTGTCGCCCGCCGGGACGAAGCGGCGCACCAGCACCACTTTGCCGGCGACGTCGAGCCCCGCGTAGTCGTCGACCCCCAGCTCGGGGGCGACGATGCCGAAGCCGGCGGCCACCACCTCGCCCGACGCCGGGCCGGGAGCCGAGAAGGCGAGCGGCACGAAATCCGCCGCCGCCACCGCCTCGCCGTCGACGCGGAGCGCGGTGCCGGCGGCGCGCGCCACCGCCACGGTGACCGGAAACTCCTGGCGGTAGGTGCCCGCCTCGCCGGCCGGCGCCAGACCGGCGGCGGCGAAACGCTCCTCCAGCC
>JAIOJQ010000310.1 GCA_019911865.1 Thermoanaerobaculia bacterium
GAGCGCGGCGGGGACCGCGAGGGGTTCGAGGCGACCTTCGAGCGGCTGGACGCGGTGGAGGGGCGGTTCGAGGTCTATGCCGCGGCGCCGGTCGAACCGACGATGCGCGAGGAGTTCGAGGGCCGGCTGGTCGCCTGGATCGCCGCCCGGACCCTCGCCGCGCGCCCCGCTTTCGCGCCCCTCGCCGAGCGGCGGGAGGCGCCGGCCGAAGAGAAGTCGCGCCCCCGGCGGCGGAATCGCGACTGACCGCCGGCCGGCGGTGCACTGACTTGACGCTGTCAGCTGGCCCCCATAAAGTCGCGCGACCGTTCCTATGAAAAACTCCACAGCGACCCTCGCCGTGTCCCTGCTCGTCGTGTCGGCTCTCGCGGCCGGCACCCCGCTCCTCGCCGCCGACCTCGTCGCCGGCGAGCTCGCCTGCCTGCCGCTCGGCGAGCACGCGGTGGTGACCGCGCGAACCGCGGCTCCACTCGCCGAGGAGGAGTCGCTGCGCGCCTACTTCCGCCGCCTGTCGCACGAGGTGGAGGACTTCTACTGGGTCGAGATGACGTTCGACGAGTCGGCCGGCAGCTGGTGGGCCGTGCTGCCGCTGCCCGAGAGCGCGCGGCTGGCGCGCAAGTCGCTCGAGGGGTACACCGGCGCCGACCGCACGGCGGCCTGGTGGAAGACCAAGGAGACGACCCCGGAGCGCGACCCCAACCGCGACCTCGATGCCGAGACGATCCGCGACAAGGCGAGCGTCGGCCGCCACGACCGCCGTGACTGGCTGCTCGACGGCGAACCGGCCGAGCTCGACCGCTGGCTGGCGACGCAGAAGTACGAGCCGGCCGAGTGGTTTCTCGCCCGCGTCGACGCCGAGGGCCGGGTCGTCGAGCGCACGCCGATGCGCGTCGCGCCGATCGACAAGGAGTGCCGGGTCGAGCTCACCGACGACCAGCGCGACGAGGCGAACGAGCTCGACATCGGCGACACCGCGGCCTGGCAGGAGGGGGACGTCCCCTTCCACTGGGAGTGCGAGGACATCTCGCGGCGCATCGACGTCGACGGCGACGAGGGCCAGCAGGTCTGCCCGGTGGCCATCGTCTGGTGGCCCGCGGCGGCCGGCGGTCTCGGAGCGCTCGGCTACGTCGTCGTCACCGACGACGATCCGCGCCGCCCCGAGGCGTCACCGTCCCGACCCTGAGCCGGATCCCGACCTTCCTCCGGTCAATGCAGCTCGCGGCGACTCGCCGCGCCGCCGCGCCAGGCCCGTCGCAGCAGATCGAAAGGTCGTCCCAGTTGCCGCCGCAGGATCGCGCCGCGCCCGGACTGCGGTCCGTAGATCGCCTCGACTTCGATCGCCGAGAGCAGGAACAGACGCCGCAGGCGGGTGGCGGAGCGCCGCCAGAGCGGCCCTTCGCCGCTCCCCTGCAGGGCGGCCCGCAGCTTGAGGCTGGCGGCGTATTCGGGCCGCGTCGCCAGCGCCACGGCGTGCGCCAGCCACCGGGCGGCGCCGCGCTCGGCCGCGCTGGCGGAATCCGGCAGGCGTCCGGCGCCGAGTGCCGCGAGCAGGCGGGCGAGTTCGTCGACCTCGGCGGCGGCCAGCACTTCGCTGCACAGCGCCGCCACCGCGGCGACGTCCGGCCCGCCTTCCTCCGCGAAGTGCAGGTCGGCGAGGTCGCCGAGCAGGCGCAACTGCGGCGCGTCGGCGGTGAACCGGTTGTGGACCAGGCCGTGGACCAGGGCGTGCGCCGCGGCGAGCGCCGGCGCCGGGTGGAAGGAGCCCGCCGGCAGCCCGGCCGCCGGCACCAGCAGGCCGGCGGCCCGGAGCTCCTCGAAGCGGGGCGAGCGATGGTGCTGGCCGGGCAGGCGGAAGTGGGGGAGGTAGCGGTGCAGGTCGACGGCGCCCGAGTCGGCGCGCACCAGGGTGGCGATCTGGTGCGGCGGCTGCGGCGAGAGCGAGCGCTCGAGGCCGCGCTCGGCGAGCGCCGCGACGAGCTCGCCGGCGTGCTCTTCGGGCAGCAGCAGGTCGACGTCGGAGGCCGGCCGCCGGCCCACGACGTCGACGCCGGCCGCCGCGAGGCCGGCGAACTTCAGCCAGACGACGGGGACTCCGGTGCGATGCGCCGCGGCGGCGATCTCGTCGATCAGCTCGAGCTGGGCCAGCGCCCTCCCCGCGGCGCATCGCACCGGAG
>JAIOJQ010000311.1 GCA_019911865.1 Thermoanaerobaculia bacterium
GTCGGGCATGGAAGGCATGTCCGGCATGTCGGGAGGACCGGTGATGTCGGGCATGTCCCCCGCCGCACAAGGCGGCATGACGGCCGAAAAGGGCATGGAGGGGATGTCCGGCATGTCGGGCGGCCCGGTCATGAACGGTAAGAAAGAAGAGCCGAAGAAGTAATCCGGCCGTTTCGCATGGAAGGGGCCAGCCTCGGGCTGGCCCTTTTCTTTTGAAAAAGCGCGCCCGATCTTATTGCACTATCCGGTTTATTGTTTTACCATACGAAAAGCTTCCCCCGGCACACCACGCCGTACTAGAGTGGAGGCAAAGGTCCGCGCAAGACGAAAACAAGTGCGGAGAGGGGGCGCGAACAACGCGCCCGCTGCGACAACTGACGAGGAGACAAGACCATGTCAGCACTGCCGAACAGCCTGCTGCCGTCCGATCCGGATACGCAGGAAACCCAGGAATGGCTCGACGCCCTGGAGGCCGTCATCGAGCAGGAGGGGCCGGAGCGCGCCCACTTCCTGATCGAGAGCCTGGTCGAGCTGGCCCGCCGCACGGGCATCAACCTGCCCTACAAGGCCACCACCGCCTACATCAACACCATCCCGCCCGGCCAGGAGACGCCTTCGCCCGGCAACCACGAACTGGAGCACCGCATCCGCTCCTACGTGCGCTGGAACGCGCTGGCCATGGTGTTGCGCGCCAACAAGGGCGATTCGAACCTCGGCGGCCACATTGCCAGCTTCGCTTCCGCTGCCACGCTCTACGACGTCGGCTACAACCATTTCTGGCATTCGCCTTCCGATAATCACGGCGGCGACATGGTGTTCGTGCAGGGCCATTCGGGGCCCGGCGTCTACGCCCGCGCCTTCATGCTCGGGCGGCTCAGCGAAGACCAGATGAACAATTTCCGCCGCGAGGTGGACGGCAAGGGCCTCTCCTCCTATCCGCACCCGTGGCTGATGCCGGACTTCTGGCAGTTCCCCACCGTGTCGATGGGCCTGGGGCCGCTGCAGGCGATCTACCAGGCGCGCTTCATGAAGTACATGAACGACCGCGGCATCGTGCAGGCCGGCAACCGCAAGGTGTGGGCCTTCATGGGCGATGGCGAGATGGACGAACCGGAGTCGATGGGCGCCATCGGCCTGGCCGGGCGCGAGCGCCTCGACAACCTGGTCTTCGTCGTCAACTGCAACCTGCAGCGCCTCGACGGACCGGTGCGCGGCAACGGCAAGATCATCCAGGAGCTCGAGGCGGCCTTCCGCGGCGCCAGCTGGAACGTGCTCAAGGTGATCTGGGGCTCCTCCTGGGACCCGCTGCTCGAGCGCGACCGGGACGGCTGGCTGGTGCGGGTGATGAACGAAACGGTCGACGGGCAGTACCAGAAGTATTCGGTGGAGGGGGGCGACTACATCCGCCGCCACTTCTTCGGCAGGTACCCGGAACTGGCGGCGATGGTGGCCGACATCCCCGACGAGCAGATGCCCTATCTGCGCCGCGGCGGTCTCGATCCGGAGAAGGTCCACGCCGCCTACCACGCCGCGGTGCGCACCCAGGGGCAGCCGACGGTCATCCTCGCCAAGACGATCAAGGGCTACGGCATGGGGATGGCGGGTGAGGGCAAGAACGTCACCCACCAGCAGAAGAAGCTCGACGACGACCAGCTGCGCGCCTTCCGCGACCGTTTCGACATCCCGGTGTCGGATGCCGAGATCGCCGGCGCGCCGTTCTACCGCCCCGCCGACGACAGCCCCGAGGTGCGCTACCTGCTCGAGCGCCGGCGGGCCCTCGGCGGCTTCGTGCCGGCCCGCCGCTCGTTCGTCGGCGGTCTCGAGGTGCCGGGTCGCGACTTCTTCGCCGAGTTCCGCGCCGGGGTCGACCGCGAGGTCTCGACGACCATGGCGTTCGTCCAGATGCTGCGCCAGCTCATGCGCCACCCGGAGCTGGGGCCGCGCGTGGTGCCGATCGTTCCCGACGAAGCGCGCACCTTCGGCCTCGAGTCGCTCTTTCGCCAGCACGGCATCTATTCGCCGGTCGGCCAGCTCTACGAGCCGGTCGACGCCGGCACGCTGCTCTTCTACAACGAGCAGAAGAACGGCCAGATCCTCGAGGAGGGGATCACCGAGGCGGGCTCGATGTGCTCGCTCACCGCGGCGGGCACGGCGTACTCGAATCACGGCCTGCCGATGATCCCGTTCTTCATCTACTACTCGATGTTCGGCTTCCAGCGCATCGGCGACCTGATCTGGGCGTTCGGCGACCAGCGCGGGCGCGGCTTCCTGCTCGGCGCCACGGCCGGCCGGACGACGCTCAACGGCGAGGGTCTGCAGCACGAGGACGGCCACTCGCACGTGCTCGCCTCGGTGGTGCCGAACGTGGTCGCTTACGACCCGGCTTTCGCCTTCGAGATCGCCACCATCCTGCAGGACGGGATGCGGCGGATGTACGCCGAGAACGAAGACGTCTTCTACTACCTCACCCTCTACAACGAGAACTACGTCCAGCTGCCGATGCCCGAGGGGGCCGAAGAGGGGATCCTGCGCGGCCTCCACCTGCTGCGCCCGGCGCCGGCCGGGGAGGGCCCGCGCGTCCAGCTGCTCGGTTCGGGGTCGCTGATGCGCGAGGCGATGCGGGCGCAGGAGATCCTCGCCGGGCAGTACAACGTGGCGGCCGACCTGTGGAGCGCCACCTCGTACAAGGAGCTGCGCCGCGAGGCGCTCGAGTGCGAGCGCTGGAACCGCCTCCACCCGGGCGAGGAGCCGCGGGTGCCGTACGTCACCCGGATGCTCGGCGCGGCGCGCGGCCCGGTGATCGCGGTCTCCGACTTCATGAAGCTGGTGCCGGACCAGATCGCCCGCTTCCTGCCGCAGGGGCTCGTCCCGCTGGGCACCGACGGCTTCGGCCGCAGCGAATCGCGCCGGCAGCTGCGGCGCTTCTTCGAGGTCGACGCCGAGAACGTCGCGCTGGCGGCGCTGGTCGAGCTGGCGCGCCGCGGCGAGATCGACCGCGCCGTGGCGGCGCGGGCGGTGGGCGAGCTGGGGCTCGACCCGGAGCACCCGGACCCGGTCCGGTCCTGATCCCACCGGGGGCGGGCGAGGAGCCCGGACGGGAACTCCGGAGGCCGGCTGACGTATTTTCGAGAGGACGGAGTCCACGCCCGTGCGCCGCACCCGATCGCCCCTGCTCGTCGCCCTGGCCGCCTTCGCGGTGGTGGCCTTCGGCATCGCCCTGCTGGCGATCGTCGACCTGGCCCTGCCCAAGCCGTGGGACGGCGTGGTGCTGGAGGCCGACGCTCCGGGGACGCTGATGGTCAGCGCGGTGGTCGGCGGCTCGGGCGCCCACCGCGCCGGCATCCGGCCGGGGGACCGCATCGTCGGCATCGACCGCGGCTTGCTGCGCTCGCCGATCCACGCCGCCGAGCTGCTCGGCCGGCGGCGCATCGGCGAGACCGTCCCCTACCTCGTCCGACGGGACGGCGAGGTCGAGGAGGTCCGCGTCGAGCTCGGCCGCCGCCACCTCGCCGGTCCGGCCTACTTCTACGCCGCCCTGCTCGGCATGCTCTTCTTCGCCGTCGGCTCTTTCGTGCTGCTGCGCCAGCCCCGGCTGCGGGCGGCCCAGGTCTTCTTCCTCGTCTGCGTGCTCTTCCTGCTCTTCCTGGTCTGCCGGCTGCGGCCGCCGTCCTACTCGCTGGTCGACCGCTTCCTGCTCTCGACGGGCACGTTCGCCCTGCTCTTCCTGCCGGCCTGCTTCCTGCATTTCTTCCTCATCTTCCCCGAGCCGATCCCGCTGCGGCCGCGCGCCGGCGAGGCCGACTACCCGGCGCGGCGGCGGCGCTGGATGGCGCTGCTGGTCGGCATCTACCTGCTCCCCCCGGTGGCGCTGGCGGCGGGCCTCTTCCATGCCGCCTGGCGCGGCGAGACGGTGCGCCTGATCAGCGGCGTGCCGGTGGCCGCCTGGTGGCTGATGGCCTTTTTCATGGCTTGCGGATTGGCGGCGCTGGCGGCCGGATACCGCCGGGTGCGCGACGCCCGGCTGCGGCGCGGCGTGGCGCTCATCCTGATCGGCTCGGTCGCCGGCCTGGTCCCCTTCCTGGTCACCGCCGTGACGGCGCCCGAGGCGCTCACCTCCGACCGGCTGGCACCCTGGGGGCTGGCGCTGCTCGGCCTCGTGCCGATCACCTTCGCCATCGCCATCGTCCGCTTCGGCCTGCTCGACATCCGGGTGATGCTGCGCCGCAGCCTCGCCTACTCGGTGCTGACGGCCGGCGTGACGCTGCTCTACGCCGGCGGCATCGCCCTGTTCAACCGGGTGACCGCCGGCACGGCGCTCGCCGCCTCCCCCTGGTTTCCGGTGGTCTTCGCGCTCGCCATCGCGCTGCTTTTCGACCCGCTGCGCCGGCGCAGCCAGGGACTGGTCGACGGGGCGCTGTTCGGCGAGCGGGCGCGGCTGCAGGAGGCGATGCGCGAGCTGACCGAGGCCTTCGGAGCGCGCGTCGATCTGCAGTCGGTGGTGCGCGACCTGGTCGAGCGACTGCCCGAGCTGCTCGACCTGCGCTTTGCCGCCCTCTACCTGGTGCGCGAGGGGCGGCTGGTGCGGGTGGCCGGACCGGAGAACCTGCCCGAGCAGCTCCCCGACGAGGCCGAGCTGCACGAGCTGGTGGCGCAGCGCGGTCGCCTGGCGCGCGTCGCCGAGCTGGCGGCGCCCGGAGTCGAGACGCCGGGCGCCGCGCCGTTGCTCGCCCGCCTCGCGGCGGACGGCGTCGAGTGGATTGGCGACCTCTCGTCGACGCGCCGGCGCATCGGCTTCGCGGTCTTTTCCGGCCCGCGCGGCCAGCTGATCCTGGACGGCGAGGAGGTCGGGCTGCTCGGGGCGCTGCTCGGCCAGGCGGCGCTGGCGCTCGAGGCGGGCCTGCTGGTCGAGGAGCGCACGCGCCAGGCCGAGCTCGAGCGCGAGCTCGAAATCGCGTCGGCGATCCAGGCCGAACTGCTGCCCCATTCGCTCTCGCTGGGCGCCGGCTGGCGGGTCGCCGCGGCCTGCCGTCCGGCGCGCCACGTCGGCGGCGACTTCTTCGCCGAGCTGCCGGGGCCGCGCCCCGGCGCCGGCGCCCTCGTCTTCGGCGACGTGGCCGGCAAGTCGGTCTCCGGCGCGCTGATGATGATGGCGGCGCACGAAGCGCTGCAGAGTCTCGCCTTCACCCACCGCGACCCGGCGACGCTGCTGACGGTCGCCAACCAGCGCCTCTACCGGCTGGGCGGCAAGAAGGGGTTCGTGGCGATCGCCTGGATCGCCGTCTCCGAAGACGGCTCCGGCATCGACTACGCCCTGGCCGGCCAGCCGCAGCTGCTGGTACGCGGCGCCGCGGGGGCGGTGCGCGAGCTGCCGCTGCCCGAGCACCGCCTGCCGCTCGGCGCGCTGCTCAACAACGGGTATCAGGTCTGCCGCGCCGCGGTGGCGCCGGGCGAGGTCGTGCTCGGCTACTCCGACGGTGTTCTCGAGGCGCAGTCCCCGTCCGGCGAGCAGTTCGGCGATCGCCGGCTGGCCGAGGTCCTGCGCGGTCTGTCCGGAGAGCCGCAGGCGGTGGTCGATGGCGTGCTGGCGGCGGTGCGCCAGTTCGCCGGCGATGCCGAGCCCTACGACGACATCACCCTGGTCGCCATCGCGCGCGACCGCGAGGAGGCGCCATGCGTCGCATCGTCCTGATCTGCCTGGTCGCGCTGGTTTTCGCCGGCTCGGCGTACTGGTTTCGCGCCTCCCGCCGGCCGGCCTGGACGACCTCGTCGCCGGAGGCGCTGGCCGAGTACGAGCGCGGCCGCGACGCGGCCATGCGCCTCTACCACGCCGACGCCCGAGCCGCTTACCAGCGTGCTCTCGAACTCGATCCGGAGTTCGTGGCGGCGAAGATCGCGCTCTACGAGACCGAGCCGGAGGCGAAGGAGCGGGAGCGGCGGCTCGCCGAGTTGCGCGCGGTGGACCGCCAGCGCCTCAACGAACGGGAGCGATTCCTGCTGGACGTCCTCGCCGCGCAGGCCGAGGAGGGGCAGTTCGCCCGCCGGAAGGTCGTCGACGACTTCCTCGCCCGGCACCCGGACGACTCCTTCGCGCTGCTGATCGCCGCCAACGACGCCTGGGGACGGCTCGACTGGCCGGTCGCCGAGCAGCGCTACCGCCGGCTGCTCGAAGTCGACCCGAACTGGGTGATGGCCCACAATCATCTCGGTTACATCGCCATGGCGCAGGGGGACTTCGGCGAGGCCGAGGCGCGCTTCCGCACCTACAAGTACGTGGCGCCGGATCAGGCGAACCCCCACGACTCGCTCGGCGAGCTGCTGGTGCTCGTCGGCCGCTACGACGAGGCGCGCTCGGAGCTCGAGGAGGCGCTGGCGATCCGGCCCGACTTCTGCGCGTCGTATCAGAACCTGATGCGCATCGCGCTGCTCGAGCGCGACCCGGCGCCGATCGACCCGCTGCTCGAGCGGATCTCGCGCGACTGCGAGCCGCGCATGGCGGAGATGCTGCGCTGCGCCGCGGTGGTCGCCCACGGCTTCCTCGCCGGCGACGCGGAGGCGCCCTGGCGCGACGCGGACCCGGCGTGCGAGGAGTACCTGCACTCGGGCGACGTGCTGGTGCATCGCCTGGCGCTGGTCTCCGGCCGCCGCGACTTCGCGCTCGCCATCGAGCACGAAGTCGCGGAGAAGCTGGAGGAGATCGCCAAGCGCTACCCGCGGGGGGTGGAGTCGCGCCGCGCTATCGGGCACTTCCTCGCCGCGCAGCGGCTTTCGATCGATGGCGAGTGGGAGGCCGCGGTAGCCCAGTGGCGCAAGGTCGACGCCGATGGCACCTTCTGGCAGTCCGACGGTCTCGGCATTCTCAAGCTGATCGGCCGTCGCGAGCTGGCCCACGCGCTGCGCCAGGCCGGTGACGATGCCGGTGCCCGCGACGCCCTCGCCCGCGTGCGCGCCGTCAACCCCGCCTTCGCCGATGAGAGCTGGGAGCACTGGCCGCTGGCCGGCGCCCCGGCGAGCGCTCCGGCGACCGGCCCGGCGGGCGCTCAGTCGCCGGCCGCGGGGGCGGAATCGGGGCTCGCCAGCCGGACCTCGGCGCCGTCGCCGAGGGCGATGAACGGGAGCTCCAGGGGCACGAACGCGTAGCCGGCGGTCTTCTCGGAGGTGGTGACGAGGCTGTCGAGGCGGGCCCGGAAGCGCTGCGTCGGGTCGCTCGCCGAGATCACCAGGACTTCGCTCGCCATCGCGAACTCTTCGGCGGGAGCCGGATCGATCGTCACCGTGAGGCGCGTCTTCGCCAGCTCGACGAAGGTGAGCGCGGGCTTGCGCCGCTTCGAGTTCTTGCCCGGGGCGACCTGGTAGCCGACGACGAATCCGTCGTCGGGGGCCCGCACGTGGGCGGACGCCAGGCGCGAACTGAGATCGGCGAACTCGCTCAACGCATCGGCCTCGCGCTGCGCGAGATTCGCCTCGAACTGATTCGGCGGGCCCTCGAAGCCGGCCGAGTTGAGGCCGCCCGGGGGGCGCACCTCGCCGCTCGACCGCCGGGTGCGCCGCAGGTCGCGCACCTCGCGGAGCTCGCGCTGGGTGCCGTCGAGCCGCCGCTGCAGCTTGGCGAGATCGAGCTCGACCAGAATCCGCTGCGCCTCGACCGGCGCCGCCACCTGCGCGCCGAGCGCCTTGACCGGCAGCGACTCCGTGGCCACGACCTCGCGCACGCTTCCCGGCAGCGCCTCGAGTTGCGCCCGCCCGACCAGATCGAGCGCCGCGGCCGAAATGGCAGAGAGCATGAGCAAAGTGAACAAACTCAACAAGATTGGCAACGACACCGATCTTGTTGGGGTGGCGTTGTGAGGAAGTGTTACCCGATCCTCACTCTGCCGAGCCACCCGGAAGTTTCGGTGGAGATCGCAATGGGTCTTCGGGTCAAACGCACGAATCCCAATCTCCAGCGCTCGTGGAGTCCTCGAGAAGCCAGTCCTGGGAGTCTTCATGCTCCGGTCTCCAGTTTCAGGGAATCTGATCCTGCGTTGCCGCTTCAAACTCGGAAGTCTGTTGTTCGGATTCCATCGAAGATTCAACTGCACAAACTTGACCCTCTAGCGAAACGGCTGCCTCGACCGCCAGGTTCTCCGGCCGATCCAGCCCGGATCGAGCTTCCGCCTCCTGACACTGCGGGAAGTCCCGACACAACCACATGTCACAGATCTCTTCATGGGAGCCCGGGTTGTCCTGCACGATGCAGAGCTGATTGCATGCATGAAAGCACGTGCATTCGTAGCATTGCGGCAGGCCCGAGACCGGAGTGGTGGTGGCCGCAATCGCAAACAGGAGGATCGCGGTAAAGGGAAGGAAGAGTTTGCGCGCGCTCATGCGAAATTCTCCATGAAGGCCTCGGGTTTGAGTTCCAATACGACACCGGTCGCACGACCATAGCTGCCGCTTCTCGAGATGTCAATGACTAGCAGTCCACTGCCTTGGAGACGGTGTTGGGGCGTGATCGATTTCATTCAGCAACGCAGGCCGGCTCCGGCGTCGGCTGGTTTGAAGTCGACGCCCTTCGAAACGTTCGACATACCCGGAAAGGCTGTCGGTAATGCTCGGAATGGATTCGGTCGAGATCAGAGCACACGAGCGGCCCTTGAAACGCAGATTGACCAGAAACGGCCTTTCGGATCGTCGCGAAAACGAGTGTCGCGAAGTGGAGTCCACGGAAGAGAGGGTTCTGGTCAATGGCTGGGGCCTCATCGGTGTCCGAAGTCCTCGTCGGCTTTCCGGAAAGGGTCTGCGTCTTCGTGAGTTCTGTTTGTGCAAGAACCATTCCGACCTGTTTCCCGGACTGGCGGAGCGGCGCTGCCGGTTGCGGGCAGCGGCTCGCGGGGGCGCCGGAGGGCGCGCTATTCGGCGTGTTCGCGGGTCTTGCGCAGGCGGATCTTCGGCCAGTCCTCTTCGGCGACCTTGAGCCGGTAGGGGTTGGCGGCGAGGAAGACGGGGGCGCCGGACCAGTCGTCGGCCAGGGCGCCCTGGTGGGCGTCGAGGAAGCGGTCGAGCTCGCGGCGGTCGTCGGCCTCGATCCAGCGCGCGGTGTGCAGGGTGGTCGACTGGAAGCTGACCGGCAGGTCGTACTCGGTGCGGATGCGGTCGGCCAGCACGTCGAACTGCAGCGGGCCGGCGACGCCGACGATCCA
>JAIOJQ010000312.1 GCA_019911865.1 Thermoanaerobaculia bacterium
AACTCGCTGACGCACCCGAGGGAGGTCAGGCGTCGGCGAGCCGCGCCGCGCCGGCGAGGACGACGGCGATCCAGAGCAGGTCGGCGAGCAGCAGGTGGGCGAGCTGCAGGGGGATCGGGGCGAGCAGCGCCACGTTAACCACGCCGACGACGATCTGGCCGAGGGCGAGGGCGCCGTGGCGGCGCTCGGCGACACCCTCTTCCCGGCCCGCGACCTGGCGCATGCGCTCGAGCAGGACCTGGCCGGCACGGCGCACGTGCTGCTGCGCCTGCGCCTCGCCCACCCGGTACTGGCGGCGATCGCCGCTGGCGTGGTGCTGCTGGGAGGCTGGAAGCTCGCCCTCGACGGTGGCCCCGGTCACCGCGCGGCGCGCGCCGCCGCCGCCCTCGCCCTCGGCCAGATCGTCGTCGGCGTGGTCAACGTGGCGCTGCTCGCCCCGATCCCCCTGCAGCTCGCCCACCTGCTGCTCGCCGACCTGCTCTGGATCGCCGTCGTCCTCGCCGGCGCGGCGCGGCTCGCCGACGCCTGACCTCCCTCGGGTGCGTCAGCGAGTTCCGGTTCCTCGGAGCGTAGCTACCGCGGAACCGGTCAGCCGGCTCAGCGCCCCTGGGCTGGTGGGCCGACGTCCGGCCGCAGCTCGGCGAGGAGCTCGGGCCGGCGATCGAGGATCCGCAAGAGCTGGACGAGGCTCCTGGGTGGCTCGGTCTCGCCCCGTTCGTAACGCGAGAACGCGTTGACCCCTCCACCGAAGAGCTCGGCGGCCTCGACCTGACTCAGCTTCAAGCGCTTCCGAATGGCGCGCAGGTCCGGCATCGTGGCGAGATTCGTCTCGCGCACCAGTTCGTCGAGCGCGGCCGCGTAGCGGGCGTTGCTCGCATCCTCCAGCACGCCCTCGCCGCACTTCGGACAGAAGTGACCGGACAACTTGGGGACGACCACCGACCGCCCCTTGTACCGCAGCGGCAAGCTCCGAACTGCGCGCCGCATCGTCTTCCAACCGCAGGAAGGACACTGCACTGCCGATCTCTCCCTTCACTCCCTCAGCGACGAGGATCGTCGCCGATGCAAGTCGCTGATCTCGAGATCACTCAATTTGGCTCTCAGCCTAACCTAAAAGGTTGGTCGACCACCCCTCGACCCCCTCCGGAAGGCACACAGAACCGATAGGCGACGGCTTCGCCGAGAAACTCGAACGTGCGTCACAGCCGACGAGGCAACGCCTCTCGACCTCCCAAGCGCGATCAAACTCCGGACAGAGGGCCTGTTCACGCAGCAAGCCGTCGGTGCCTGGCAGGTGCCGACCAGCACTGCCTGGTGCTGACGTATCGTCGAAATCGACTCAACTTTCGAGGCGAGCGCCATCCCTATCGCCCGCCACCACCTTGCCGGACGAAGCGATTGGGGCCAGAATGCGGCAGCAGCTTCTGAACACTTCCCTACGGAGGTACTCCGTGGCCGGAACAATTCCCCCTCGCACCGCATCTCGATACTGCGGCCAGTACGAAGGAACCTTCGACCCTCAGCGTGTTCTCGAGATCTTCTCGGACTCACTGCAGCTGGCGCTCTCGTCGAAGAATCCTGAGACAGCGGTAACGCGATTCGAACTTGCGATCGAGGCTTACCACCAGGCTGTATCGATGACAATCGACGACGCGACCAGGACTTCTCTCCGTCTGGCAATGGAGAATCTGGCCGCGACCTTCCCCGAACAGGTCATCGTGAACGAGGCCGTCGGCCTTGCCGAGAAGGCTGGGAAGCTCAAGACTCCCCGAAAGCGCCTGGAACTCCTCAATCGCGCCATCGCTGTTATTCAGGCCGGCCTCCAGGAGATCCCGGCAAGTACGGTCCTGCAAGAGCTCCAAGGGACGCTTCGGACTGAGGCGGACCGCCTGAGCCAACATAGGTCGCAGTAGGAGATCAAAAGACCGCAGAGAACGGCCATTCGGTGCAAGGCGATGCTCAATTTCCTCAAGCGACTCTTCCTTCAGAATCCTGCGCCTCGGACGCCCGTGCTAGCGGAGTCGGCTCCAAGAGGTTCCTCTGGCGAGGAAGCGGTGCTCGATGCCGATCCCGACCTCAGGTTGGATAGGGCCGCGCAATCCGGATACTTCGGAACGATGGCCTTGATGCTCGAGGCGATCGCCCGTCGAGACTTCAGTACCGCCGCCGACCTGGCTCGTCGCAACATCGACGAGATTCCGGACATGGTTCGCAGCAGCGTCCGAGATTACGGTTCATTCGATCTTCAGGGAGTACCCGGTCTGGAACAGGGCGGGACGATGCTCGCCCTTGCTGGGGACCGCGAATCGCTTCTGAAGGCGAAACTGGTGATCGGGAGGATCCCTGAGCTTGGTCCGTGGCAAGCCGAGCCGGAGCGCCATCTCGAGAACCTCGAACTGTTCACGCGCATCGAATCGGCTATTTCATCGACTCCGGGCTGCCTGCAGACGGAGGTCAAAGCGCTTGCAGGGGAGTCGGACGGACGTCGAGTCGCCAATCTCATCTCCTGGCTGGAAAAGGCCGGGCGCATCCGCCGCGTTCGATCCGGGAAGACATTTCAGCTCTATTCGGCCGATTCTTCCGAGGCACCCGTACCCGAGCCCCCGCGAATAGCGAGGTCCCATCGCGTCGATCGATCTCCCGTGCCGCTGAAGTCGATCGATCTTTCCAAGTTGCCGCTCATACCGCTCCCAAGAGCACCTCTCCGTTGGGAAGAGGCCGCACAGGGACGCGTCGTGCCTTTCGTGGAGATTCCCGACGAAAGTTTCGAGCTCCGTGATTCCCCGGACTGGTCGATCCTGTCGACCGAGAAGATTTCCATGGCCGAGCGTCCGGATCCCGCATTTCGGAAGTTCTACGCAATTGACCGCGGGCTCTTCCTTCTCGATGACCTCGGGAAGGCATCAGCCTTTCCGAGCGCTCCCGCATCAGCGGTTTGCTTCGGCTCCCGCGGTGAGCACATCTCAACTGCGCCTCTGCTCCACGATGTCTACCGCATCGGCGCGAATCCTCTCGGAAGAAGTCTCGTCGCACTCTCCCGCAAGTGCGTCCTTCATGCCTACGACACGGATCTTCACCCGATCATCGAAACCGCAATCCCAGATAGCCCCGAGCTCAAGAGGATCGTCGACAGGCTCCAGCTCGATCAGTCGAACCTCAAGTCCTACTTGCGCTCCGTTGCAATGTCTACGGACAGCTCTCGCTACCTCTTGACGGGCGTCGATGAGGCCTGGTGCATCTCGAGGGAGGGCCGCGGCATCTGGGGTCTGAAGCTGCCCATCAAAGAAGACTGGCAGCCGGTGACCGGCACATCCTCAACGTTTGGCACCAGTCCAGAGATCTCCGAGGCTTTGCTCCAGATGGAGCTCCGTCTGCCCTTCTCGCAGGAGGAACTCAAGAAGCAATACCGGGATCTCGCTCGACATTGCCACCCCGATCTCAACCCAGGAGACCCAAGCGCCGAAGAGAGGATGAAGAGGCTCAACGAGGCTGCAGAGATTCTGACCGGTCTCGATTCAAGGGCGCTTTCGAGCTACACCGGAGTCCGCTATGAAAAGAAGCTGGGGAGTACCAATCTAGCGGTCGGAGATCAGGATTTCTCGATCTCCTTCACGATGCTCGTTGGCGAACTGGAAGCCTCGGATTGGATTCGTTCTGCTGCGTTCGCTGGTCGAACAGACGACGTGTTCCTGGCCAGCGATTCCGGCAATGTCGTTCAAGTGGGGCCTGATGGCGAGGCACTTCGAGTCTTCCACACCGGAACTACGCCTCGCCAAATCGCCGATACAGGTGATTATCTCTACTTCTTGACGGACACGCGCTTGTACGTTCTGCGAGGTGAATCACTTCACGCCCTAGTCGACATTGCCGACAGCGGGAGTCTCATCATTGCCCAGACAGGGATCGGCCTGCTCGAGAAGAACCGCTTCCGGTGGTTGTCAGAAGACGGGACGCCGGTTGGAACCGTCCTCTCGCGCGATCCGATTCGCCGCGTCTATTGGACGCCCGCTGGCTTGATCGTCGAGTCCCGCCTGCGCCGAGCGACGATCTCGGGTCAGCAGTCGTGGTGGAGCTGAGCAACAGCCCGGCCCGATCAGAGAACTGGGACGATGTCTGGCCAGCGCGTTCGCCTCCGCGGCCTCTCGTCGCTTCCATCGAGCCCATTCCGCGCTCGCTCTCCCGGGGTTCAGCGCCAGAAGTCGCTCGAGGATCTGCTCGTCGGTCAGGTCCGGCGGCCACCCGCAGGCGGCGAAGACCGCCTCGTCGAGGCGCTTGTGGGCGAGGCCGAGGCAGGCGGGGCGCCGGCTGTCAGGCCTGGTCAAGGTGTCTGCGCGGGCTGACACTGGAAGAGGCGAAGGCGGTTCAGCGTCGGATCGGAGTCCGGCGGTGCGCCTCCCTGGCGCGGTCACGGGGGAGGCCCTCCCGCCGGCAACACGGGATCGGGAATTGGCACCGCGCGGCGCGGCTTCAGGGCTCCTCGTAGTCGCGCAGCTCGGGGTGATCCTCGAAGACTTCGTCGGCGTCCTCGTCGGGCTCGGGCGGTATCCACCGGCCGCCATACCCGGCGGGCCAGAGCACCGCGTAGGAGTCGTCTTCGACCTCCTTCCAGGCAACGAGGCGCACCGCCCGCCAGTCGAGGCCGCGCACCCGCGGCTCCAGGCGCTGCCAAGTGACCACCGGGTTGTGGGTGAGGACGAAGAA
>JAIOJQ010000313.1 GCA_019911865.1 Thermoanaerobaculia bacterium
GGCGCAGGACGAGGACGGCGATGCCGCGGCTGGCGAGTGCGGCGGGCAGCGGCGCGAATCGGCCCGCCGGCGGCAGGCGGTCGCCATCGCTCAGCCAGACCAGCCCGGCCCGCAGGCCGGTGCCGTCGGGCGGCAGCCAGAGCTCGGCGGGCAGGGGAGTGGCGCCGCTGGTAACGGTGCGGAGCTGCGGAACCGGCAGGCGCTCCGGATCGAGGCGGGGCGCCAGGCCCCAGGTCGCCGGCTCGAAGAGCCCGCCGGCCGGCAGGCGACCGATCTCGGAAGGAGCCCGCGGCCCGGCGGTCTCGATCCACCAGGCGCCGTCCGGGGCGGCGAGCGCCCGCACGCCGGAGAGGCCGGCCGGCAGGTGTCCCTCCCAGGGCAGGGGTCCGGCGAGGCGTCGCAGCTCCCGGCGCCCCGCGCAGTCGACTTCGACCACCTCCGTCGCGGGATCGGGGAGGCCGACGGCGACGCACGGTCCGTCGAGGCGGCGCGTGCGCTGTCCGTCAGCGAGGTCGATCTCCTCGAGCGCTCCGCCGCCCGCCGGGTCCTCGGCGACGACGCGAAGCCGCGTCGCGCCGGCATCGAAACCGAGGGGTCGAAAACGTCCCTCGAGGTCGGTCGGCAGCAGGAGGCGCAACTCGCCGGCCGCCCGGTCGAACCACAGGACCTCGTCGGCTTCGTCGTGCAGACGCCGCTGCAGAACGGCTCGCCGGCTGTCGCCGGAGAGGGCGGCGAAGGCGAAGCCGGCCGGAGCCTCGGCGACCAGCAGCGGCCGCGCCCCCGGCAGGCGGAACTCCAGCCAGCGTTCGGCGCCGTCCACCGGGCTCCAGGCGAATCCGGCGCGACCGCGATCGGCAGAGCGGCCGAGGAAACGCCCTCCGGGTCCGGGGAACTCGATTTCGCGCCGCCCGCCTGCCGGTTCGACGAGCAGCCAGCGGGCGCCGGAAGGGTCGACGATCTCGATCAGAACTCGCCCCCCGGCAAGCGCCGCACGGGCGCGGTGGGGCGCCGTGAGCGCCGGCGCGACGCGCCGGACGACGAGGTCCGGGGCGACGTGGAGGGCGCGCACTCCCTCGAGCGTCGACTCATTGACCAGTGCACCACCCGCCTCGTCGACGTCGACCAGTTCGGTGGAGCGGGCAGCGAGAAAGAGCTCGATCGCCGTCGGGCGGCGCGGCGAAGGCGGCGGCGCCTCGGCGGGGGGTGCACAGGCGGCAACCAGGGCGCCAGCGCCGAGCAGCGCCGGGAGGAGGCGGCCGGGTCGCTGGTAGAGTGGCGGCATGTCCGATCGCAAATACCGGCAGAGCGGTTACCAGGACTCCGACCGCGGGCGCGACGAGCGGCCGCAGCGCGACGAGCGACCCCGCCCGTCGGGTCCGGTCGACCGCACCGAGCGGCCGCGCGGACGGGGGCTCGGGGCGCCGACCGCCGAGGTCTTCCGCTGCGCGCGGTGTGGCGAGTCGGCGCCGGTCGCCGCGGCGATGGCGGCCGCGGCGGTCTGCGGCAAATGCGGCGCGGACTTGCGAACCTGCACGCACTGCGTCTCCTTCGACACCGCCTCGCCGTTCGAGTGCCGGCTGCGCATCCCGACGCGCGTCTCGCCGAAGGACCGCAACAACCGCTGCGAGCTGTTCGTGCCCCGGCTCTCCGCCGAGTTCGCGCGCGAGCAGGCTCCCGCTGCGGATGCGAAGGACCCGCGGGCCGCCTTCGACGCGCTGTTCAAGTTCTGACGCCCGTCCTTCACTCGGGATCGCCGGCGGGGACGCCCTCTCCCTCGCCGAGCTCGCCGCCGAGGAACGCGAGAATCGTTCCGCGTGCCTCCGGATCGAGGCCGGTGAAGCGCAGGCGGACGACCCAGTGGTCCGTGCCCGCGACCGGCGGGGTCGCCTGCTCGACGATCGTGCGCACCACCAGCTGAGTGTGATCGAGGCGCAGCTCGACCTCGCAGCCGGTCTGGGGATCGAGTCCGCTCGCGGTTTCGACCGTCAGGCCCTCGGCGTCGAGCTCGAGCACCCGGAAGTCCGCCGAGGAGCTGACCTCCACCGGGTCCGTGGCGCTGACCACGAAGCGGCCGAAGATCCGCGTGTCGAGGGTGACGATGGCGTGCAGTTCGAGGAACTCGAGCAGCTCGCGGGCCTGCGGCGAGAGCACGTCGAGAAACTGGATGCCGGCTCGATAGAGCGGCACCTGCTCCCCGGAAGGGGTCGAGCGCGTGCCGTGCAGGAAGCACCAGACGACCTTGCCGGCGAGCTGCAGCGGCTGCTCGCGATCTCCCAGGCGAAGGGTGAGCACCCGGTGCGGACTGATGCGGGTCTGCGTCTCCACCGCCATGCCCGAGAGGCTGATGTCGAGCACCGTGCCGTCGAGCGACACGACGAGCCGCCCGTGGCTTCCGGGGAGCCGCACGCGCCTCTGTCTCCGGCGATCCGCTGATTCCGTCATGGACTCCCTCTCATCCTCCGATGTACGACATTTCGATGCGGCTGGTGCCGCGAACGCCGGAGCGGATCTCCGAATAGCGGTCGCTGCGCGCGCCCCAGATCCGCGCCACCCGGCCGGCGAGCTCGGCGTCGCTCTCGCCGGCGCGCAGCGGGCCGCGCAGGTCGCTGCCCACGGCCGCGAAAAGGCAGGTGAAGAGACGGCCTTCGGCCGACAGCCGGGCGCGCGTGCAGTCGCCGCAGAACGGCGCGGTTACCGAGCCGATGACGCCGATTTCGCCGGCGCCGTCGCGGTAGCGCCAGCGGGTGGCGACTTCGCCCCGGTAGCCGGGCTCGACCGGTTCGATCGGCCAGCGCGCGTCGATGCGCTCGAGGATCTCGCGCGCCGGCACCACTTCGTCGCGCCGCCAGCCGTTGGTCGTGCCGACGTCCATGAACTCGATGAATCGCAGGTCGCTGCCGCTGCCGCGGAAGCGCGCCGCGAGGGGCAGGATCTCCGACTCGTTCCACCCCCGCCGCACGACGGCGTTGATCTTGACCGGCGCCAGCCCGGCGGCGCGCGCCGCGTCGATGCCGTCGAGGACGGCCGCGACCGGGACTTCGGCGTCGCTCATGCGGCGGAAGATCGCTTCGTCGAGCGCGTCGAGGCTTACCGTGACCCGGCGCAGGCCGGCGGCGGCGAGCGGCGCGGCCATCCCGGCGAGCAGGGCGCCGTTGGTCGTCAGCGCCAGGTCGGTGTCGCGATGGCCGGCGAGCAACGCGACGAGCACCGGCAGGTCGCGACGCAACAGCGGCTCGCCGCCGGTGAGGCGGAACTTGCGCACGCCGAGTTCTGCGAAGATCCCGGCCAGGCGGTCGATCTCTTCGTAAGTCAGCAGCTCGGCGCGCGGCAGGAAGGCGTGTCCGGCTCCGAACTGCGAGCGCGGCATGCAGTAGGGGCAGCGGAAGTTGCAGCGGTCGGTGACCGAGATGCGCAGGTCGGCGAGCGGCCGCCCGAGCAGGTCCGGCGTCGGCTGCTTCGGGATCACGCGCCGATCGTACCTCGCATGGCACCGTTCCGCGCCCGCCCCGGCCGGCGGGTCAGCGGTAGAGGACGCCCGGCCAGAGCAGGTTCAGGGCGAGGGTGTGGAGCGGCGCGAAGAGGTAGGGGAAGACTTTCCAGGCGAGCAGCAGCCCGGCCAGGGAGAGCATCGGCTGGCGCAGGAAGGCGAGCCATTCCCGGCTCCAGCGCTCGGGCAGCAGCAGCGGCAGGGCGCCGCTGCCGTCGAGCGGCGGCACCGGCAGGAGATTGAACAGGCCGAGCACAAGATTGAGCGAGAAGACGATCGACAGCAGGGTCGCCGCGCCGACCAGCCAGCCGCCGTCCGTCGGCAGCGCGACCGACGAGAAGGTGGCGGCGGGCGGAGCGGTCCAGGCGCCGAGCCGGGCGCCGAGGCGGATCAGCAGGCCGGCCATGAGGACGAGGGCGAAGTTGGCGGCCGGACCGGCGAGCGACATCCAGGCGGATCGCCGGGGGTGCCGGTCGGCCCACTCCGGGTCGTAGGGCGCGCTCGCCCAGCCCATCATCCACTGGCGGGTGAGGGCGAAAGAGAGCAGCGGCACGACCACCGTGCCGACCGGCTCGCGGGCGATGTGAGGCCGCGGGTCGAGCGACACCTGGCCGCCGAGGTAGGCGGTCGGATCGCCCAGCCGCAAGGCGGCCCAGGCGTGGGCGGCTTCGTGGCAGCTGGTCGAGAGCAGGAAGGCGGCGTACCAGGCGAGGCCGAGAGCGATCAGCTCGGGCAGGGACTCGGGCATCGGGCGCATCCTCGCACGGCGGGCGGCAGGCGGCCCGCGGTCGGTTAGCATCCGCCGCATGACGCGATCTCTCCGACCCGCCCTCTGCTTCGCCGCCGTCGCCGTCCTGTCGATTCCATTCGGCGCCGGGGCCGCCGGCCCCGCGCCGTCCGACCCGGAGGTTGCGGCGATGCAGCGCCAGGCACTCGCCGGCGAGCGCACCTGGCAGCTCGTCACCTCGCTGGTCACCGAAGTGGGGCCCCGTTTCGCCGGCACTCCCGGCGACGCGCAGTCGATCGCCTGGGCCGAGCGGGCGCTGCGCGAGGCCGGCTTCGATCGGGTGTGGACCGAGCCGGTCACCGTGCCGCGCTGGATTCGCGGCACGGCGACGGCAGAGATCCTGGCGCCGCATGCCCGCAGGCTCGAGGTGGTGGCGCTCGGCGGCAGCGGCTCGACCCCGCCGGGCGGCATCGAGGCCGAGGTGGTGGAGGTCTTCGACGTGGAGGCCCTAGAGGCGCTGCCCGAGGGTGCGCTGGCGGGCCGCATCGCCTTCCTGTCGCGGCCGATGGAGCAGCGCGCCGACTGGACCGGCTACGGCGAGGCGGTGCCGATCCGCTCGCGCGGTCCGGCGGTGGCGGCGCGCAAGGGGGCCCTGGCGACCCTCATCCGCTCGGTGGCGATCGGCCCCGACCGCTTCCCGCACACCGGCGCGACCCGCTGGGAGGAGGGGACCTCTCCCGCGCCGACCGCCGCCCTGGCGGTGCCCGACGCCGAGCTGCTGCACCGCCAGCTTGCCGCCGGCGCCCCGGTGCGCATGCGGCTGGTGATCGAGAACGAGCACGCCGGCGAGGCCGTGTCGGCCAACGTGATCGGCGAGTTCCGCGGTCGCGAGCGGCCCGGCGAGGTCGTCCTGCTGGTGGCCCACCGGGACTCGTGGGACATCGCTCCGGGTGCCCAGGACAACGGGACCGGCGTGGCGACGATGATCGAAGCGGCGCGCCTCGCCGCCACGGCCTCACGGCAGGGGCCGCGGCGGACGCTGCGGGTGCTGCTCACCGCCAACGAGGAGTTCGGTCTCTCCGGCGCCCGGGCGTACGCCGCGGCGCACGCCGCCGAGACGGGTTCCATCGTGCTGGCCACCGAATCCGACCAGGGGGGAGGGCGCGCCCACGGCCTGCTGGTGAACTTCGCGGCGGAAGACGCCGCCGCGAGCGGCGAGCTCGCGGCGTTGCTGGCGCCGCTCGGCGTGGCGCTGCGCAGCGGCGAAGCGGGGGGCGGCGCGGACCTCTCCCCCCTGGCGCCGCTCGGCGTGCCGCTGGTCGACCTCGACCTCGAACGCGCCCGCTACTTCGAAGTGCACCACACGATCAACGACACGCTCGAACGCGTCGTGCCGGCCGACCTGCGGCAGGCGACCGCGGCCTGGGCGACGGTCGCCTGGTGGGGTGCCCAGCGGGCCGAGCGGCTGCGCAGCCGGCCGCCGCAGCCGCAGTGACTTCGGGGGCGGCGGATCCGCCCGCGCTGCGGG
>JAIOJQ010000314.1 GCA_019911865.1 Thermoanaerobaculia bacterium
ATCGGCTCGCCGCCCTCTGCGGCGTAGAAGGAGGTGGTCAGGTGCAGGCGGGATCCGTTCGACAGCGTCACCGCTTCCAGCTCGCCCGCCCAGCCGAAGGTCTCGATGCCGACCAGCCGGGCGCCGGCGCGCTGGCGCAGCCCCGCTCTGGCAGGGGGAGATCGTGGTGCTGGTCGACGGCAGCTCGCAGGGGCCGGCGGAGATTCTCGCTGCGGTGCTGCGCCAGCGCGCCGGCGCCGCGAGCCGCCAGGCCTTCGAGCAGCGGGCGCACGGTCGCGGCCGAGTCGGCCGCGAAGGCGGGCAGGACGAGCAGCGGCAGCCCTTCGACCTCTTCCAGGCGGGGCAGCGGCGGAGCGTAGTCGGCGAGCGGCAGCTCCACCGTGAGGTCGTCCCCCTGGCGCAGCACGCGCAGCGCGAGCCGCGTGCCCGACTCCCCGGCGAGCCGGCTGGCGAGCGCCCAGGAGGGCATCTCGCGGGTCGAGCGACCGTCGATCTCGGCCACGATGTCGCCGGCCAGCAGGCCCGCCGTGGCGGCCGGACTGCCCGCCTCGACGGCGAGCACGAAGGCGATTCCCTGATCGCGGACCATGGTCAGGCCGGAGCGGCTGCGTCCGACGGCGCGGGACGCGTCCCACTCCGCCAGCCGCTCGGCCGGCACCCAGACGGAGAACGGATCCAGCGCGTCGCCGAGTCCGTCGAGCGCACCGGCGAGCAGCTGGCCCGAATCGGTCTCGTCGACGTAACTCGAGCCGACCAGGTTGAGCACCTCGGAGAAGATCGCCAGGTTCTTGTAGAGCGAGTCGTCGCCGCCGTCGGTGGCGCGCCGCCCGGCGGCACTCCACAGCACACCGGTCATCGCCGGCACCAGGACGGCGAGCGAAACGAGCAGAAAGAGGCCGCGGCCGCGATTCATCGGGTTCTCGGTTCCGGCGCTTCAGCGCACCCAGCGCTCGGGGTCTTCGGGGACGTTGCCGACGCGGACTTCGAAATAAAGCATGGCGGCCGCGTGTCCCATCACCGCATTCAAAGATAGCAGATCGTCGCGCTCGACCGAGATCCTCTCGAGCCCGGCGTAGAGCGTGAAGGCGCGTCCGGCGTGCTGCAGGACGACCGTCGGGCCGTACCCTTCGAACTCGGCCGCGAAGACCACCTTGCCGGGATAGACCGCGCGCACCTCCTCGCCCGGAATGGTCGCCAGGTCGACGCCGTTGTGCGGCACCCGGGTGCGGTAGCGCGGGTCGAGGCGAGGACCGAAGCCGGAGGTGACGCGGCCGCGCGCCGGCCAGGTCAGCAGGCCGCGGAACTCCTGGATCGGCCGCCCGGCGAGCGCCGCCTCCTCGCGGCCGTAGAGGGCGTCGAGCAGCGCCGAAAGGCGCTCGGCCCGCTCGGTGAGCTGGCGCGCCCGCAGCGCCAGCCGGGCGCTCTCGCCGCGCGTGCCGGCCAGCAGATCGGCCTGCCGGCGCTCGAGGCGGGCCAGCTCGTCACGCCGCGAGGCCTGCTGGGCGAGCCAGTCGGCGGCAGCAGATCGCTCGTTCTCGAGCCCCGCCCGCTCGACCGCCAGCCGGGCCCCCAGCTCCTCGAAACGCTCGACCGAGGCGGCGTCGCGCCGCACCAGGTAGCGCAGCAACCGGATCGCTCCCACCGGCTCGGCACCGGGCTCGAGCGCGAAGGCGAGCCGCACCGTGCCGTGCCGGCCGAGCCGGTAGAGACCGGCGACCCGGGACTCGAGACGGGTGCGCTCGCCGGCCAGCCGGGCCTCGAGCTCGGCGATCCTCTCGCCGGCGGTGGCGACGCGGGTGTTGGCCAGCTCGTGGGCGCGCACCGCCTCGGCGACGCGGCGCTCCTGCAGGGAGAGCTCGATCGACAGCCGCTCGATCTCCCCGGCGAGTCCGAGCGCCGCGCCGCCGGCCTCGCCGAGCCGCGCGGTCAACGCGGCGATCTCGCCACGGATCCGTTCGAGCTCGGCCTCGCGCTCGGCCGCGGCGTCGTCCCCCGCGCCGGCGCCCGTCGCCACGGCGAGCGCGAGCAGCGCCAGTCCGCCGCAGAACAGGGGGCGGAGGCGGCTCCGGCGGCGGATCAGGATCGGCTTCCTCGGTCGGGGGTGCGGCGGGATGCTAGCAGAGGAGGCGCGGCGGTATCGTCGCGCCCGTGAGCGCCGCCACCCCTCTCCGCAGCGCCGCGGCCGCGGCGCTGCTGTG
>JAIOJQ010000315.1 GCA_019911865.1 Thermoanaerobaculia bacterium
GGTCGACGACTCCGGGCCCAGGCTGTAGGCGAGCAGGAGCGTGCCGGGGGCGAGGGCGCGCCGGATCTCGGCGAGACCGAGCGCCGGCGGCGCCTCGATCGCGGCCAGGCGCGCGGAACCGGCGTGCGCCTCGCGGTCGAGTCGCTCGCGCTCGGCGTGCAGCGTCTCGAGCTTCAGGCGCAGCGTTTCGCGCTCGGCGGTGGCCTCGTTCGCCAGCCGGGCGAGCGCGAGGTAGGCCTTCTCGACCTCGAGCGTGAGCTCGCGCCGGCGGCGGGCGAGCGCCGGCGGCAGGTCGCTCTCGGCGAGCTCGAGGTCGCGCTCGCCGAGCAGGGCGAGCAGCGCCCGGGCGCGCGAGCGCTCGTAGATCTCGAACGCCGCCTCGGCGCGCCCGCGGCCGAGCAGGAACTCCTGGTAGGCGCGGTAGATTCCGGCGAACTTGGCGCGGAAGGCCACCAGGCCGCGGTCGCCGCCGCCCAGCCGCCGCTGCTGGAGGTCGAGCGCCTGCAGCGCCCGGCGGTGGAGCGCCTCGGCCTCCTCGGCGCGCCCCTGCGCGGCGCGCAGCCCCGCGAGCTCGGAGGCCGCCAGCGCCACGAAGCTCGAGTCGGGCTGGATCTGCTCGCGCACCTCGAGGGTGAGGACCGCCAGGCGGGCCGCCTCGTCGAGGTCGCCACGCGCCCGGGCGAGCTCGACCTCGAGCGAGGTGACCATCGCCTCGGTGGCGGTGCGCGGCCGGGTGAAGGCGAGCTGCGCGCGCGCCGCGGCGAGATCGGCCGCCAGCGCCGCGAGGTCGCGGCGCTGCCAGTGGAGGTTGGCCCGGTTGGCGAGCGCGGTGCCGAGCGCTTCGCGGTCCGGCGCGTCGCCCTCGAGCTCGGCCAGCGCCTCGCCGTAGACGGCGAGCGCCTCGTCGAAGCGGCGCGCGTCGCCGAGGATGTTGGCGAGGTTCACCCGTTTGTCGGCGACCTCGCTCCGGTTGTCGGCGGCGCGGTAGAGCTCGAGCGCGCGCCGGGTGTACATCTCGGCGCGCTCGAAGTCGCCGCGCAGCCGGCAGACGATGCCGAGGTTGGAGAGCGGTGGCCCCGGGTCCCCGTGTCCCCGCTCGGCCAGCGCGAGCGCCTCCTCGAAGTGGCGCTCGGCGGCGGCGAGGTCGTTGCGCCGGCCGGCGGTCGTGCCGAGCCCGTTGAGCGCGTTGGCGTGCAGCCAGCTGCCGGGCGCCAGCCGCCCGCGGATCTCCGCGACCTCCAGGAAGAGGCGGTTCGCCTCGGCCAGCTCGTACTGCGCCGCGCGCAGATTGGCCAGCGCATTGATCGCGAAGGTCGAGCCGAGGCCGCGGGGCTCGAGGCCCTCCCAGAGCGCGAGCGCCCGGCGGTAGGCGGCTTCGGCCTCGTCGAGACGGTTGAGCCGGCGCAGCGCGTCGCCGTGAAGGCGCTCGAGATCGGCCGCGACGTGCGGGGGCGAGAGAGGGATCGCCGTGGCGAGGGCGCGCTGAGCGGTGCGCCAGCCGGAGCGCTTGCCGGCGGCGTCGGCGAAGCGCGTCCAGGCCCAGCTCCGGACCTCGGCGGGCGCGCCGGCGAGAAGCGGCTCGACCTGCTCGAACGTGGCGGTCGACTCCCTGGCCGCGAGCTGGGCAACCCGCTCGACCAGCGCCGGGTCCACCCCGGTCGGACGGCCGCGGAAGGTCCATGCCGCCGGCGGCAGCGTCACCCGGCGCGGCTCACCCTGGCGCAGCAGGTCGATCTCCAGCGTGCCGCGCGGGCTTTCGAGGAAGGCGAGCAGGTCGAGGTCTCCCCAGTGCGCGAAGTCGCCCGAGCGGAGCGGCGTGGCGCCCGACCGCTGCCAGCGCAGCAGCTCGTCCCCCGGCGCGAGCGGCGAGAGGGAGCCCGGCGGCGCCTGGGCGGACTCGACGAGGACCGTCGCGGCGGCCGGTCGTGGCGCGGCGGCCGCCAAGACCAGGGCCAGGGCTAGCGCCCGGCCCGGGCGGAGGGTGGAGCGGAGCATGGGCGGATCGTAGCGCGCCAGCCGCGCAAACCGACCCCGGTGGATGTAACGAAGGCGGCGCCGCGGGGACGAAGACCCCTGAAAGCACTCGACCGGCCCCGCAAGGGCCACACTTCCGGGAGGCGGTACGATGAATCGACGAGTCTCGCTGCGCGGCATCCAGCCGGGTTCGGGGCCGATGCTCAAACTGGGATGGGCCCTGGCTGGTGTCGCTGGCATCCTGTTCAGCGTCGCGGCCGGAGCCGCACAGATCGACGTCGGCACCGGTACGGGGTGCGAGGCGGCGACGATCCAGGGGGCGCTCGGCATCGCCGCCTTCAACGGCGCCGGCACCGCGGACCAGATCCGGATCACCCGGACCCTGACCTACACCAATGTCGCCATCGAGATCAGCGACTGGGACGTCGCCAACGAGGGCGCCCTGACCTTGAGCGGTGGCTGGGACAGCTGCACGGACACCACGGCCACCGGCCGCACCGTGCTCTCCGGAGATCCGGCGGCCGCCGCCACGGTGCGCGTCCGGGGACCCAATGAGACGTCGGTGGTGACACTGCGCCGCCTCGAGCTCGTGAACGCAACGCTCGGTCTGCTCGCCGAAGGTGCGTCGGACGTCGCCGTGGAGTCCTCGTGGATCCGTCTCAACGACGGCGGCGTCGAGGTGGCCGGCGGCGCCGACGTCGAGCTCGACGCCGGCACCGAGATCGTCGAGAACAGCGGCACCTCCTTCGGCGCCGGGGCCCTGTGCACCGGGGCCGGCTCGCAACTGGTGGTTGCCGGGCAGATCCTGGGCAACACGGCGACCAACTCCGGCGGCGGGATCCATGCGAATACCGGCTGCGTGGTGGCTTTCCGCGCCGGTGCCGTGATCCAGGGCAACGAGGCGAACCTCGGCGGCGGGCTCTTCCTCACCGGCGGCGCGCGCGCCGAGAATCTCGGTACCGGCTCGGCCGAGGTCGACATCTCCGAGAACACGGCGTTTCAGGAGGGGGGCGGCATCTACATGGCCGGCACCGGCCCGCAGACCCTGCTCGGCAACGCGCGCATCGGAGGGAACGAGGCGGGGCAGCGTGGCGGAGGTGTCGCCCTCATCGGCGGCGCCCGTCTCCAGCTCGAGCGCTTCAACTTCGAGCAGTGCCTGACGCCGCCCCGCTGCGTGACGATCGACGAGAACGACACGATCTCCGGCGATTTCGGCAGCGCGGTCTACGCCGACGGCGGCTCGGAGTTCCGGATGTTCCAGGGGTACCTCGAGTCCAACAACGGACCCGGATTCGCCGGTTACGCGATCTACGCCACCGGTGCCGGGACCACGATGCTGTTCGAGGGGATCCAGATCGCGCACAACTCCACGGTCGCGCTCTTCCGGGCCGAGTCCGGCGCCGAGATCACCGCCGCCTTCGTGTCAGCGGCCGGCAACAACTACGAGGTCGCGGACGGAACGACGATTCTCGACAGCCACGGCGGCGAGGCGACCGGCGCCGGTGCCGTGATCGAACTCTACTCCAGCATCCTGGTCGATCATCAGCCGTTCGTCACCGGCACCGGCGGCGAGATCCACGGTGACTGCGTGCTGCTCGACACGGTCTCCGGGCTGACCGGCCATGCCGGATCGATGGTCGGGTACGACCCGCTGTTCGTCGATGCCGGCTCCGGCGACCTGCACCTGCAGCGCGGCTCGCCGGCGATCGACTCCTGCGATGACTTCGCCTACACGCCCATCGACTCGGACGCCGACCTCGATGCGCGCGGCTACGACTTCACCTCCGAGCCGGACATTCTCGGCCCCTACGACCGGGGGTTCGACGAGGTGCGGCCGCTGTTCGCCGACGGCTTCGAATCGGGCAACACGGGCGCCTGGTCGTCGGCCGTGCCCTGAAAGGAGACGGACGTTGAGAACGCCACGGCGATCGGATGAACGGACCGGATCGCGCCGGGAGGGCACCCGCGGACTCCGCTTGCTGGCGCTCGCTCTGCTCTTCCCTCTCCCGGCGCACGCCGTCGACATCTACTATGTCGGGGCCTCGGCGCCCGATTGCGAGGCGACGACCATCGCCGGGGCGCTGGCGCTCGCCGAGGCCACGGCGGCCAACGACGAGATCCGGCTGACCCGCTCGCTCGTCTACTCGGGCGTCGAAGTCACCCTGGTCGACCGGGACCCCGCGGTCTCCGGCCACCTGACGATCCGCGGCGGCTACGACGACTGCCTCGACACCACGGTGAGCGGCCGGACGACGCTCACCGGGGATGGATCGAGCACCCTTCTCGGAGCGGTGGAAACCGGGGCGGTCACCCAGCGTTTCGAGCTGACGCTCCGCGACCTCGAGCTCACCGGCTCGGGCGGTGGAGCCGGAGCGTGGGGCAACGTGCGCCTCCTCCTCGAGGGGGCGCTGATCCAGGGCAACAGCCGGGGAGTCACGACGGCCCTGGGCGCCGAAGTCGAGATCGGCGCCGGGACGATCCTGCGGGGGAACGTCGGGACGCTGGGTGGGGGGGCCTACTGCTCCAAGCCCGGCACCCGGTTGATCGTTGCCGGGGAGATCCGCGAGAACGAAGTGAGCGGCTACGGCGGCGGAGTCTTGGCCACAGAGGGCTGCGTCGTCGAGCTGCGCGCCGGTGCGGCGATCGAGCACAACTTCGCCGAGCAGGGCGGGGGTCTGGCGCTCGCCGACGGCGCCTGGGCGGAGGGGGGCGGCGCCGGAGTCGCCCCGGTGCGCATCGCGCACAACAGCGCGTCGTTGGTGGGCGGCGGCATCCTTCTCGGGGGGCCCGCGCCGCGTTCGCTGCTCGGCAACGTCCAGATCGAGTCGAACAGCGCCGAGTTCGGCGGCGGGGTCTACGTCGAGGGCGCCGTGCGGCTGCAGCTCGAGCGCTTCAACTTCGAGCCCTGCGCGAACCCCTCGCGCTGCGTCACCCTGAGCCACAACCGGACCACGGCAGCCAACGTCGGCTTCGGCAGCGCCGCCCTGGTCTCCGGCGGCGGCGAACTGCTCTTCGCTCAGGGGTTCATCGAAGGCAACGAGGGCGACGGCGTCGACGACGCGGTGCTCGTGGCCGGTGTCGGCAGTACGATTCTCCTCGACGGCGTCCAGATCTGGGACAACGAGACCGATGCGCTCTTCTTCGCGTTGGACGCGTCGCAGATCGTCGCCGGCTTCGTCAGCGCGGCCGGGAACAACTACTTCGACGAGGACTCGGGGACGCTGCGCGACAGCGCCGGGGCGCGCGCTTCGCAGTCTTCGATCGAGCTCTACACCAGCATCCTGACCGACCACGGGCCGTTCGAGACGGAGTACGGCGGGACGATCGTCGGCGACTGCCTGATGGTCGACACCGAGGAGGGGATCGTCACCGAGGCGACGATGGTCGGCGTCGATCCGCGCTTCCGCAACGCTGCCGCGGGGGATCTCCACCTGCGCCCCGATTCGCCGGCGATCGACTCGTGCGACACGAAGGTCTACGCGCCGCTCGACATCGACTTCGACCTCGACGCGCGCGGCTACGACACGGCGACCCGGCCGAACCTGATCGGGCCGTTCGACCGCGGCGCCGACGAGAGCCCGCTGCTGTTCGCCGACGGTTTCGAGTCGGGAAACACGAGCGCCTGGTCGTCGGCCGTGCCTTGACGGGCCGTTTCAGCCGGAGGGTGGGTCATCGCGGGTCGCGCCCAGCGGCTCCTCCTCCCGCCAGGCCGCGGCGCCGTCGGCGTAGCGCTCGAGCTTCCAGATCGGCGCTTCGCGCTTGACCCGCTCGAGCGCCCGGCGGGCTGCCGCGAAGGCAGCGTCGCGGCGCGGGGAGGCGGCGGCGATGGCGATCGAGGCCTCGCCGACGGCGAGCTCGCCCAGACGGTGAACGAGCGCCACGGCGAGGTCCTCGTGCTCCGCCGCGAGTTCGCGCTCGATCGCCGCGAGCACGCGCCCGGCCATCGCTTCGTAGGCGGAGTAGTCGATGGCGACGACTTCGCGGCCGGCCGCTTTCGGATTGCTGTCGCGTACGGTGCCGAGGAAGAGGACTGCGGCGCCGCGTCCGGCCGCGGCCACCCGGGCAATGAGCGCCGCCGCGTCGATCGGCTCGCGGACGAGGTGCACGGCGCGCCTCAGCCGCCCGAGACCGGCGGCAGCAGCGCCACCTCGCAGCCGTCGGCGAGCACCCGGTCGGGACGGGCGAGGTTGCCGTCGACGGCGACCGCCAGACGCGGCAGCAGGGCCGCGAGCGCCGGCGTGGCGGCGGCGAGCGCGCGCGTCAGATCGGAGACGGTTGCTCCCTCGGCCAGTTCTTCGCTGCGGCTCGCGCTGCCGAGGGCCTGGGCGGCGGTGGCGAAGGCGAGCACGTGGACTCTCATGAGTCGGATCGTAACCCAGGCTCTCGGCGACGGGTGAGCTGGGCCCGCATTCGCTCATCAGTGACAGCGCAGTGGTCGGGGGAGTCCCGCAGGGAGCGCGGCTTTGTCAGCTGCGCTGACTCGATGCGACCGGAGGGACTTGCCCGACCGCGGAGTGGCAGACCGGCACGAACGCCGGATCTTCGCGACGGGTGGCGGCTCCGCTCCGCCGGCCGGTGTGCCGCTCCGGTCGCACGGAGTCGATGGAATCGACAAAACCGCGCTCCCTGCGCAGCACCCCGGCCGGCTGCGCTCGGCGGAGGGTGGTGAGCTTCAGCGCAGGCGGTCGACGAGGTCGAGCAGGCGGGCTTCGGCTTCGCCGACCGGCACTGCGACCTTCTCGCGGTCGCGCCGCAGCGACAGCTCGATCGACCCGGCGGCGAACGACTTGCCGCCCACCACGGCGCGCACCGGAATGCCGATCAGGTCGGCGTCCTTGAACTTGACGCCCGGCCGCTCGTCGCGATCGTCGAGCAGCACGTCGAGGCCGCGCGCGCCGAGGGACGTGGCGAGCGCCTCGGCGGCGCGCGCCGACTCCGGGTCCTTCGGCGTCAGCGAGACGACGAGCACCGAGAAGGGCGCCAGCGGCAGCGGCCAGATGATCCCGTCGGCGTCGTGGTTCTGCTCGATGGCGGCGGCCAGGGTGCGTCCGATGCCGAGCCCGTAGCAGCCCATGATCATCGGCTGCTCGGCGCCCGCCTCGTCGGTGAAGGTGCACTGCATGGCGCGCGAGTACCGGTCGCCGAGCTTGAAGATGTGGCCGACCTCGATGCCGCGCACCACCGCCAGCGCCTCGCCGCAGCGCGGGCAGGGGTCGCCCTCCCCGACCGTCACCAGGTCGAGCCAGCGCGCCGCGCCGGCGAAGGCCGCCGCATCGCGCTGCCAGTCGACGTTCACCAGGTGGGCGTCCGCCTCGTTGGCGCCGCAGGCGAAGCCACGCATCTCCCGAGTCGACAGGTCCGCCAGCAGGATCGCCGCGCCGCGCAGGCCGACCGGCCCGGCAAAGCCGGCCGGCGCGCCGGTGATCTCGCGCACCCGCTCCTCCGGCGCCAGGCGCAGGTGCAGCGCGTCCGGCACGGCGTTCTGCAGCTTCACCTCGTTGATCTCGCGGTCGCCGCGCACCACCGCCACCACCAGCTCTCCGCGGTCGGTCTCGTAGATCAGCGTCTTGACCAGCCCGTCGGCCGGCACGCCGAGCAGCGCCGAGACGTCGGCGATGGTCGTGCGGCCCGGCGTCGGCACGCGCTCGAGCGGCGGCGGCGCCGCGGCCCCGACGGACGGCCAGGCGGCGCGCTCGGCCTTCTCCTGATTGGCGCCGTAGCCGCACGCCGGGCAGTGGACGACGGCGCTCTCGCCGGTCGCCGCGGTGACCATGAACTCGTGCGACGACGAGCCGCCGATCGTGCCGGTGTCCGCCTCGACGACCGTGTACTCGAGCCGGCAGGCCTCGAACACCCGCCGGTAGGCGGCGTCCATCGCCTCGTAGGTCGCGTCGAGGCTCTCCGGCGCGGCGTGGAAGGAGTAGGCATCCTTCATCAGGAACTCGCGGCCGCGCATCCAGCCGAAGCGCGGGCGGATCTCGTCGCGGAACTTCGTCTGGATCTGGTAGAGGTTGAACGGCAGCTGCCGGTAGCTCTTGACGTCGCGGCGCACGATGTCGGTGACCACCTCCTCGTGCGTCGGCCCGAAGCAGAACTCGCGGTCGTGGCGGTCGCGGATGCGCAGCAGCTCCTTGCCGTACTTCTGCCAGCGTCCGGATTCGACCCACAGCTCGGCCGGCTGCACCGCGGGCATCGCCAGCTCGACCGCTCCGGCGGCGTCCATCTCGCGACGCACGATATCCATCAGCTTGCGCAGGCTGCGCCAGCCGAGCGGCAGGTAGCTGTAGATGCCGGCCGCGACCTTGCGCGTCATGCCGGCGCGCACCATCAGCTGATGCGAAACGACCTCGGCGTCGGCGGGAATCTCGCGCGTCGTGTGGATGTACCAGCTGCTCCAGCGAATCATCGTTTCTGCCGCCTCTTGACCCGTTCGAGCAACCGGGCCGAATCCTTCATGCACTCCATCATCCGTTCCTCGAGCGCGCCCACGCGGGGCTCGAGACTGCGCGCCCGGCCGAACGCGGCGCGCGCCGCGTCCTCGTCACCCGCCGCCAGCAGGGACATGCCGAGGTGGGTGAACGTCGTGGCCGAAGGCCCGAGCTCGGCCGAGCGCTCGAGGCACTCGATCGCCTGCTCGTATTCGCGCCGCTTGTAGTGCACCCAGCCGAGCACCGCGAGCGGAAACTGCTTGAGCTCGTCCGGCGCGACCTCGAGCGCCGAGCGCGCGTAGTCGAGCGCCTGCTCGAGGTCTTCTTCCATCTCGGCCAGGTTGCAGGCCATCTCGTAGAAGGCGATGGTGCGCGTGAAGCTCGTCTTGCTCCCTTCCAGGAGCTCGCGCCCGATCCGGTTTCCCTCGGCGAACTTGCCCTCGCCGCGCAGCGCAGCGATGAGCGCCGCGGCCGCGGTGGCGCGCTGCATCTCGCTCGAGTCCAGCTCGAGCACCCGACGTGCCGCCACCTCGAGCTCCTGGCGCCGGCCGAGCGACAGGCAGGCCATGACGTAGGCCATCCACACGTTCGGGTTGGACGGCTCGACGTCGATCGCCTTCTGGAACGCCGCCACCGACCGGTCCGCTTCGCCGCGCGTGGCGTGCTCCTGCGCCCGGGCGAGGAGCCCGGCGACCTGCGGGCCGACTTCGGGCAGCCGCTCGACCGAGCGCCCGGACAGGTACTGCACGAGGTCCTGGTAGCGCAGGCGGCGCGGGTTGAGTCGCTGCGCCTCGCGAAACGAGGCGAGCGCCTTGCGGTTCCAGTGACGACCGAGGTAGGCGAGACCGAGCAGGTAGTGCGCTTCTTCGAACGCCGGGTCGAGGCGCACCGCCTCCTGCAGGCAGTCGACGGCGTCGGCCGAACGCCCCATCTCGTAGAAGCAGTTGCCCAGCATGTAGAGCGCCTGCGGCACCGGATCGATCTGGCAGGCGTCCTCGAGGTGCTCGACGGCGCGCTCGAGATCCCCCTTCGCGGCGTAGACCGCGCCGAGACTGAAGTGGGGCAGGAAGGCGTCGGGGTAGAGCTCGACGGCCTGGCTGAGCAACTTCTCGGCGCGCTCCGACTCGCCGCGCTCGTGGCAGATGACGCCCGAGAAGACGAGCGCCTCGAAATGGTCGGGCCGGGTCTCGAGGACGCGCGCGAAGTAACCGAGCGCCTCTTCGGCCTCGCCCTCGTTGAACGCCGTCTCGCCCAGGTAGAGCGCCAGCTCGTAGTTGTCGCGGTCGAGCTTGAAGGCCAGGCCCAGACAGTGGCGCGCGCGCTCGACGTCGAAGGCGAAGAGGGCGTACTCGGCGTCCTCGAGGTGCTTCAGGAAGGGCTTGCGGCGGTCGCCGTGGTAGAGCGCCGCGATGCGGTCCTTGACGCCGACGAACCGCTCGCGCTTTTCGAGCGCCTTGAGCTGGTAGTCCATCTTCGCCTGCCAGAGGTCCGCCCACTCCTCGCGGCCGATCAGGCGCCGGCGCTCGAGCAGCTCGCGCAGCGTGCCGAAACCCGTCTGGCTGACCAGCAGGTTCTTCTCCTGCTTGTGCAGCGCCTCGACCAGGCGCTGTACCGTCTCGGCCGTCCGCTTGACCGCCTCCTCGAGGATGGACACCCGTTCGAGCAGGTGTTCGTCGAGCGAGAAGTCGGCGTCGCGGTCGCGCGTCAGGTCCTCGACCTCCTCGCTCGGCGGTCCGGAGAGGACGAGCAGCTTCTGGTGGCAGCGGGCGCACAGATCCTGCTCGGCGGGGTTGGGAGCCCCGCACGACTGGCAGAGCACCGTGGCGCTCGCGGCGCGCAGCTCGCCGCCGGCGAGGCGTTCAGCCGGCCGGCGCGTAGTCATGGAATCCGCGCCCGCTCTTGCGGCCGAGGTAGCCGGCGTCGACCATGCGCACGAGCAGCGGGCAGGGGCGGTACTTGTCCTCGCCGAGGCCCTCGTGCAGCACGCGCAGGATGTCGAGGCAGACGTCGAGACCGATCAGGTCGGCCAGCGCCAGCGGCCCGAGCGGGTGATTCATTCCGAGCTTCATCACCTGGTCGATCGCCTCGGCGCTGCCGACACCCTCGTGCAGGCAGAAGATCGCCTCGTTGATCATCGGCATCAGCACGCGATTGGAGACGAAGCCGGGCGCATCGTTGACTTCGACCGGGATCTTGCCGAGCCGCTTCGTCGTCGCCTCGACGACGCTCCAGGTCTCCTGCGTCGTCTGCAGGCCACGGATGATCTCGACCAGCTGCATGACCGGGACGGGGTTCATGAAGTGCATGCCGATCACCTGGCCCGGCCGGCGCGTCTGCGCGGCGAGCCGGGTGATCGAGATCGACGACGTGTTGGTGGCCAGGATGGCCTGCGGCGCGAGCAGCCCGTCCAGCTCGGCGAGTACCTGCCGCTTGACGTCGAAGCGCTCGACCACCGCCTCGACCGCGAGATCGCAGCCGGCGAGCGCCGTGAGCTCCCCGGCCGGGGTGATGCGCCCCTTCGTCGCCGCCGCGTCCTCGGCGGAGAGTTTGCCCTTGGCGACCAGCCGGTCGAGGCTCTTGCCGATCGCCGCGAGGCCGCGCTCGAGCGCCGCCGGGGCGACGTCGACCAGCACGGTGGCGATGCCGGCCGCCGCCGCCGTCTGCGCGATTCCGTTTCCCATGGTGCCGGCGCCGACGACGCCGATGGTGCGAATCTCCATGATGGCTGCGCTCCTCCGCCGCGCAGCCTATCGCGGCCGGCCGCCGGCGCGGACGCGCGGGGCGCCGCTCAGGAGTGCGTCGGTGCGGAGGAGACGGGCAGGGCGTCCGGAAACCAGGCCTCGTGGCGACCGAATTTGCTGCGCAGCGCGGCGCCGACGCCGAGGAACGTGGCGCCCGTCCAGACCCAGAGCCCGACGAACGGCAGGAACTTGATCGCCGCCAGGACGACCAGCCCGGCGACGCCGGCGTGCAGCGCGAGCAGGCGCCGGCGCCCCGCGAAGCGGCGCGCCAGCAGCGCGCCCGTGGCGTGGAAGACCGCCACCATCCCCCACAGCTTGGCGAGCAGCGCCGCCAGCACCACCAGCGCCAGCAGCGGCACGGCGACCAGGGGCGGCAGCAGCGACGAGAGGAAGAGAGTGGTCATCGTCGCCGCGAGCACCGAAACCAGTCCGGCGGCGAAACAGGAGAACGGATCGAGGCGCAGTTCTTCGGAAGTGGCGACCACGGAGCGGCTGCCGGTGGCGAACAGCAGCAGCGTCAGCGCCAGCCAGGCGGCGACCAGCGCCAGCTTGGCCGCGACAACCACCGGCGCGCCCGCCGACAGGCCGAGACTCGGCCCCTCGAGCAGCGTCATCCAGGCGCGCGAGATCGACGGGTAGACGACGGAGCGTCCGTCGAGGCGCGCTCCCGGCGAGGCGTGCAGCTCGCCGCCGAGAACGAAGATCTCGCCGGCGACGCGCGCCGTCGGCGCCAGCTCGACGCTGCCGCCGATCACCGTGACATCGCCGGTCACCGTGCCCGAGATGATCGCGTCGCCGTCGAGCGCCGTCACGCCGGCAAGCGCTTCGCCGGCGACGGTGACGTCGCGGCCGACCGCGACGATGCGGTGGCTCGCCACGCTGCCGGCGTCGAGGCGCAGCGCCGGCCGCGTGGCGAGCCACCGC
>JAIOJQ010000316.1 GCA_019911865.1 Thermoanaerobaculia bacterium
GCGGCGCCCTGCCCCTGCGACCAGGCGAGCGCCGCGAGGCCGACTCCGACCACCGCCAGCGGCGCCAGCAGCAGCAGGCGCGCCGAGCGCGCGACACTCACGGCGCGACCTCCATCCTCCCGGCGACGACCACCGGCTGGCCGCCGAGCAAGGCGAGACCGGCCGCACCGGCGGGCAGCCGCCGCGCCACCGAAGCCGGCGGCCGGCGCACCTCGAGGTCGGCCGCCAGCGTGACAACGGCCTCGGCGAGCCATTCGCCCCCGCCGGCGAGGCGGACGCGGATGCCGCCCGCGTGGCGCTCGACCCCTTCCACGCCGGAAGCGGGCAGTCCCCAGAGCACGCCGCTGCGGCGAACGATCACGTGCGCCCGGCTCACGCGTCGGCCCCCAGCCGCTGCGGGTCGATCATCGACACCGGCCGGCCGCGCAACAGCGCTTCGCCGCCGGCGACCGTGGTTCCGTCGATCTCGCACACCTCGAGCGCCTCGTCGACGGCCAGCCCCACCAGCTCGCGCTCCGCGTCGGCGCCGACCCAGGCGACCACGGTGACCGAGGCCGCCCCGGACGGCGCCGCCAGCCCCGAGACGCGCGCCAGATCGAGGACCGCCAGCGGCTCGCCGGCGAACTCGGCGAGGCCGAGCAGGCCCTCGCCGGCGCCCGGCAGCGGGTGCACCCGGGTTCCCCGCACCACCCGGCGCACCGCCGCGGCGGGCAGCGCCGCGTGCACTCCGCCGATGCGCACGACGAGAAAAGCCGGCGCGCTCATCGGCCGATCTCCGTCCAGTGCCGGACGTTGACGTCGAAACCGAGGACGCCGCGCAGCGCGCCGTCCTCGCCGGCGATCGGCAGCGCCACGGTGAGGCAGGACTCGTCGGAAAGCAACGAGCGGTGCGGCGGCGTGACCACGGCGCGGCCGGCTTCCGCCGCGGCACGGAACCAGGGGCGCTCGCGCAGGTCGACCCGGCGCAGCGCCTCCTTCGCCTCCCGCTCCCGCTCGGCGAAGCCGGCGGCGACGCGGATGGTGATCAGCTTGCCGGCATCGTCGGCGAGATAGCCCGCCTCGACGTAGCCGTGCGAAGCCACCAGCTCACCGAGCGCCGCGTCGGCGCCGGCGAAACCGTCGGGCTCGATGCGTCGCCACCACTGGTCGATCAGGTGGCGCAGCGAGCGGGGCGTGGCGACCCGGAAGGTCTGGCCGAGCAGCTGCAGGTCGAGGCCGACCTCGCGCAGCCGCCCCGCCGTGCCCGACAGCTGGCCGAGATCGCGCGACATCCGCTCGACGACCTGGTGCAGCTCGCGCAGGGTCGACAGCACCTCTTCGGTCGCCGAGGTCTGCTGGCGCGTCACCGAGGAGATCTGGCGCGCCGCCTCCGAACTCTCCGCCAGCGCGGCGCGGAGGCTGGCGAGAGCGCCGGTGGCGGCGCGCGCCTCGTCGAGCACCCGCGCCGCCTCCTTGCTCCCCTCCTCGGTGGCGACCACCGTCGAGCGGATGGCGCTGGCGAACTCCTCGACCTGGCTGCGTACCGAGGCCACCGAGTCGCGCACCCGCTCGGCGAGCACCCGCACCTCGCCCGCCACCACGGCAAAGCGCCGGCCGCGGCCACCGGCCGCCGAGGCCTCGAGCGCCGCGTTGAGCGACAGCAGGTGGGTCTCCTGGGCGATGTCGCTGATCAGCTCGAGGACGCGGAAGATCTCGCGCGAGCGCGTGCCGAGAGTGTCGGCGCGCCCGGTGACGTCGCCGATCCGGCGTTCGACCTCGCGCACCCCCTCGACCGCCTCGGCCACCGCCTCGGCCCCCGCGGCCCCTTCCGCCTCGGCCCGTTCGACCAGCCGGCTCTGCCGCTCGGCGTGCTCGGCGATGCCGGCCGCGGTGCGCGCCAGCTCCTCCATCGCCGCCGTCACCTCGCCGGCCGCCGCCG
>JAIOJQ010000317.1 GCA_019911865.1 Thermoanaerobaculia bacterium
TCTGCCTCCGGCAACCCGCGAATATCAGAGTGACTCGTCGTCGAAGCGGCCTGGTGCAGTCGTCCTCTTCCCCCTCCCGCCCGAGAACTCCCCACCAAAATCCGCGGCCCTTGACGCAGAGTCGCTCCATATCAGAAGGGAAAGACGGGGAAGGCCGTGGGGGGGGCGAACTCGCGCTGGTCGGGCCTGAGCGCTCGATGCCTGCGAGTCGCGGGAGGCGGGGCGCGACTCGACCGATCTTGGCCTCTTTCCTTTTCTATGGACGTTTTTCGTCTTTGTCGGGAGCGAGCAGTCGACGACAGCTCCCCTTGAAGGAACCGGACGGGTCGGGCTTGCCTCGTTCCCGAAGCGGTTGCGTCTTTCCCTTCCATGGACGTCTTTCGTCTTTGTCGGGAGCGAACCGTCGACGACCTGCCCCTCGAAGGTACCGGACGAGCCGGGCTCGCCTCGCTCCGGGAGCGGTTGCGTCTTTCCCTTCCATGAACGTCTTTCGTCTTCGTCGGGAGCGAGCCGTCGACGACCGACCCTCCTCGAAGGCATTGGGTCGAGTCGCACGCCTCTTTATTCTTTTCCTTGTCCTTCTCTTCTATGAGCCTTGTCTTTAACCTTCAGGTCCTCGAGTTCTTCCGCGAGCCGTGGCGTCAGGCGCCGATTGCGGCGCGGATGGCGTCGGCGAGGGCGGCGGCGAGCTCGGTGACGACGGGCTCGTCGGGGCCTTCGAGCATGACGCGGGCGAGGGGTTCGGTGCCCGAGTAGCGCAGGACCAGGCGACCGTCGGCGCCCAGGCGGGTGTCGACGGCGGCGATCGCCGCGGCGACCCCCGGCAGGCTCTCGAGCGGCGGCCGGCTCTTCACCCGCACGTTGAGCAGCAGCTGGGGGTAGCGGCGGAAGGGCGCCAGCAGCTGCGAGACCGGTCGCCCGGCGCGCGCCACGATATCGGCAATCAGCAGCGCGGTGAGCAGGCCGTCGCCGGTGGTCGAGCGGGCGAGGTCGACGATGTGCCCCGACTGCTCGCCGCCCAGGCGCAGACCCCGCGCGCGCAGCATTTCGACCACCTCGCGGTCGCCCACGCCGCAGCGCAGCAGCTCGATCCCCTCGGCGGCGAGGGCGCGCTCGAGCCCCAGATTGCTCATCGACGTGGCGACGATCGACCGCGGCGCGGCGGGGGATCCGGCGAACAGGTCGCGCGCCAGCAGGAAGAGCATCGCGTCGCCGTCGCGGATGACGCCCCGTTCGTCGACCAGAATCGCCCGGTCGGCGTCACCGTCGAAGGCGAAGCCGAGGTCGAAGCCGCCGCCGGCGACGCGAGCCGCGAGCCCCTGCGGGTGCGTCGAGCCGGCGTCCCGGTTGATGTTGGTGCCGTCGGGGCGGTCGCCCAGCGTCACGACGCGCGCGCCGAGGTCGGCCAGCAGCGGTCCGGCGAGGGCCGACGCGGCGCCGTGTCCGCAGTCGAGCACCACGGCGAGTCCGGCCAGCGGCCGCTCGCCCGGCAGTTCGGCGCGCAGCGCGGCGAGGTAGCCGGAGGCCGCGCGGTCGTCGCG
>JAIOJQ010000024.1 GCA_019911865.1 Thermoanaerobaculia bacterium
AGGCCACGCTGCATCGCCAGGCGCTCGGCCACCTTCGAAGCATCCAGAAGACGCCAGCTCGAGTTGCTGCCTACTTCAAGCACCCTGCCATCCGCTATGCGGCCTGACGCGATGTCAACTGCAAAGATGGACTTTCAATAAGCTGACAGCCCCAGTTGAAGGTTCAATGTCTGGTTCCCTTCGGAGTTTGCGGGCAGGAGGGAGCCGGAGGCTTCTGGGGGGCCGAAAACTTCGCCGGCGCCCGATCGCCCAGTCCTGAATGTGAGGCGAGGACCCCATTCTGTTCGATTCGGGCCCCTGAATCGTCTTACCCTACAAGAGCAGAATCAGCGCCCCAGGAAGGTGGTATTCTCCGGTTCACCAGGGGGTGCGCTGCGGAGGGCCTGTACCCCTCCACCTCGGTGCGTTAGCCGGCTCGGGCGCACTGGGTCGCGCGCGTCTGCGGTCATGAGGAGATCTCGATGGCAGATTCAGCTCTCGAACGCGCACTCTCCCCGGTCGAGGAGGACGAGCGACCCGAGGAACGGAAGGCGATTGAGAAAGGACCCGCGCTCGCGCTCTCGGGCGGGGGGTATCGGGCCATGCTCTTCCATCTAGGCGGTCTGATTCGGCTAAACGAAGTCCATCTCCTCGGCACATGCCAGCGAGTCTCTTGTGTCTCGGGTGGCTCCATCACCGGTGGGCTCCTCGGGCTCCGATGGAAGGATCTCCGGTTCCAGAACGGCCGCAGCGCGCTCGTCATGCAGATGGTCGTCGATCCGATTCGAGGCCTGGCGAGCAAGACCGTCGACCGCGGGGCGATCATCGGCGGCGTGCTGCTACCCGGCGCGGTCTGGGAGCGGGTGCGCGATGCGTACAAGCACTACCTGTTCGGGGAGGCGACGCTTCAGGACTTGCCTGAGGACCAGCCACGGATCGTACTCAACGCGACGAATGTCCAGTCAGGGTGTCTCTGGCGGTTCATGCGTCCGTACATGAGGGACTGGAAAGTGGGCGAGTACCTTCGCCCGACGCTCTCGCTCGCGACCGCTGTCGCAGCCTCGTCGGCGTTCCCGCCAGTCCTCTCGCCGGTTACGCTCAAGCTCGACCCGTCGAAGTTCACGCAAGGCACGTGGATTCCGGGATTCGAGGATCCGGCATTTCGCGAAGAGGTAATGCTTTCCGACGGCGGGGTCTACGACAATCTCGGCGTCGAGACGATCTGGAAGCGCTACGAGACGATCTTCGTGAGCGACGGCGGCGGCCAGCTGGCAGCCGAGATCGAGCCGCACGAGGACTGGGCGCGCCACGCCCTCCGCATCAACGGGCTCATCGACAGCCAGGTGCGGAAGCTCCGGAAACGACAGGTCATCGGCTCGCTCATGCACAAGGTCAGAAAGGGCGCGTACTGGAGCATCCATGTGGATCCCAGCGACGCCAACTGGGCTCCTCACTTCGCGCTCCCGTGCAACCGTGACCGTGCTCGCGAGTTGGCACAGACGCCGACGCGTCTGGCGCGGCTCGATGGCCATTACCAGGAACGAATCATCAACTGGGGGTATGCGGTGGGCGACGCAGCGCTGCGCGCCTTCTTCGATAAGTCACTACCCAAGCCGCAGACGTTCCCCTTCGAAGGCGCTGGCGTGTAAGCGCGGAGGACGTGCGATGAGAGCAAGAGCATCCGCTCTTGCGTTCGGAATCCTAAGCGTGGTGCTCTTCGCACAAGGCCTGCGGGCGCAAGCTCCACCCGAGTACGTCGTACGCGACATCGTAGGGTGTCTCAATGTGCGCGAGGCGCCGAATACCGATGCGGCGGCGTTGGCATGCCTCGACACGGGCACGCGCGTTGTCGTGCTGAGTGCCGTGCCATATTGGCGGAGCGTTCGTCTCCAGGATGGCAGAGAAGGATGGGCGGCCAAGGCGTACCTTGAGCTGGTCGATGGCGCAGACCCCGCTGCCCCTGCGGCGCCGCTCCCGACCGATCAGTGGCTTGAGGTCCACTTCGTCGACGTGGCCCAGGGAGACGCGATCTGGATTCACACGCCCGACGACGGCATCGACGGAAATGGAGTGTTCGAAGGTCGCAACATCATCATCGACGGCGGCCCCTATTCCGCTGACGCGCGCAATCCGCTCTTCGCCTATCTCGAGGAGCGGGGGCACCACCAGGCCGTGATCGACGCTCTGATCGTCACGCACCCTCACACCGACCACTTCAAGGGCGCCGAGACGATCTCCCGCCACTTTCGTGTCCGCGACTACTACGACCCGGGCTACCCGAGCCGGCTCTCCAGCTACGCGGCATTCTTGGACGCGATGCAGGGGACGGGAGGCGAGCCTGCTCGCGCGGATCGAATCCACCTCGGGCTCGAAAGCTTTGGGACACTCGATTGGGGGTCCGAGGTCAAGGTCGAGGTTCTACACGGCTGGTCGGATGCGCTTGCGGGAAGCATGGGGTCCGGCAATACCGAGGTGAACAACTCGAGCATCGTGCTCCGAGTCAGCTACGGCTCGACGAGCCTCCTGCTCATGGGGGACGCGGAAGGGAAGGATCGCCATGACCCGGCCGGCACTCCGCGTTATGTCGAGGACCTTCTGCTGCGCACCGTAGAGCCCGCAAAGCTGAGGGCGACGGTGCTCAAGGTTGGACACCATGGCAGTGAGACGTCGAGCACACTGCCGTTCATCCGGGCGGTCGATCCCGCAATCGTCATCGTTCAGTCGGGCCGCAAGAGCTTCTCTGGGACACTGCTTCCCGACGCAAGTACCCTGACGCGCTACTGCTGCCACCACAATGGCATTCGGATCTACCGAACCGATCAGGGCGACGAATCAGCGGGGCTCTCGGAATCAGAAGCTGCAGACGGCGACCACATCGTTGTGCGCACGAATGGCACTGCGCCGCCCACCGTAGAAGCGTATGACGCTGGAACGCCCCACGTTCAGACGGCGTGTGAGCCCTCGTGTGGAGACTAGTGGACCGAAAGTCGTAGGCACGAGACTGACTACCAGTGGGAGGTGACCGATGGCGAAAGTCGTGATGTCGATTCCAAAGCTAGGGGTAACCAACAGGGGCTGGGAGGCCTGCAAGGAGATCTATGTCCTGAGCTTTACGGCGGATCTCAATCCTCCCAGCGCTCCGAAGGTCCAGGAAGTCATAGCCGCTTACAACGAAACGCTTCCCAACGTCGCGCCGGCAGCCGTCGCCCACGCTGGAATGAACTTCCTGCTCACCACGGCCTCCAATGTCTTCCCAAACGTCCGCGCCGACCAGCCGCTTTCGCTTTCGGGAAGCGGCATCCTGCTCTATCCAAATCTTGACCCGAACGGCCTGATCGCCAATCACTTCGTGATCGTCGAAAGCGACGAGGGTAAGCGCGACCTGGGCAAGCTCCTCGACGCAACGCTTTCGGACTCGACGGTAAGCGGTGCTATCAGTGTGCTGCAGAAGGCCGCGAGCTTGAGCCAGCCGCTTCTGGCGACGCTCATGGGTGCCGTTGTGTCGCGTCTCCCGGCGATCCTCAAGAAGAACAAGGACGAAATCCTCTTCGCGCACAGCCACTCGGGCTTCGACTTCGACGACTATGGCGCGAACGGCGGTCAGGTTACCGAGTATCAGCTCGGAAACGATCTCGCAAACTGCACCCTAAGGATCAGGCTGAACTGAAGTCCTGGTCGGCTAGTCCACGGGGCTTGGAGCGCTACGCATGTATCAGCTAGCGGCGTGCTTGTGATGGCTCGTAATCTCCCAAGGCCCGTGCGGAGAAGTCGGCCGGTTTCTCTGGTTGTGCTGCTGCTCCTGATCGCCAACATGGTGTTGTTGACGGTCGCGGTGGTGAGCCCGGGGACCTTTCCGGAACTGAAGTCGGGGGTCCTATTGGGCTTTCTCGCTTTCGCTATTAGTCACTACATGGGAGTCCGCGAGAACCTGAGAGGCACAATGAGGAACCGCTTACAGGATGCAAGGGGGCTCGCACGGGCGCTAGCGACGGAGATCGACGTGTTTGCGAACCTGTCACTTAGAGATGGTCATAGCCTCCCCGGCGTGGTCAGGTCCGGCACGATTGGAGAGACGAATCGAGCCGCGATGTCGGAGTTCATCGAGCTTCCTGCCCGTGCCGTGTTTGATGCGAACATAGGAGCGTTACCTCTCCTTGAAGTTCTCGAAGTTCAATCCGAGGCTGCGACTGGGAAAGAACGGCTCGTCGAGGATGTTGTGGGCTTCTATGAGGGCGTGATCGACATGAGGTACCACTTGCTGCGAGCGACGCTCGAAGATCGCCCATTGACGACTGAAGAAGTGCTTCAGATTGGAGAGGTTCTCAAGAGCCGCGCCAAGTTCGCATTCTCATTGGCTAAGCGGCTTCGCACTTGTGTGGAGGCTTCTGAGTCGTCGTGGATCGAGCTACGGGACACGTGATCGTTCGGTTGGCTCAGGACGAGTTCTCCGAAGTCTCTTGGGCGTCAGTCGGGGCTGTACTTGTGTGAGGAATCGCCGTGAAGTACGAGATCCCAGATTGCGATGACCGGCCGACAACGAACACCCGTGGAAGCTGTGCAGGTTCTCGTCTGCCACTGCGTGTGCCAGGCTACTGCCATACATCGTCTAACCCGGATCATGCACGAAGCGGCCTGAATCCGTAGACACGGAAGGCTCCGGGAGCCGAGAATCCTCTTTGTCGAGAAGGGGTTTCACGACTCGCACGGAGCCTTGCCGATGAGTGATGTTCGCACACAGTCTGTCGT
>JAIOJQ010000318.1 GCA_019911865.1 Thermoanaerobaculia bacterium
GGCTCGGCCGGCGCCGGGGGAGCGGCGGCGGCCGGCGCGGGGGCCGGCGGCGCGGATTCGTCCACCAGCTCGATCTCGAGCTCGAACTCCGGGTCCGCCGCCAGGCCGCCCTCGAACCAGGGGGAGTCCGGCGAGCGCCGCAACATCTCATCGGTCGGCCGGATCTCGGTCGGCGACCCCTCTTCTTCCGGCAACTCGACGACGAAGTCCGGCTCCGGCTTCATCTTCGGAGCCGGCGGCGGCGCCGCGGGCTCGAGCTCGGGTGGCGGCGGCGTGAGGTCGCGCACCCGCAAGCCGGTGGCCGTGGTGTCGCGCACGGTGCCCGCCGGGGCGGGCATCTCGCCTCCCGGGGTCGGCCGCCCGCCGAGGCCGGCGAGCCGGGCGATTCGCTCGGCCTGCGGATTCTTCTCCACCGCGATCGAGAGCAGGCGCGCCGCGGCCGCCACCTGGCCGGCCTCCTTGAGCCCCAGCACCGCATCGGTAACGAAGGCCAGGTCGTCGGGCGCGGCGGCCACCGCGCGGGCGTAGATCTGCCCGGCCTCGTCGTAGCGCTGGTGGCGCATCATCAGCTCGGCCAGCGCCCGCAGCTCGGACAGCTCCCGCTCCCGGTTGCCGGCGGCGTGGAAGATCTCCGACAGGCGCACCCGCGGCGTCGGATCGTCGGGGTCGAGCTCGGCCATCTTCTCGAGCGACTGGGTCGCGGCGCGCGTGTCACCGTGCTTCTGGTGGTAGTCGACGAGCACCTGGTACTGCACCCGCGCTTCGTTGACCAGCCCCTGCTTGTGGTAGAGGTCGGCCAGCCGCTCGAACACGACCAAGCGGGTCGGATCGAACTTCAGGATCTTCTTGTAGATCGCGATCGCTTTGACGAAGAAACCGTCGTCGGAGTAGCCGCTGGCGAGCTGCAGGAAGAGCCGGACGGCGTCGTCGTTGCGGTTGATCCGCACGTACAGGTCGCCGACCTTGTTGAGCAGTGCGATGTCCTTCGGCGTTTCGGCGAGGACCTTGCGATACTCCTGAATCGCCGCCTCGACCTTGCCCCTGGCGAGCAGTCGCTCCGCGCCGTCGAGGACCTTGTCGCGATTGATCGCCATCAGGCCGCCCCTTGCCGGCGAGGCACCACCGGCGCGAAGGTCAGCCGGTGGGCCGGGCTGGGGCCGAATCGCGCCAAGGCGGCGAGGTGCTCGGGCGCGCCGTACCCCTTGTGGCGGGCGAATCCGTAGTGCGGCCAGGCGGCGTCGAGCTCGACGGCGAGGCGATCGCGCTCGACCTTGGCGAGGATGGAAGCGCACGCTACGGCGTAGCACCAGGCATCCGCCTTGACGACCGGAATGCAGGGAACGGCGAGCCCCTCGAGCGCCAGCGCGTCGGTGATCACGGCGTCGGGAGCGACGGTGAGCCCGCCGAGAGCCTGCCGGGCGGCGAGGCGGGTGGCGGCGAGGATATTGGTGGCGTCGATGGTCTGCGCCGGGACGACGCCCACCGCCCAGGCGCGGGCGGTCTCCCGGATGCGCGCCGCCAGCTGCGCGCGGTGCGCCGGAGTCAGCCGCTTCGAGTCGTCGACGCCGGGGATCGGGCGCCGCAGGTCGGGAACTACCGCGGCCGCGACGACCGGGCCGGCCAGGCAGCCACGCCCCGCCTCGTCGACGCCCGCGACCGTCGCAAAGCCGGCGTCGGCGAGCGCCTCTTCGAGGCCACGCATCCAGGCGAGTCGAAGCAGCTCGCCGCTGAGATCCCCGATGCTCGCCAACCCCCCTCCCCGTCCGGCCCGCCGGCAGGGCCGGCGGTCAGCCCGCGTTCTGTCCGCCCGTGCGGTCGTCCCGCCGCTCCTCGATGCGCGCCGCCTTGCCCCGCAGGTTGCGCAGATAGTAGAGCTTGGAGCGCCGGACGCGACCGCGCCGGACGACTTCGATCTTGTCGACCACCGGGGCATGGAGCGGGAAGATCCGCTCGACGCCCACCCCCGCGGAGATCTTGCGGACGGTGAACATCTCGCGCGTGCCGCCCCCCTTGCGGGAGACCACGACGCCCTGGAACGCCTGCAGGCGCTCCTTGTCCCCTTCGACGACCTTGACCTGGACGCGGACGGTGTCCCCGGGCTTGAAGTCGGGCACTCCGGTGCGCAGATAGACGCTTTCGATTTCCTGAAGCTGATTCATCACGGCACCTCTAGAAGAGATGGAATTCTCTCAATTCTCTCGACTTCCGGCAACCCCTCCGGGGGAAGCCTCGCGGCGCAGACGCTCGAGCTCGGCGCGGGCCGCCGGCGGCAGGTCGGCCCGCTCCAGCAACTCGGGCCGCTTGGCCAGGGTGGCCGCCAGGGCGGCGCGCAGCCGCCAGCGCTCGATGGCGGCATGATCCCCGGAGGTCAGGACCTCGGGCACCCGCAGCCCCTCCACCTCCGGCGGACGCGTGTAGTGGGGGTAGTCGAGCAGGCCGGTGCGGAAGCTGTCCCGCTCGACCGACTCGCGCTGCTGCACCACCCCCGGCACCTCGCGCGACAACGCTTCGGTCAGCACCATCGCCGGAAGCTCGCCGCCCGACAGCACGTAGTCGCCGATCGAGACCTCCTCGTCGACCACCAGCTCGCGGACCCGCTCGTCGATCCCTTCGTAGCGCCCGCACAGCAACAGCAGGTCGTCCCGCCGCGCCAGCTCGCGCACCCCGGCGTCGTCGAGCCGCCGCCCCTGTGGCGAGAGCAGGATTCGCCACGGGCGGCTCTCCTGCGACAGCTCCCGCACGGCGCGCAGCCAGACCGGCGCCACCATGACCATCCCGCCGCCGCCGCCGTAGGGAACGTCGTCGACCACCCGATGGCGGTCGAGAGCGAAGTCGCGCAGGTCGCGAACCTCGACCCGGAGCTTGCCCCCCGCCACCGCCCGGCCAACCAGCGAGGTCGCGAGGAACGGTCCGAACAGCTCGGGGAAGATGGTCAGGATCTGGATGCGCACGCTTCGATCAGCCCTTCCGGCAGGTCCCAGTCGAGAGTCCCCTCGTCCGCGTCGACGCGGGTGAGGAACCGCTCGGCATAGGGCAGCGGCAACCGGCTGCCGTCCGGCCGCTCGACGACGACCAGCCAGCCACCGCCGTCCTCGACCAGGTCGACGATCCGGCCGAGTTCGCCGGCCCGGCGGTCCCGGCAGCGGCGGCCGATCAGCTCGAACAGGTAGTGCGCGCCGGGCGGCGGGGGCGGCACCTGCGCGCGCGCCACCTCGAGCGTCGCACCGCGCCACCCCTCCACCTCGTCCCGGCTCGTCACCCCGTCGAAGGAGACCCGCAGCCCCCCCTTGAACGGGCTCGCCGACTCGACGCGCACCCTGCGCGGACCGCGCCCGCCGGCGCCGACCAGTTCGAGCTCGGCGCCGGGGCGGAAGCGGTCCGGGTTGTCCGTCTGCAGCTCGACCGCGACGGCGCCGCGCACTCCGTGCGGCCGGCGCACGATGCCGACCAGGATCCGCTCGGCCGCCGGCGCAGCCGGGTCAGTCTTCGTGGAGTTCGACTTCAAGGTCCCGCCCGTCCCGCTCGCCGCGCACGCGGGCCAGGGCGCGCAGGGCGTCGATGGTTCGCCCGCGCCGCCCGATCAGCTTGCCGCGGTCCCCCGCGGCCAGACGCACGCGCAACTCGACGACGCCTTCGGCCGTGACTTCGTCGACGGCCACTTCGCGCGGCTCGTCGACCAGCAGGCGGACGACCGCGAGCAGGTCTTCCGCCGCGCCCACGGCGATCAACCCGCCGCGGAGGCGCGGCGCACGAGCTGGCGGACGGTGTCGGACAACTGGGCACCCTTGCTCACCCAGTAGTCGACGCGCGCGCGGTCGACGACGACCTGCGGGGGGTTCTGCCGCGGATCGTAGTGGCCGATCTCTTCGAGGGCCGAGGCGGTGGTCGCCTGGCGCGAGTCGGAGACGACGACGCGGTAGAACGGCCGGTTGGTGGACCCCATCCGGCGGAGACGGATCTTCAACATCGCTTGGCTTCCTTCCAGGTTCGTTGGCCGGGGCCGGCGTCGGTCCGCTGCGACCGCCGCCCCCCTCCTCAGCCTCTGTCGGTCGAGGACCCGCGGCGCACCTCTCCCTGCCACGGGCACAGGAGCCGGGAGCATAGCACAGCCGCCGCCGGGTCAGCGGCGGAAGGCCTTGCGCATCCAGCCCCCCTTGAGCCCCTTCATCATCTTCTTCATCTGCAGGTACTGCTTGAGCAGCTGGTTGATCTCCGGCACCGTGGTGCCCGAGCCGCGGGCGATCCGGCGCTTGCGCCCGGCGTTGAGCACGGTGGGGTTGCGCCGCTCGGCCGGGGTCATCGAGTCGATGATCGCCGCCGTGCGGACCAGCCGCTTGTCGTCGACCTCGCCGAGCTCCCCGAGCCCCTTGAGCGGCCCCACCCGGGGGAGCGACTCGAGCACCCCCTTGAGCGGCCCCATCCGGCGCATCGTGCGCAGCTGATCGCGCAGGTCCTCGAGCGAGAACTCGTTGCGGCTCAGCCGGTCGGCCAGCCGCTCGGCCTCCTTCGCATCGACCGCCTGCTGGGCTTTCTCGATCAGGCCGAGGACGTCCCCCATACCGAGAATGCGGGAGGCCATGCGGGCGGGCGAGAAGAGCTCGAGCTCCTCGGGCTTCTCGCCGACGCCGGCGTAGCGGATCGGCACGCGAGTCACCTCGCGCACCGACAGGGCGGCGCCGCCGCGCGTGTCGCCGTCGAGCTTGGTGAGCAGCACGCCGGTCAGCGGCAGCACGCGCCCGAACTCCTGCGCGCTGCGCACGGCGTCCTGGCCGGTCATCGCGTCGGCGACGTAGAGGATCTCCTGCGGCGAGACGGCCTCGGCCACGGCGGCGATCTCGGCCATCAGCGCCTCGTCGACGTGCAGGCGGCCGGCGCTGTCGACGATGACCACGTCCCGCCCGGTCTCGCGCGCTACCCGCAAGCTGCGGCGCGCCACGTCGACGACCGCCTCGCCCGGCTGCGGAGTCAGCACCGGCACGTCGACTCGCCGGCCGACCTGCACGAGCTGCTCCACCGCGGCGGCGCGCTGCAGGTCGGCGGCGACCAGCAGCGGGTAGCGGCCGCGCGCCGCCAGCCGCTTCGCCAGCTTGCCCGTGGTCGTCGTCTTGCCGGACCCCTGCAGACCGCAGAGCAGGATCACCGCCGGCGCGCCATCGACCTTGAGCTCGGAGGCATCCTCCCCGCCCAGCGTGGCGACCATCTCCTCGCGCACGATGGCGATCACCTGCTGCGCCGGATTGAGCCCCTCGAGCACCTTCTCGCCGAGGGCACGCGCCTCCACCCGGGCGAGAAACTCCTTGACGACGCGGAAATGGACGTCCCCTTCGAGCAGCGCCAGCCGGATCTGCTTGAGCGCCGCCGCGAGATCCTCGGCGGTGATCTTCCCCTCGCCGCGCAAGCGGCGGAAGACGTCCTGGAACTTCTGCGAGAGCCCCTCGAACATGCGGCCGGCGAGTCTATCGCGCCGCTGCCCCTCTGCCTCGCAGGCCGGGCCAGGAAAGACAAGGCCTTTTTGTTAAAGGCAAAAGCAGAAGCAGAAGCAGAGGCAAAGGCAAAAGCTCCATAGAAGGGAAAGACAAAGAAGAGACCCCTCTGGTCGGAGCAAGGCTGGCTTAGGCAGGCGAACTCCACAGCCGGAGAGCCCCGAGGCGGGCCACCGTGGGGAGCCGGGGCGCTTCCGGTCGGACGGCGCGAAGTGGCGGGGGGTCCCCGTCCTCCAGAGGTCTTTATCCGATAGATCCGGGGTACCGACCGAAGCGACGGCCGACCGGAAGCGCCCCGGCGCGGCCGCCACCCCGGCAGGGGCTCGGCCGAAGTCACCCGCCGCAACGACCAGTCGCCAACGCCCCGGCCGCCACCCCGGCAGGGGCTCGGCCGAGGTCCACCCGGCGCAACGACCAGTCGCCAACGCCCGGGCGCCACCCCGGCAGGGGCGCCGCCGACGTCCACCCGGCGCAACGCATCGTCGGATCGCCGTGACACGTTCGCTCCCCGCGTCGCGTATCCTTCCGCTCCCTATGGAACGACGCGCCAAAATCGTCGCGACGCTCGGACCGGCCACCGCCGAGGAGTCCGTGCTCGCGCAGCTGCTCAAGGCGGGCGCCGACGTGCTGCGCCTCAACATGTCCCACGGCGACCACGAGTCGCACCGCAGCAACATCGCCCTGGTCCGCCGCGTGGCGGCCCAGCTCGACAAGCAGGTGCCGCTGCTGCTCGACCTCATGGGCCCGCGCTTCCGGCTCGGCACGCTCGCCGAACCGCGCACCCTGCGGCGCGGCGAGCGGATCACCCTCGGCGAGGCCGCCCACGCCGTCGACCTGCCGGTCGACGACCCCGGCTTCCTGCGCCACCTGCGCGAGGGCGAACGGGTGCTCATCGCCGACGGCCTGGTGGAGCTCGAAGTGCTCGCCAAGCGGGCGCGCAAGGTCACCGCCCGGGTCCTCTCGGCCGGCACCGTCTCGACCCGCAAAGGGATCAACCTCCCGGACACCCGCATCCCCTTCTCGGTCTCGGCCAAGGACCGCGCCGACATCGCCTTCGCCATCGCCGAGGGAGCCGACTGGCTCGGCGCCAGCTACATCGGCCGCGCCCGCGACGTCGAGACGCTGCGCGAGGTCGTGCGCGAGGCGGGGCACGAGATCCCGATCGTCGCCAAGCTAGAACGCGCCGCCGCCGTCGATCACATCGACGAGATCGTCGCCACCGCCGACGCGGTAATGGTGGCGCGCGGCGACCTCGGCGTCGAGGTCCCGCTCCACCAGGTTCCGGTGCTGCAGAAGCAGATCATCGCCGCGGGCCGCCGGCTGGGGAAACCGGTCATCGTCGCCACGCAGATGCTCGAATCGATGATGGCCCAGCCGCGGCCGACGCGCGCCGAGTCCTCGGACGTCGCCAACGCCGTCTTCGACGGCGCCGACGCGCTGATGCTCTCGGGCGAAACGGCCGCCGGCCGCTTTCCGGTGGAAGCCGTGCGCACGATGGCGCGCATCGTCCTGGAGGCCGAGGCGTACAAGCTCAAGCTGTTCTCCGTCGGCTACCCCTCGCCGGACCCGCGACTGCCCGAGGGCCGCTTCCCCACCCCGGCGCCGCGCGTGCTCGACGACAAGGCCGCCGACGGCGCCATCGAGATCGCCGACGTCATCGCCGCCGCCGCCGTCCACGCGGCCTCGAAGCTGGGCGAAGGGCGCATCGTCGCCTTCTCGCAGGGGGGATTCACCGCCCACCGGCTGGCACGCTACCGGCCCGCCGTGCCGACGCTCGTCTTCACCACCGACGCGCGGGTGGCGCGGCGCATCCAGCTCCTCTGGGGAACGCGTCCCATCCTCCTCGAGCAGGAGGTCCAGCACCGCGAGGACCTGATCCAGGTGGTCGAACGCGAGCTGCTGATCCGCCGGCTCATCCGGCCGGGCGAGTGCATCGTCCTGCTGATGGGCTACCCGATCCAGGAGAAGCCGCTGACCAACCTGCTGCGCATCCACCGGGTCGCCACCCGCTGAGCGCTTGATCCCGCTCGGCGACTCCCGGCGGCGGCGGCGCGCGCCACTCGTCACCTGGAGCCTGGCCGCAATCTGCGTCGCGGCGTGGCTCTGGGAGCTGTCGCTCGGCGAAGCGGTGACCGGGGAACTCGGCCGCCTCGCCGTCTCGCCGGCCGGCCTGCTGCGACTCGAGGATCCGCTGCGGCTGCCCCTGCGCCTTCTCGCCTCCCTCTTCCTGCACGGCGGCTGGCTCCACCTCGCCGGCAACCTCGCCTTCCTGCTCGTCTTCGGCGACGACGTCGAGCTGGCCCTGCGGCGCGACCGTTTCCTCGCCCTCTACCTGCTCTCGGGCCTGGTCGCCACCGGCGCACAGGTCGCTGCCACGCCCCGCTCGGAGCTGCCGCTGATCGGCGCCTCGGGAGCCATCGCCGGCCTGCTCGGCGCCTTCCTCGTCCTCCATCCGCGGGCGCGCCTCTCCGGCGTCCTGCCGATCGGCTGCCTGCTGCTGCCGATGCGCAGCCGCGCCTTCCTATTCCTGCCGTTCTGGTTCGCCCTGCAGCTGGCCGGCGCCCTGCTCGCCGCGCCCGGCTCGGCCGCCGGCGGCGTCGCCTGGTACGCGCATCTCGCCGGATTCGTCGCCGGACCGCCGCTGCTCGCCCTGCTGCGCCGCTGAGCCGCGGCCGGGCGGCCCGCCTTCAGGGAACTTCGTGGCTGCTGAAGTCGATGCGGTTGCGCAGCGCCAGCCACGCCGGAACCACGGCGATCGCCACCAGGGCCGTCGCGAGGGTGCCGAGGATCGACACCAGGCCCATCGAGACCAGGCCCGGATAGTGCGAAGTGGCGAGCGAGCCGAATCCGACCATGGTGGTCAGCGCCGCGAGCAGCACGCCGCGGGCGGTCTCCTCGACCGCGTCCACGACGTTTCCCCCCGGCCGCTCGCGCTCCTCGAGGAAGCGGTGGATCACGTGGATCCCGTAGTCGACTCCGATGCCGAGGATCATCGTGATCACGAAGATGTTCATGAAGTTCAGATGCAGGTCGAGCGCCACCATCGCCCCGAGCATCCAGACGATCCCGACGGTGAGCGGGATGAGCGCCAGCAGCGCCGCCCGGGCGCTGCGGAAGTCGAACCAGAGCAGCGCCACCACCAGCGCGAGGCCGATCAGCCCGGCGACGACGGCGTCGCGGCGGACCTCCCCGCGCAGCGAGCGCGACAGGATGTTCATCCCCGACAGCGAGGCCCGCGGCCCGAGCGCGGCGGCGAGCTCCACCGCCGCTTCCGGGATGTCCCGCTTCGAGGCTCCCGGCAGGTTGTAGATGCGCACCACGCTCTTCCAGCCATCGTCCCGCTGGCGCAGGTAGCGATCGAGCAGGGCGCGCCCGTGGCCGAGCGCGGCCACCGTCTCGTGGGTCACCGGCTGCTCGGAACCGAGCGCCTCGGCGAGCAGCTCCATGCCCGGCGCGAACGCCTCGGGCCGCATCCCCTCCGAGCGCACCGCCGCCTCGAAGGTGGCGCGGACGCGCACCGGGTCGAGCTCTCCGGAAGCGCGCCCGGCCGCCAGCCAGTCGAGCGCCTCGCGCTGGCGCCCGAGCGGAGGCAGCACCGACGTCACCGCGTCGAATCCTCCCAGCCGGCCCGCGGCGACCCGCTCGCGCGCGCCGTCGGCCGCCCGCTCGGCGAGCGCCAGCGTCTCTTCCAGCGTCGCGCCGCGCACGACCAGCGACATGTGGTCGAAGCCCGAGCCGAAGTGGCGGTTCACCTCGTCCTGGGCGACGATGCCGCGGTTGCCCGACGGTCGCAGCTTCTCCACGCTGTCGTCGAACTGCAGCCCCGGCGCGAGCACGAGCGCGACGAGCGTGACGACCGTCGAAACCGCCAGGGTGGCGCGCGGCCGGCGCATGGCGAAGCGGGTCAGCCGCTCGGCGCCGAAGGCGAAGATGTGCAGGCGCGGCTCGCGCTGCCGGCGGCGGTGGTGCTGTTCGCTCCAGCCGATCATCGCCGGCACCAGGAAGAGCACCGCCAGCAGGCAGAAGAGGATGCCGGTACCGACGATCAACCCCATCTGATAGAGCCCGGTGAAGTCGGTGATCAGAAAGGCGTAGAAGGTGGCCGCCGTGGTGACCGCCCCGAGCACGACACCGCGCACCGTGCTGCCGCCCATGGCGCGCAGCGAGTCCTCGACCGAGGCGCCGCGCCAGCGCTCCGCCACGTATCGCCCGTAGAGCACGATCACGAAGTCGTCGCCCAGGCCGACGAGCAACGCCGCGACGCCGGCGGTCGTGGAGGCCAGCACACCCACGGCCACGTAGGCGAAGCCGAAGGTGATGGCCAGGCCGCAGAACAGCGGCGAGAAGACGAGCGCCAGCAGCGAGAAGCGCCGGTAGGCGAGCCAGAAGAGGAGCAGCACGCCGCCCACCGAGCTCACCGCGTTGACCCAGACGTCGTTCCAGATCAGCGCCTCGTCGCCGAGCGCGATGACGTAGCGTCCGCCCCAGAAGATCTCCGGTGGCGCCAGCTCGGCCCCCTCGGCGATCTCCGGCCATTCGGCGAGCAGCGTGGCGGCCTCGGCCTGCATGGCGTCGAGCAGGCGGCGATTGAAGGCGAGGTCCTGCGGTGGCCGGATCGGCCGCCCGAGCACCAGCAGCAGCCGGTGATCCCGCGACAGGTAGCGACCGCTGGTCCAGTCGACCGCGAGCGGCCCGCGTCCCGAGCCGAGGCGATCGAGAAACACCTCCGAGAGGCCGAGGGGATCGAGCTTGAGCAGGTCCTTGAACGCCACGGCCTGCGGCGTCTCGAGGGTGCGGCGCAGCTCCTGCACGCGAGAATGGATTTCGGCGTCGGTCAGGCGAGCCGCCAGGCGACCGCGCTCCTCCGCGTCGAGAAAGAGGATCGAGCGCGGCAGGAACTCCGAGAGCAGCTGCTCGGGCTCGCCGATCTCGTGTTCGACGACCTGGAAAAGACCCCCCTCGCGCATCCGCTCGGCGAGCGCGTCGCCCAGCGCCACGAAGGGGTCGACCGGCGCGCCTTCGGGAACGCGAATGGCGGCGACGAAGTAGTCGATGTTGCCGAAGTCCGCCAGTGTCTCGCGATAGAGGTTGACCCCCTCGTTGCGCTGCGGCAGCAGGTGCAGCACATCGGGGTCGAAGCGCAGCCGGGTCGCCAGCAGCACCGCCGCGCCGACGATCAGCGCGGTGACCAGGAAGACGACGCCCGGCCGGCGGCCGGCCGCGAGCATCAGTCGCTCGGAGATCGACCGCCGGGTCAAGAGACCGCCGCCGTTCCCGGCGGGCGCGAGAGCACCTTGCGGTAACGCAGGAAATACTCGATGCCCGAAAACACGGTGACCACGAGCGCGACCCAGAGCGAGATCGGCGCCAGGTGCCGGAACTCGCCGAGCTCGGCGTGGACGATGAGCAGCGAAACCGAGATCACCTGCACCACCGTCTTCACCTTGCCGGCCCACCCGGCCGCGATCACGTGCCCGTCGCTGGCCGCGACGTTGCGCAGGGCGCCGACGGCGAACTCGCGGGCGAGGATCACCGCCACCATCCAGGCCGGCGTCACCCGCGGATTCAGCTCGACGAGCGAGATGTAGGCCGAGGCCATGAGGATCTTGTCGGCCGCCGGATCGAGCAGTTGCCCGAGCCGCGTGACCTGCTGGAAGCGGCGGGCGAGAAAGCCGTCGAGGAAGTCGGTCAGGGCGGCGCCGAGGAAGAGCGCGAGGCCGTACCACTCCTTTCCCTCGACCTTGGTGAACAGCACCGTCACCAGGATCGGCACCAGGAGAATGCGGCCGACCGTCAGGATGTTGGGGAGTCTCTTCACCCGCCGGCGCCGGAGGTCGTGATGCGGATCAGGTTGTCGGCGTCGCGCACGATGCGCACCGGGCGGCCGGTCCGCTCGGGCTCGGCCGTGCAGTCGTCGCCCAGCAGGCAGAGGATCTTGCGCACGTACTCACGCGTCTCGGCGAACGGCGGGATGCCCGAGTGGCGGGCCACCGCCTCGGGTCCGGCGTTGTACGCCGCCAGCGCCTTCTCGATGTCGTGATCGAAGCGCTCGAGCATGCGCCGCAGATACTCGGTGCCGCCGCGAACGTTCTGCTCCGGATCCCACGGGTCGCCGACCTCAAGGTCGCGGGCGGTGCCCGGCATGAGCTGCATCAGCCCCATGGCGCCCTTGTTCGACAGCGCGCGCGGGTTGAATCCGGACTCCACCTGGATGACCGCGTGCACCAGCAGGGGGTCGAGTTCGCGCTCCGCCGACCAGCGGTCGATCGACTCGGCGATCCTCGCGTCGGGAATCGGTACCAGTCGCCGCGAGTAACGGCGGGCCCGCGCCTCCCCGGGCTCGTTGCGGATGATCTTCGAGCCGTCCGAATGCAGGGTGATCTCGATCTCACCCGCCCCGACGGGCGCAGCGATCAGGCAAAGCGCGAGAAGCGAGCCGGTGCGCGACATGAAAAGCGGGCGCAATTCTACTCCTCCCCCCGATCGCTCCGCCCGGTCAGCCGCCGGCCAGCGTGCCGACCAGCTCGGGGACCCGTGCCAGCGCCGCCGGCAGCGCGTCGGGATCGCGTCCCCCCGCCTGGGCGAAGTCGTCGCGGCCGCCGCCGGAACCGCCCACCAGCCCGGCGATCTCGCGCACCAGCCGGCCCGCCGGAACGCGGCCGCGGACCTCCTCGCTGGCCGCCACGACCAGGCTGACCTTGCCCTCGTCGCGCGTCGCGAGGACGACGATCCCCGAACCGAGCCGCGACCGCAGCACGTCGGCGAGCTGCCGCAGCTCGGCCGCCGGCGCCGGTGGCACCTCGCGCACGAGCAGGCGGATGCCGGCGACCAGGTGCTCCTCTCCGGCCGGCGCCGCCGCGCCGGAGGCCAGCTGCAGGCGCAGTTTCGCCAGCTCGGCGTCGCGCTCGCGCAGTTCGCGCCGCAGCCGCTCGGCCTCGGCGATCGCCTCCCCTTCGGACGCTCCGAGGACACCCTCGACGCCGGCCAGCTCGAGGTCGCGCTGGCGCAAGCGCGCGAAGGCGCGCTCGCCGGTCTCGGCCTCGATCCGTCGTACCCCCGAGGCGACGCCCCGCTCGGCGCGCAGGCGGAACGGCCCGATCTCGCCGGTGTTGCGAACGTGGCAGCCACCGCACAGCTCGAGCGAGAAACCGGGAATCTCGACGGTGCGCACCCGCTCGCCGTACTTCTCGCCGAACAGCGCCATCGCTCCGGCCGCCGTCGCCTCGCCGATCGGCCGGTCGGCGATCACCTCCACGTCGACCGCCCGCAGCACCCACTCGTTGACCCGCCGCTCGACCTCGGCACGCTCGGGCTCGCTCAGCGGCTTGCCGTAGGTGAAGTCGAAGCGCAGGTGCTCGGGGTGCACCAGCGAGCCGGCCTGGCGGACCCCCTCGCCCAGCACCCCACGCAGCGCGGCGTGCAGGAGATGGGTCGCGGTGTGATTGCGCTGCGTCGGCAGTCTGTGCTCCGGAGAGACGAAAAGACTCATGGAAGGGAAGGGCGCCGAGAGCCTCCCCGCCGCGACCTCGACGAAATGCAGGGTGCGGCCGCCAGCGTCGCGCTGCGTGTCGACGACGCGCGCCTGGCCGCCAGGCCAGCGCATCTCGCCGACGTCGCCCACCTGGCCGCCCGACTCGGCGTAGAAGACGGTCCGGTCGACGACGACGATCCCCCGCTCCCCGGACTCCAGGCGGGGCGGCGACCCGGCGGCCGACGGCGCCTCGGCGATCGCCCGCACGGCCAGCACCTCGGCGCCCTGCATCGCCAGCGTCCCATAGCCCTCGAATCGCGTCGCGGGCTGCCCCTCGAGCTCGCGCGCCAGGGCGGACTGGAGCTCCACCCGCAGCCGCCGGAGCTCACCGCCGGCGGCACGGGATCGCTCGCGCTGGCCGGCCATCTCGGCTTCGAAGCCGGCCTCGTCGATGCCGAACCTCTCCTCCTCGGCGATCTCGCGCAGCAGCTGGATCGGCAGGCCGTAGGTGTCGTAGAGCCGGAAGGCGACGCCGCCGGCGAGCGAGCGCGACCCCTCCCGCTTGGCCACCTCGATCGCCTCCTGGACCATGCGCGAACCGATCGCCACGGTGGCGAGAAACTTCTCCTCTTCGCCGCGCAGGGTCGCCTCCGAAGCGCCGCGGGTGGCGGCGAGCTCCGGCCAGGCTCCCGCCATCGCTTCGTCGACCACCGGCAACAGCCGGCAGAGGAAGGGGTCCTCGAAGCCGAGCCGCATGCCGTGACGCACGGCACGGCGCAGCAGGCGGCGCAGGACGTAGCCGCGCCCTTCGTTGGCGGGGATCACCCCGTCGGCGAGCAGGAAAGCGGCGGCGCGCAGGTGATCGGCCACCACGCGCATCGAGACATCGGCCTCGGCCGCATGGCCGTAAGCCGTGCCGGCGAGGGCCGCGGTCGCTTCGAGAATCGGCTGGAAGAGGTCGGTGTCGTAGTTCGACTCGACGCCGGCGAGCACCGCCGCCACGCGCTCGAGGCCGGCCCCGGTGTCGATCGAGGGGCGCGGCAGCGGCGCGACGACGATCGAACCGTCCTCGCCGCGCGAGCGCTCGAACTGCATGAACACGAGGTTCCAGATTTCGAGGTAGCGACCCGAGTCGGTCCCCTCCTCCCAGCCCACTTGCGGCTGCTCCGGATGGCGGTCGACGTAGATCTCGCTGCACGGGCCGCAGGGTCCGGTCTCGCCCATCGCCCAGAAGTTGTCCTTCTCGCCGCAGCGCACGATGCGATCGGCGGGCAGCCCCGAGATGCGCGCCCACAGCTGCGCCGCCTCGTCGTCCTGCTCGAAGACCGAGGCGAAGAGGTGGCCGGCCGGCAGGCCCCAGGTCCGCGTCACCAGCTCCCAGGCCCACTCGATCGCCTCGGCCTTGAAGTAGTCGCCGAAGCTGAAGTTGCCGAGCATCTCGAAGAAGGTGTGGTGGCGCGGGCTCGGGCCGACGTTCTCGAGGTCGTTGTGCTTGCCCGAGACGCGCAGGCACTTCTGCACCGTCACGGCGCGCGGGAACTCCGGGGCAGTCGCGCCGGTGAACCAGTCCTTGAACGGCACCATGCCGGCGTTGACGAACAGCAACGTGGCGTCCCCCTGCGGAACCAGCGGCGCGGAGGGGACGTGGCGGTGCCCGCGGGAGGCGAAGAAGTCGACGAAACTGCTCCGGATGGCGGCGCTCTTCATGGCGATTCTCGGGGACTCCGGGTCGGCGAAGGAGCGGCTCGACCGGGTCCGCCCCGCCTCAATCGGCCTCGGAATCGGCCGGAGCGTCCGCGATCAAGTCCTTCAGAACGCGGAAGATAACATGCCGCGGGTAACCCTTACGGTCGAGGTGCCGGGCCAGCCGGTCGGCGTCCGGGGCGCGCCCGCGCAGCCAGCGCTCGGCCGCGCCGCGGGCGCGCCCCGGACGCCGACCGGCTGGCCCGGCACCTCGACCGTAAGGGTTACCCGCGGCATGTTATCTTCCGCGTTCTGAAGGACTTGATCGCGGACGCTCCGGCCGATTCCG
>JAIOJQ010000319.1 GCA_019911865.1 Thermoanaerobaculia bacterium
GCCGCCAGCCGCTCGAGCGTCGCCGCCTCGACCAGCGGCACGTCCCCGGAAAGCACCAGCAGCAGCGCCTCGCCCCCCGAGGCGGCGACCGCCGCGGCCGCCTGCGCCAGCGCATGCCCGGTGCCGCGCTGCTCGCGCTGCTCGACCCAGACGAGATCCTGCTGCCCGGCAAACGTCTCCCGGACCGCCTCGGCCCCGTGCCCGATCACCACCAGAATCCGCCCGCAGCCGGCCGCGCGCGCCGCCTCCACCACCCACGCCAGCAGCGGCCGCCCCGCCGCCTCGTGCAGCACCTTCGGCCGCTCCGACTTCATCCGCGTCCCCTTGCCGGCGGCGAGGATCACCGCGACACGGGGCCGGCGGGCGGGCAGGGGAGGGGCGGGCGAGGTGTCCGGCGGGGTCGACTTCGTCACGGGCGGGATGATCCCCTGGCTTCCTGGCAGAAATGTGGAGAAATCAAGAACTTCCGCCGACCGGGCAGCCACGAGGCCGCAGACGGTCAGCTGCCGAGGATTCTAAGCCCGCCAGCATCCCGCCGCCGCAAACGAAGGCCCCGCCCCCCGGGGACACACAAAGGGGACACACAAAAGGGACACACAAACGGGACACACAAACGAGGCTCGCCGGGCCGGACTCGCCGCTCGGGTTGGCTGGCGTTGTCCTCGGTCGCTGTGGCGGGAGCCTTCGCGATTCGCCGATCGAGTTGTTCGTTCGCGAAGGCCACCGGAATTGACCGTGATCGACTTGGCGGAATCGGTCAATCGACTGACATGCAATGACTTGCCCCCGTCCTCGATGAGGGGGGTTGAGTTTTCCTATCGTGCGCTGTCAGGATCCGCCGAACTGCCTGTTCGGCAAGACTGCAGGTTTCTGCCCGTGGCCGAGGGCCCCGACCCCTCCGTTCCGACGACGGACCGGATGGGGTCTTCGTTCGCGCCGGGCCCTGGAACTCGCGCCTTCGAACGCAAGATCGGCAGTGTTGTTTGGCGTCCTTTTCTGTTGCAGCGCCCGGATGGGCGGTGGAGGGAGCGTGCGGAACGAAGTCCCTGCGGCGACGACCGCGAGAGGATCCTTCTGGCGCAGGATCGCGGTGGGAGCCGCAGTCCTGACCGGCGTCGGAGCCGGAATGCCAGCCCGGGCGGAGCTCGGCTCGGCGGTGCTCGCCATCGCTGGCGCTCACCTCACGGTATCGCCCGAGAGCCAGACGGTTCCCTTCCGTACGTCGACGATCGTCGAAACTCACCTCCAGGGCTACGACGCCGGCGCCGGGACGCTGCCTCCGGGAGTGCGAGTCATCGGCGAGCTGGTCGGCCCCTCGCTGACCGCGCCGCTCCGGCTCGAGACTCTGCCCGGAGAGCCTTTCCGCATTCCGCGCCTGACGGTCGAAGGCGAGCACCGCCTCGAAAACATCCGACTGGTCGACGGCGAGGCCCTTCTCGCCTTCGCCTGGCCGCGTACCGCCGTGCTGACGGTGACCCAGGTTCTGCTGACCCGGGTAACGTCGCGACCGCTCACCCTCGACGAGATTCGCGCCCACGGGATCGTCGTCGATGACCGCTCGATGCGGGCCTACACATTCAATTTCGGCTTCGGCGTGGACGGCGATATCCGCGACTACAACGTCGATATCCTGTACTACTACCACCGCGAATACGGTCCAGGGGCGATGCCGCTTAACAGTGGCGGCTCGCCTCGCTTCCGACCGCCGGGCGTCGCGCCGTTCATCCTCCACCTGGGTCCGGGCGAGGAGGGGCCCGGTGTCCGCTGCGCGGAGCCCCTCGGTTGCGTCGAAGACGCCGTGCCACCGATCCCCGGCGTCATCTACTTCCCGGCGGATCTCGCCCTGCTCAATCAGTTCTTCTCCGTAATGCTGATGACCACGAATGGCGCGCCGGAGGGCGATCCGCTGGTGCTGCGCGACCTGACCGCGAAAATCCGCTTGCCCGGGGGCCTGCGGGCGGCCCGCACCGAGCCCCCTACGGTGCTCGGCTCCCCGGTGCCAATCCGCGTTCCGGGTCCGGACGGCGAGCTGGGAACCGCCGACGACCTGACCTTTCTTGTCGGTCAGGCGAGCGGACAGGCGGAGTTCCTGGTCGAGGGGCTGAAGGAAGGGACGCACATCGTCGAGTTCGACATCGAGGGCGTTCTCGATGGCATGCCGGGCGGTGTGCGGCATCTCGAGGGTTCGGCCCGGGGCGCAGTGGTCGTCCGCGACCCGACCCTCGGCATTCACGTCTCGCACCCCGATGTCGTGCGCGCGGACGAGCCCTACGACCTGACGCTGACCGTCTCGAACACCGGCCTCGCACCGGCGAACCTGGTCAAAGTCGGATTTCCCGCAGCCGGCCTCTCGGGGTGCGAGATCCTCGGCGAGCGAACGGTCACCATTCCGAGCTTGCTGGCTGGCGAGTCCGAAGTCGTGACTTTCCGCGTGCGACCGCTGCGCACCGGCCGGGTGGTTTCGAGCTACGTGCGCGCCTCCTCGCAGGTTTCGCCGACCTTCGAACTGCGCCTCGGCGTGGGCGACGCCGGCATTCCGCTCTCTCCCACGACCATCATCCTGCCTCGCGAGACGGAGATCCTGCCGCCCCTGGTGCGTCGGCACGCTCTCGGCCTCGTTGGCCTCGGCTACTCGCTGGCCACCGCGCCGCCGTCCCTGCTAGTGGGGCGGCCGCGGACTACCGTCGAGGTGGTCGACCGACGCGTCTACGAGCTCGGCCAGGCCGCCAGGTACATTCGGCTCGGCGAATCGACCTTCGAAGCGATCGCCGGCCTGGCGGCGGAGTGGCAAGGAGCGCGGGAGGCCGAGTGGGAGTGGGATCTGCTGCGGCGCACGACGCAACGCGGTGCGGTCCTGGGCGACGCTTTCGGCCAAGTGTTCGCGGCGCGAGTCGGCGAGACCTCGGCGGAGAGCACGCTCGAGCAGTGGGCGGAAGCGACGTGGGACTTCGAGTCGATGGCGGCCGTGCTCGCCGAGGGTGCGCAGACCTTCCTGACCGTCGAGAGCCGCACCTCGGGCAAGCGGCTCTTCGGACCGGGACTGGCGGCCGATCGGCGGCGCGACCTCCCCTGGGGCGATCTCTACGACCTCGGCACGGCCGAGCTGGCAGTGATCGCGAGGAGCGAAGAAGGGGGCTACCGGGCGATCGTGCGCCGCCACGAGCCGGGCCCGGTCGATCTCACCCTGGTCATTCCGGGGGTGGACGGCGCCCGGCAGATCGTGCGCTTTCCGAGCTTCGACCTGACGTCCGCCGGGAGGGCGATCGCCGAGCTGACTCCCGACGGACTGCTGCTCGAGCTGCGTGTCGATGGCGATGGCGACGGCACTTTCGAGGCCGTCCACGCGGGCAGCACCTTCTCGGTGTCGCCCCGGCCCTTCGCGATGGTCGCGGCGATGCAGAACTCCGAGGCGGAAAAGACGGGCCACGTGGTCGACGTCCTGTTCTCGCGCGAGCTCGATCTGGAGCAGGATCCGTTTCCTGATCCGGCGCGCTTCGAGCTGCCCGGCAACCCTTCGAATGGTGGCTCACCCCTGAAGTTCTACGCCGGCGAGGTCGACGAGATCATGTTGTTCCTCGAGGGCACACGCGTCATGCGGGTGGTATTCCGCAACTCTCTCAGCCCGTATCGCGACCATCTCCTGGTCGGGCGCGACGTCGTTTCCGACCGGGGTGAGGTGCTGCCGGAGCAGGAGATCCCGGTAATCACGACAGCCTGGATGCCCGGCACGATGGTCGAAGGGAGGGTGATCGGTCCGGACGGCGAGCCGGTTCCGTTCGCCGAAGTGCAGCTGGCCGAGATCGATCTGGACACCACCGGCCTGGGGGACTCCCCGTGCATCCGTCACGTCACGGGCGGCAGGATCGCCGATGGCGAAGGCCGGTTCTTCTTCGACTACGTGCGCCAGACCGAGTGCGGCGGCCTCTTCGAGCTTCGCGGCGCCGACCCGGCGAGCGGTCATCGCGGCAAGGCGACCGGACGAGTCCGCTTCATCGGACAGACGGTCCGGCTGGACGTCGTTCTCCTCGGTCGAGGCGCGGTCCGGGGCCGGGTCCTCGACTCCGACGGCACGATTCCGCCGTACGCCCACGTAATGGCGCTCAGCCCCCTGTTCCAGGACGGCGTGATGGCGCGGATCGACGCCGCCGGAAACTACGAGGCTGGAGATCTGCCGGTCGGTCCGATTCAGCTCGCAGCGAGCGACGGGCAGGGCGGTTTCGCGTCGACGAGTGTCGAGATCGCCGGCGCCGGGGACGTCGTGGAGCAGGATCTCGTGCTCGTCCGGCTGCCGGATGCCGCGACCGGAGAGCTGCGCGGACGCGTCTTCGACGCCGACGGCGTCGAGCCGGTCTTCGATGCCTGGGTGGCGCTCTACGTCTCCGGCCGATTGATCGACGTGCGCCGGAGCGGTCCGGACGGCGGCTACGACTTCGGCGTCGTGCCGGCCGGACCGGCCGAGATCGAGGCCTTCGATGGGTCGACCGGCCGCGCCGGTGCCCGCGTCGTCTTCACACTGGAACCCGACCGGGTCAACGTCGTCGACGTTCTGCTGGTCGACGAGCGGGGTACCGTCGAAGGGCACGTCTGGAGCCGCCAGGGTTCGCAACGACTTCCGGTACCGAACGTCGTCGTCTACGCCAACGGTCAGCCCTTCCACACGGTCACCGACTCCGCCGGCTTCTACCGCCTGGAAGGAGTCTTCGCGGGACGGACGACCATCCACGCGGTGGACCTCGAACAGCAGCGCCGGACTTTCGCTCCAGTCACTCTGGCCGGAAACGAGTTCCTCGTCGTGCGGGACCTCGAGTTCGAGGAAGCGAGTGTCGGTTCGATCTCCGGCGAGGTACTCGGTCTCGGCGGTGGGCCGGCCGTGGGCGTCATCGTTCACCTCGTCTACCCGGCGAGCAACGACTGGAATCGCGAGGCGGTCACCGACGGGGCGGGGCGATTCCACTTCGCCGACGTACCGGGCGGCACCCACGAAGTGCACGCCTTCCAGGGCCCGATCGGCGCCATGACACGCGCCACGATCGCCTATCCGGGCCACGATCCGTTCGTGACCCTGCAGTTCCGGCAGGGTACCGTTCGCGGGCAGACGCTGGCCGAGCAGGAGGACGGAGATCCGGTCGGCGTCCGGTCACTGGTGCGCTACCGGAGGACGGTCGTCGACCGCGGGCTCGTCGTGATGGAGGACGAGGTGCACGATCTCGAGAGCGACGCCGACGGTCGCTTCGAGTTGCCACCCGTGATGGCGGGACCGTACTCGCTCGAAATCTTCAACTCCTTCTACGGGCACCGCAGAATCTCCGGAGAGATCGTCAACCAGGGCGAGGTCGACGACCACCAGATTCTCTACCGGCTCGCCGGAGTGATCGAAGGCACGGTGCTCGACCACGACGGCGCGACGCCGGTAGCCGACGCGCCGGTCCGCCTCTTCCATCCGCTGCTCGCCAGCTACGAGGTTCGCAGCGGTCCGGACGGTCGATTCCGCTTCGAGGGCGTGGCGCCCCACACCCACTGCTGCCGGCTCGAAACGACGGTTGACGACGGCCTGCACTATCGCTCGGCCCGGGTCGGCGCCCGCATCACGCGCCACGGCCAGTCGGTCGATGTCGAGATGGTTCTGCCCGTCCAGGCACGCGTTTCCGGGCGGGTCGAACAGAGCACCGGCGAACTGGTTTCCGGAGCCGTCGTTACGCTCGCCGGCGCCGACTTCCCGTACCAGCGTCTTCAGGCGCAGACCGACGCCAACGGCGAGTTCAGCTTCGGCAACGTGCTGGCTCGCGAGGTCGCGCTGGCGGCGATCGATACCAGCGGACTGGGGGGCCGCATCGCCACCACGGTCGAAAGCGAAAACGGGGACCGGATCGTCCTGATCCGACTCGAACCCGCGGCGGAGATCGAGGGCGTCGTGCGGTCCCCCCTCGATGGTTCGCCAGTGGCGTACGCACAGGTTCAGTTGCGGCGCGGCGGCGGCCTCGTCGACGCTGCCACTGCGGACGAGTCCGGCCGCTTCCTCTTCGTCACGCTGCCGCTCGGCACCTATGTCGCCCATGCCTTCGAGGCGGCCAGCGGGCGCTCGGGGCGGAGCGAGCCGGTGACTCTCGACGAGGAGGGCGAGCGGATCGCCACCGAAGTCGTGCTCGAAGCCCGCGGAGCGGTGACGGGTTACCTCGCGGAGCCGGACGGTTCGGGAGTCGGTGCCGCGACCGTGCACCTCAATCACCAGGGACTTTCGCGGTTCGAACTGTTCGGCTCGACCGAGGGAGACGGCGCTTTCGAGTTCGCCGGCATTCCGGCCGGCAACTTCACGCTGCATGCGAAAGAGCCGCTCGGGTACCGGCAGGCGACGGCCGAAGGGGAGCTCGTCGAAGAGGGCGAGATCGTCGAAGTCGAATTGGTCCTCGAAGCGCTGACCTCGCTGGTCGGCGACGTGCTCGAGCCGGTCGAAGGTTCGCCCGCGCTCTTCGCCGAACCGGTCTCGGTCGAAGTCCGGCAGGGCCTCCGCCTGGTCGGCGGCGCGACGACGAACCCCTTCGAGGTCGGCGGTTTGATCGCGGGCCGCAGCTTCCGACTGCAGGCCGTCGAGCAGGGTGGAGCCCATCGCGGCGAGGTCTCCGGCCTGGCGCAGGCCTCCGACACCCCCCAGCGCGCCGACGTGCGGATGTGGGCGATCGGCGACGTGCGGGTGGAAGTCCGCGACTCGGGCGGCACGCCGATTGCGGGCGCCGACGTCGACCTGCGAAGTCACTCGCCGTACAACGGCACCTCGAGCCTCCCGTGGCGGTTCCAGGCGACCACCAGTGCCGACGGATCCGCCACCTTCTCGGGGGTGGGTGCCGGAACACTGTCGCTATTCGTGCGCGACCCGGCCACGCTGCTCAGTGGTGCGGCAAGCGGCGAGTTGATCGAAGACGGCGCGCAGGTGACCCTCGCCGCGACGCTCGAGCCGAGTGCCCGCATCATCGGCCGGATCCTGCGCTCCGACGCCGCGACGCCGGCGGCCGGGAGCATCGCGCTGGCGCGATTCGGAGCGCGCACGTTCATCGTCGCGGCCGACGGCCTGGGGTTCATCGACTTCCCCGCCCTGCCGCTCGGCGTCTGGACGCTCGATCTCGACGAGAGCGCGGGACCGGGCGAAATCCACCTCGCCGGGACTCTCGACCAGGCCGACGTGACGGTGGACCTGGGGGATCTCGTGCTCGATGACCACGATCCCGCGGTCGAGAGCTTCGATCCGGCCGACGGCTCCGTGGCGATTGCGACCTCCACGCCGGTCGTCGTTCGCTTCACCGAGCCGGTTCTGCCCGGGAGCCTCGGAGTCTCGAAGCTCTCCCTGCGTCAGCTCGGCGGCAATTCGGTTGCGGTTGCACAGAGCTGGTCGGCCGATCAACGCACCGTGACGCTGACTCCGACCGCGCCGCTCGCGAGCTTCCGGACCTACGAAGTCCGCGTCTCTCCGGGCGCCTGCGACGCTGCCGGTCGGACGATGGACGCCACGGCGCAGGCGATGTTCACGACGCTCGACGAGCAGCCTCCGGCGGTGATCTCGACGCTTCCCGGCTCCGGAGCGCGGGACGTACCGGTCGACGTCCAGATCCGGATCGGTTGGACCGAGCCGCTCGATCCCGACTCGATCTTCGGCGGCGCGCTGCAACTCGACAACCTCGATGCCGGCAGCGGCGTCACGACCACGGCGACGCTCACCAGCCAGGGGTACGAGCTGCTGGTGACACCGGTCACGGACCTGATCGTCGACCATCTCCACCGGCTCACCATCACCGGCGTGCGGGACCTGGCGGGCAACGTGCTCGCCGGTCCGTTCGTCCTCGAGTTCGAGGCCGAGGACGTCACGCCGCCCGAGATCGACCAGGTCGTACCGGCGTCTGGAGTGAACGTCACCGCCGGAGACACGCTGGACGTCTCGGCGAGAGTGATCGACAACCAGGGTATGGGAGAGGTTCGCTTCTCGTTGCTGGGAGTGACGGCGACCGTCGGCTATCCGGATGCCGGCGACCGCTGGGCCGCGGGGCTGGTGGTTCCTCCCGTCTCGGCGGCCGGCGACCACGACCTCGAAGTGACGGCCACCGACGCCGCCGGCAACGTGGCGACGGCCACGGTCACCCTCCATGTCGAGCCGCTCCTCGATCCGGATGCGCCGACGGTCGCCTTCCGGTGCCCGTCGGGAGACACGCGGCTCGCGCCGGGCACCGCGCTCGAGCTCGCCGTCGATGCCGCCGACGACCAGGGGCTGCTCAAGGTCGAGTACTTCGTCGGTGATGACCCGGCCCCGGCCGCCTCTCTGACCCAGCCTCCCTACGCCTATCTGTTGACGGTGCCGGAGGGCACGATCGAGGGGGAGACGATCGACGTCCGCGCCGTCGCCACCGACTACGGACTCAAGAGCACCCAGGACTCGGTGCGGATCGACGTCGTCGAAGGGGTGGTCGTCGCGGGCAGCCGGACGCTGCTGGCGAGCGACCTCTCTTTCGATCATCAGAGCGTCGTCGTCATGGGGCCGGCGGTGTTGACCATCGACGGACCGCACCAGTTCCGGGACCTCGTGGTCCTCGACGGTGGGCGCGTCGACCACCGACCCGCCTCGACGACTGTCGAGCACCGACTCGAACTGCTGCTCGAGCGCGACCTCCACGTCGCCTGTGGCGGCGCAGTCGACGCGACCGGCCTCGGCTACCTGGGCGGCGCCCGCACCGGCGGTCGCGCCCGCGGCTACGGCAACTCGACCGACGAGGGCGCCAGCTACCGCACGGGCGCGTCGCACGGCGGCCGCGGCGGCCTCTACGACGGATCGAGCCGCGTCTACGGCAGTGTCGAGGATCCGGCGACTCCGGGTGGCGGCTCGGGCGGCGACGGCTCGCGCGCCGGCAGCGCCGGCGGCGGCGCCTTCGCGATCTCGGGCACCGGCTTCGGTTCCACCTTCGGCGGCGTGGGCAGCTTCACCTGCGGCGGGGCC
>JAIOJQ010000320.1 GCA_019911865.1 Thermoanaerobaculia bacterium
GAGGGCCAAGCCGAGGCCGAGGGCGACGATGGCGGGAACGATGTGGAATCTCATGGCTTCACTCCTTCGAAGTGATCGAGCCCGGCCCGGCCGCGGCGGTCGCGGTGCGGTCCTGGCTCAGGGTCAACAGGTAGGCGAGGACGGAGTCGATGTCCCGGCCGGTCAGGCGGGCCTCCCACGCCGGCATCTCGAGCGGCGGAGGGGGGCTCGTGGGGTCCATCGGCGCGGCGATGCGCCCGGAGGCGACGAGCTGGTGCGTCGCCAAGTACTGCTTCTTCACGACGGCGTAGAGCGGGATCTCAGGTGCCTGGTCGAGCGCGGTGAGCGGCCCTTGCTCCAGCGCGCGCACCAGCGACGCCGCGTCGGCCGACGTGAACAGGAAGGTGCGACGGGCGAGGTCCGCCAGCGCTGGAACGGTGGCGTTCATCGCCCCGGGATTGGCGACGCCCCCGGCCGCCCCCTCCCCGTGGCACGTGACACACCCCTGCCGCCGGAAGATCCAGGCTCCCTGCGCCACCATTCCCGCATCGTCGGGGGGTGCCTCGGCGCGCCAGTAGTCGCGACCGGGCGTCGCGGGGATCGAAGCCGCGGCGACACCGGGTGATTCGGCGACCTGGACACCGGGCGACTCAATCACCCGGACGACACCGCGCATCCCGAAGTGGGCGTCGCCGCAGACCGTCGTGCAGTAGAACGGGAAGACTCCCGCCTCGCGCGGCACGACGACGACCTCCACGGGCCGCCCCGGATCGACCTCGACCGGCGCGACCCCGAGGTCGGGCAGCGCGAAGGCGTGCACGACGTCGGCGCTCGCGAGGCGCAGTCTCACCGGCTCGCCGACGACGAGCACCGGACGCGCAGGTCGGAAGTCGTCGCGCCAGGCGTTGGCCGCCGTCACGCGCTCGTCGGTCCAGATGCCTTGGCGCATCAGGCCGGTGAGCTCCAGCGTGCGGATGGAGCTCTCCCGCGCGTCGCGCCGCGCGGTCTCGATGCGCAGCGGAATTACCACGGCCGCAACCAGCGCCGCGGCCACCGCCAGGACAGCCACCCTCTCGCCGATCGATGCGGTCATCGCCTCACCCCGCATAGAGCACCAGCAGCACATGCGCGATCGCCGTCAGCAGCAGCGCCGACGGCGCGAACGCGATCGCCGCGACACGGCGATCGCCCACGAGATCCCGTTGAGCGAGCCAGCCCGAGCGGAGCCCCGCGCCCTGGCCGACCAGGACGAGACCGGACTGGAGCCAGGGCGTCCAGTGCGGCCGGAGCGGGCTCCAGGGCATCGCGGCGCCGCCGAACAGGTCCCACCCCCAGCCGAAGGGGTCCGATAACGCGCTCGGCACGTAGCTGCCGTTGGCGAGGATCAGCGGCACGCTGAACGCGATCCAGGCCAGCAGGCCGAAGGGGACCAGGGCGCTCGCCGAAGCGAGTGCCGCATCGCGCAGCGCGAGCCGCGCGCCGGCGAGGCGGCGACCGCCCCAGGCCGCCGCCACGAAGGCGCCGGGCACGACGACCAGAGCCAGGATCCACAAGGCGCCGGCGTAGAGTCCGAAGGCGCGCCAGCCGCTCGCCTCGCCGACGTTCGCCGCGGCCTTGAGCTCACCCCAGGGCCCGAGGTAGACCACCGAGTAGGCGATCGCCAAAGCGACCATGAGGTACGCCTTGAACGCCTCGTCCCAGCCGAGGAGCCGCCGCTCGGCGAAGGGCCGGCGGAGAAAGATCGTCATGTTGCCGTGCGAGCAGCTCTTCACGCACTCGAGACAGAAGCCGCAGGCGTTGTTCCGGTCGAGCCGGCTCGGGTACTGGAGCCACGGGCAGCCCCAGCCGCCGGCGCTGCCGGCGAGGCAGCTCTTCTCTCGGCACGTCGCGCAGACGCTCGCGTCCTTGGCGCGCACGGCGAGCGTCGAGCTCATCGAGTAGAGGCCGAGGAAGCCACCGACCGGGCAGAGGTAGCGGCAGAAAGTCCGCTGCCGAAAGGCCCAGGCGACGGCGGTCGCGGCGAGCACCATGGCGACGACGGCGACCGCGCTCGCGAGCGGGCTGGTCAGCAGCACGACGCTGAACGTGGCGAGGAGCAGGAATCCCAAGTTCTGCAGCCAGAGGTTCGAGAGCGCACGCGGCCACCGCAAGGCGAGGCCGAAATAGCGGTTGCGGCCGATCAGCTTGCCGGGAGGCCCCGTGGCGGCGCGCGGATCCTCGTCGGCGACGCTCGTGAGCCGGCGGCGTTGGACCCAGTCGCCGACCACCGGAACCGGGCAGACCCCGCACCAGGCCCGCGCGCCGAACGGCAGCAGCACGGCGATCAGCAGGAACCACCAGAGAATCCAGACCGCCACGACGATCCCGCTCCGATTGCCCACGGGAGTGCCGATGAACCCGCCCGCAACGAGGACCGCTCCCAGCACGAGCAGCAAGAGAGCACCTGCGAGCGGAAACCACCGGTGCAATGAGAGTCGGCGCAGGAGCGGAAAGCGCGCCAGGAGGTCGATCCCGCGCGAGGAGCGGTCGGTGACGATCGAAAGGCTCATCGCGAGCCTCCCCGACCGGGCGCGACCAGGGCCCACACCAGACCGGCCGCGAGCAGAGCGACCGACGCGATCGAGGAGCCGACGAAGAGGTGATTGGGCCCCACGATCAGCTCGCCCTGCATGAACGGGTGCATCGCGCCGCAGGTCTTCGAGCAGCGGAAGCGGAACTTGCCGGAGCGCTCCAGCACCAGCACCACCTCCTCGGTCGTCTCCGACCGGCCCGCGTGCGCGACGAGAACGCGGCGCGACAGCGGCGGGATCGTCACGTCGAGGTCGTGGCCCTCGAGATAGAAACCGTGGACAACGTCGGTGGAGGCAAAGCGCAGCCGCAGCGTGTCGCCGCGCCGCGCCCGGATCACCGGCGGCTCGAACGCGTAGGACCGTGCAACGACCAGGATCTCTCGCTCCACTGGCCCCGGCGCCGCATCCGCTTCTCCGGAGAACCCGAGGAGCCCGGCAAGGACGACGGCCAGCGCCGCGAGCGCGACGATCGAACCGAGTCCGAATCGAGACATCGACCTCCTCCTCCGTGGATCCGCTGGCGCTCGGCGGGAAAACGCAGAGCGCACGCGAGCGCGAAGCGACGGTCGAGCAGCACCTCCCACGCGGAGGGCTGTTCTGCCGTCGCGGCGGCTACCGCGGGCGGATCAAATGAGGAAGGAGGAGAAGAGGGTACAGCGATCGAGCGTGCGGAGAACCTGACAGGACGCGCGCTGGCCGACCAACACGTGGCCGTCGCCGCGCGGAACCGTGGCGGCGACCTCGGGCAGCGGCGCCACGACTTTGGCCGCGAGCTGGCTCGCCGCATCGGCAGCGGCCACCGGGCCGGCCGATGCGCAGCACGACGGGCCATCCAGCCACGTCGCCGTCTCATGGCAGGCGTCACGACCAGGGCATGACGAGCCGCACGGTCCGCAATCGCCACAGAGGGGAAGGACTCCGGCAAAGGCCAAGGCGGCGAGTGCCGCCAACCACGCGAGCCTGTGCCGGAGCCGCCGCATGCCAGAACGATACGACGCCCTCCGGCTCCGCGCACCACCTTTCGGGTCGGGGCCGGGACCTTCTCCGAGGCAAGCTCCACCTGGTGGGCCAACCACCCGTTCGGGCAGGGAAGCCGGACCCGCGTCGATGGGCACCTCGAGCTGGGGCCGCCCCGCACGGGGCGGCCCCTAAGCCCGGCGCCTACTCCGCCCGGTGCCGGATCTTGTGGCGCTCGATCTTGAGGTCCTCGACGACGAAGTCGCGCACGGTCTTCGTCTCGCCGTCCTTCTGGTAGGTGCGCTCGCGGAAGTGACCCTTGACCTTCACGCGGTCGCCCTTGCCGACCAGGCGGGAGAGGCGGTTCCAGTCGTCGCAGCGGATCCAGCGCGTGACGTCGTTGCCCTCGTCATCCTTCTTGCTGACGGCGATCGAGAAGGTCCGGACCTCGCGTTCGGGGGTGGTGAACTCGCGCTCGACCATGTCGTCGATGATCGGGTCGTAGAACTGCTTCGTGATCTGCTTGCCGGGGATGGTGCGGGTCTCCGGGTCTCCGCCGACGTTGCCGTAGAGGGTGATTGCGGTCTGGCTGGTCATCTGCTTTCTCCTTTGGTTGTGGTTTCCGTCCAACACGGACCGGTGGGAGCCCGGGGTGAACGAAGCCCGGCCGACAAGGCAGCGCGCAGCGCTCCGCAGGCTTGGCCTTGCGGCCGGGCGCACCGCGGGCACGGTTTACGGGACGTTGGGCGGGG